>JALSQI010000039.1 GCA_026985525.1 Archaeoglobaceae archaeon
GTGATCAATCAGTTCAGCCAAATCTTTCGGAGAAGAATAAATCGGGATGGATCAACATCGATTATTCTCACTTTTTACCGGTTAATACTGAATTTTAAGGACTTTCCAGTTTTTACCTTTTTTGATTAAATTATAGTATCACAGTAATCTGTCTTCTTCATCCTTTGCTTTCAATTTGTCTTTCATAAACCTGTCAAGCCCGAATTCATAGATTAACTTTACATCTTCTTCATCCACTCCCATCACATAAAATCCTTTAAATTCGTGCTTAATTAACCGCATAAGGTCATCCAAATAGAATATAGGGATATTGACAGAGTATTGATACAATCTCTTCTTTAGTTCCAGTTTGTTTACGCCAATTTCGTTTTCTATTTCTTTCCACGTCTTCTTGTTGCTTTCTGGATTTTCAACAATTTCTGCAAAGGCTTTGTCGATTTCATCTCCATAAATCTTCATGACAGCTGGTATCACAACCTGAATTCCGGCAATTCTCCTGAACAATCTTTGAGCTTGAGTCTTCTTTTCTACCGTAAAATACTTAAGAAATTCTAAGTTTCGCTTAATTTCTGCAACGTATATGTCTTTGAGAGTTGCGGTATTTCCGATAAGTTTGATCATATCTGGATCTACAACTTCAACAACCTTATTGAAGACTTCACAAATCATCGCTTTTTCGTCATCGTAGCTTAAGATGTTTCCTTCAAATTCCTTTAAAACCTCAATGGTTTTTTCAACGACTCTTCTGTCGTAGATGGCTGAAGTTCCTCTATCTATCTTTATTTTACCGTTCTCAGATTTTCCAATAAAAATTAAGATGTTTGATTCATTTCCTTTGTAATCACAATCTCTGTTTCTGTAAATTCTACCCCACCTCTGCACTTGGCTGTCAATTGGAGAAACTTCAGTGATCATTACATCAAAGTCTAAATCTACAGAGGCTTCGATTATCTGCGTGGCAACAACTATAACTCGCTCATTTTTCTCTAATTTTTCTCTAATCTCCTTTATTCGTCTATCCTTCTCTTTTTCAATCAATCGTGAATGTAAGAGATACGCATTGGGATATTTATCTTTTAACAGTTCATATACTTTAATCGCTTTGCTCACATTGTTTAAAACGATAAATATATTTTTGTCTTCGTATTTTTTAAGGTACTCTTTTAACACTTTATCATTGACTTTAATTGAGTATTGATTCTCCTCTTTTTCTTTTTTTTCTTTTTCTTCTTTCTTTTTATATTCAACCAACCAATCATCAACGATCTTTATTTTGTGTCGCTTTAGATTGTAGTTTTTCACGTCGTTCTTGATGGTTTTCGTATTTATTTTTTCAAAGTTAAGCTTAAACTCTTCTGAAATACCATATTTCCTTCTTTCTTCTTCGAAGAAGAACGGCTCGAAATACGGTGGCAGTGTTGCAGTCATTACGAGCACAGCACCACCGAGATCTTGGACGATTTTGAGAGTTTTGATTATTATCGATGCCATTTCCGGATCGTATGTTTGAACTTCGTCGATTACGATAGAAGATAAAGGATACACAGCAACAACCTTATCCGATCCGTAATAGTTTAGAGATGTAAGAAATACTTGATCCGGCGTGGTCAAGAGAATTGGGGAAGATAACAATTTCGATGCGGTCAGCTGTCTCTCCACGTCGAGCTTTTTGCCTTTCCTCTCCTCTTCGAGGTATTCGATGAATGCAGTAGAATGAAGGATATCCACTAAATTACCAAAGTAATCGTCCTTAAATCTCCAAAACAGATCGTTTAAAGCCACTCTCAACGGCAAAGTGTGGATCAATTTTCTCCTATTCTTGGTATTCCACAGCAAAGCAAACTCGGTTTTGCCCGATCCAGTTGGAGCTATGAGAACTATAGATTTTAACGGTTCTACTTCTTTAAGAAGCTTTTCCTGCCATATCGATTTTGCTTCGATTTTTTCCTTTATTTTCTCATTTAAATCCGCATAAATCTCTTCAAGCTTTTTGTTTATTTCCAGATCAACTTCACCGCTTGCGGAGTAATCACACCTTCTTAAACAACCTAAGAATACGATAAAATCGTAATCTGGATTTTCATTATCTATTTTATAGAATTCTGCAAATTCTGAGATGTCATCGTCCCTATCTTGTATTTTTCTCAAAAGTTCCTCTACCTTTTCTCTTTTAATACAACTCCCGATTACATCCAACGCATTTCTTACGAAGTTCTCACTAAATCTACTTTCGATTTCATTGAACAAATCATTCAAAAATTTCTCGATGTAATTCCAATTGTTCAAGATAAATTCAAGATATTTATTTATATCTTCAAGATAACCTTGAACTATCTCCATTAAATCTTGGTATCCCACGTAATATTCGTTGTAGTGGTGGAGCAAAATGGCCGTTCTTATCTTAGAAAACCACTCTTTCCATTCGAATATATCATCGTCGAGTAAAATAGACGCCCATATAGAGGATAGGACTTCATGATCTCGAACCTTAACTTCATGCAACGGTCTTAAGAAATCTTCAAGCTCTTTCCAATCGTCGGATTTCTTACTGTGAACTCTTTTCTGAAAATCGTAGTTAATCTTACCGAAATCGTGAAGTATTAAAGCTATAGCCAAAGCCGTGAAGAATTTTTCATTTTTTAAAAGGGGATAAGTAATTGTATCACCGTTAGTTTCAACAAATTCCTTCAGTTGTTTTGCTCTTTCTAATGTCTCAATTGCGTGATCTTTTAATAAAATGTTCTTGCCTTCTTCACCTTCCCTTTCCGATTTCGCCCTTAACAAATTGATTAAGTTCATCACAACCACCCATAATCGGTTGGAATTTTGAAAACTCTTTTATCGTCGATCTTATACTTTTCAACTTTAATTTCTCTTTCCAAATAAACAACGTAATCGTATCCCGTATAGATAACGGTTTCAAATTCAACTTTTCTTTCTGTGTTTTTGTTAAGCTCAGCTTTGTTTCTAATCGTTCGTCCATTGTTCTTGAATTCAACCTTTACTGGAATTGAATATACTGGAAATTTATCGTTCCTTATTGGAAATTCATCTTCTGGTTTGCAATTATCTTTCTTTTTGTTCAGTTTGATGTATGTTGAATATTTAAGCCATAAAGATCTCTTTACCGATTTTACTTGCGGTTTAACTCCTTCATCTTCCAGTATTTTGGGTTTATTCTTTAGAAAAATCACGTCTTCGCTCCTTCCAAGACACAGAACTTTTTTGGGATTTTCTAAATTTGATTTTATTATTTCTATCAAATCTTCGTTTCCTTTCACGAAAATGAAGAGATGTCCGTTGAAAAGTTCTTGCTGATAAACTGGTATCCTCTGAGCTTTGATATTTGAATGATATAGAGGATGCCATATTTTACCAAGTGGATTTCTGTCGTGTTTGTTGAGCAATCCAATTTTACCGATAGTTATTTCACCTTTGATTAACTGCTGATAATTCCAAAACATACACTCAAAACCACCGTGAACGCTGACCTTTAAATTCCAAAACCTTTCATCATAGTAGTTGTCGGTTGCGTTTTGGAGCATTCCTATTATTGTCGATTTTGGTGGTAATGGGTATGTTTGAGCATAGTAAAAAGTAAATGGATTTCTATACTGGGTAAATGGCTGGAAGATTTCGATGAACAACGTTTTCTCGGGCATATTCTCACTTAATTGTTACTTCAACGCTTGGATCGTAAAACACTTTAACTTGTTCTAACTCCTCCGTTTTAGATTCATCTTTAAATATCAATTCTATGAAATTCCAGACGTTGTCCTTCGAGATCAATTCTTTGTCTTTGTTTTCGTCGTTTTGGGATTTCCTGTTATTATCATCCTCTGGATTTGTTTTCTCGTTATTTTCTGATTTTCGATTAAGAATTATTTCGAACACTGGCTTTTTACTCTTGGAAACAACATGCTTGACTTTTACAATTTTCTTGCCATCCTCTTCTCTTTCCTCTATTTCATCGTAGCTTTTTTCGGTGTATTCATCTTTGAGTATAATCCTGTCTTTGTAAGTCTTGTATGGCTTATTTTTGTAAATACCTACAACCATCAGTTTTGGTGATAGAGAATTTGGTATACCCTTTATTTCTCTATTAAGTCTCAATATAGCTTCGATTAACGTTTTAATTCGTGATTTAACTTTTTCTTGAGGTAAAGTATAATGAATTTCCCAAATTTTGTTTTCGATTTTTTTAATTTCTACATTTACATTTAACTCTTTATCGTTATCGTTAATTTTTAGTGATATTACACCCTTATCTCCGTTGCCTAAGATATTCTTTAATTTTTTAATATCGGTATCCTTAGTTGTATACACAAACAAATTTCCAACTTTATCCGCATCAATAACAACGGTATACTGGTAAAATGTCTCGTGCTCCTCTTTTGTAAATAAGTTTATGTTCATCTTGTCTATAACACCACTTGATAACGCTCTCTTAGCAATCCAATGATTACCACAGAAGTGCGTATCGTAGTTAAAAGGAGTCATAGACACTGCATGGCTTATCTTTACGGGAGCTTCTCTGAAATTTTGTGGATCCGTGTTAGTAATTAAAAATCCAAACAGGTCGAATTCAGGGTAAGCCATTATTTCGCCATTAAACAGCAAATCGGGTTTCGGTTGGATTGTCGCTTTACCACCACTTTCTTTTTTCTTTTCTTGTGTAAAAACGCTACCGGGTGCTAAGTTAAACCTCGACGAATGGAGTAGGCTATACCTCAAAGCGTATCTGCTAACTAATGTATATTGTCTGCCATCCCATTTCGTGATTTTCTTAAGCTCCTGATAGTTTCCTGTCCCCTGATCATAGTTCAGGGAGCTTCCATAAAACACGATATCCATCACGATAAACCTACCCACTCTCACCACCTCCGGCTGACATAATACCTAAAATTATAGAATATGCAACTCTCTCAAATTCGGAAGAGCTTAAAGGAAACATTTTTCCGATTTTCTCGGATACCTCAGCAACTTTTGGATTGTCAGAATTTGTGTTTAAAACCCTAAAAACCATCCAGAAAAATTCTTTTTGATTGTTGCATTTCACGGCGTTAAGTAGATTGTAAATTAGCTTTTGCCTGTAATTTTTTGAAACACCTTCAAAGATTTCCCGGAAGTCTTCCATGATTGAGCTATATACTCCTTTATTCTTCACTTTCGGATTCATCACTTTCCACCTCACCACCGCTTAAAATTCCAATAACCAAAGCGAGAGCGTAATTTTCCCACGAAACGTCGTTTGAAACGATATTTTCAAAAACGAATCTGTTGAGCTGTAAAACTTCTTTGCTTCCAGCATTTTCCAAGAATTTTTTGAGCAACGTATTTACAAATGCAATTCTATTTCTCTTTTTAAGTGCAGATACGAGAGTGTAACTAATTTGCCGTCTCTCTTCTAAACTATTATATAATTGGGAAATTTTGATAGCGTTTGAGTTTAGCGTAGAATAGCAATCTTTGATTTCGTTGACTAAACTCCTGTAACCTTCGAAGAATTTATCTGAAAATAAATCTATCTGGTTGTTTTCCTTTATTTTTGCGTCTATGGCTAATGCGTATAGTGATGCTTTGCGATATATGCCCTTTCCGTTCTTCGCTCTCAGACAATAATATATGTGCTTCGATATTAAGTCATATAACGACTTATTCTTAATGAACTCTTCTAAAATCCATAATAATTTATCTTTATTTTTGTATTTTTCATCTTTACCCACAGGAACTTCAATATTCAAGGCTTCTCTTACAGGATCATCTATTAGTATGCTTGCTTGGAGTTTTGAAATACCTATATATTCTACATTTTCAAAATCTTGCTTTTGACCAACAGGTGGTTTAATTTTAATCATATACATACTTTCAAGAGACCATATAGATTCTACCTCCGTTAGAGAATCAATAATCGATCTCCAAGTAACTTTAAATATGTTAGTACCATCTTGCTCAGATTTTTCAATATACTTCCGTAATTTTTTATTCACGGAATAAGTGAATTCTAAGTTAGGTGAATATACCATTAATTGATGTTTAAGTTGAACTAAAAGTTTGGAATCTGCAATAAAAGCTAAAGGATATGTTAAGATAAAAATAGGTGCTTTAGGATTTAACTTACATAGATCGTAAATTGTAATACAACTTTTCGTATAAGGTATATTAGGAAAATCCGATAAAGAAGGTAAGAATTTGCTTGTTGCTTTGTCAATATAAATCAATAATTTATCTTCAATTTCCTTCAATCCAAGCAGTCCCATAAGAATACTTTTCTGCTTTTCAATATCGTATCTTGGTTGAAAAAGTGGAAAATTTGTAAGAACTCTATACTTTCCGGACCAGCTTAATTTTATCCTCCTTTTACCTTTTTTTGTTTCCGTTAACGATTCGTTATTTGCTATCCAGTCCCAAGCTTTATCAAAAAGATCATATATATTTGCGATCTTAGGTGCTTTAGGTATTTTTCTAATTATGTTATCTACTTCTTTTATTTTTTCTGAACCTTTTTTACTCTGAGCTTCTCTTACCACATGACATATATACCCTATAGGAAAATACCAATAATACACGAGTTCTGGATTCTCTTTGATTCTTTCTTGTAATTCATCCAAATCCCAGCCATAGACTTCCTCCATCAAATTCACAAACCCTAAAATTCCAGCATCGATAAACCAGTTACCAGTGAACCTTAGCTCATGAGATATACCGCTACCTGAGTTTGTATTTCTATCATCTTTTTCAAAGAATTCATCAAGTGTCGCAATCTTGCTCATACAACCTTCACCATCCCAAAACCCATACTGTTTCTCTCTCCAAACCCTGCCTTATACCCTATCTCCAACAACTCCCTACTCCCCTTAGCATCGAAGACCATCTCAACGCATCGATGGAAAGTGTTCTTTACTTTAATACGCTTAGGCTTAGTCCTGATAGGAGTTATTTCTAAATCGTACTCTTTTGGCTCTTTTTTAAATAAGCACAGATATTTATTTATTAGATTTAATTTTAAATTTTTATAAAAATCTGGATTGTCCGGATACAAGTCTCTAACCTTACCCTCCTTAGTAGTACTAACGTTTATTGGGGACAAAGTAACGAATCTTTCTTTTTTTCCGATGTTCCTCTCTTTAATTACTGATATTTCAGAAATCGTAAACTTTGCACCGCAAATCTCAACGTTTGGCTCGCTCAACAAACCCTCGACTAAAGCTTTAGCAATTTCATCAACAGGGGTAGAAAAGTAAAAGTAAACGTCTCTACTCACTATAACCATGTGATTGTCAACTATCTTAAACATCCTTTTGGGAACCATAAGTTTGCTAAAAGTAAAAAATTTAAAACCTTTCTTTTCGTGTAAATTTAAAGATAGAGATCCGTCAGATTTCTGAATTCTTCTGTATATAAGACTGGCGAGGTTGTAATTGTAATTTAAATCCAAAACAGCATCACCTATTCTTTCTAATTCAATTCGCAACCTCACATTAAGTTTTTAGAGTGAACTTCAATATTAATTTTTTGATTTTATTGCAATTTAAGTTACAACAAAGATTAATTGTGTTTAAACTATGATCAAATAAACAATGTGACAATCGAGAACGATCAGAAAAGCGGACCCGGCGGGATTTGAACCCGCGATCTGCAGCTTAGGAGGCTGCCGCCTTATCCATGCTAGGCTACGGGTCCCTCAAAACGTTTTTAATCGTTTCATTTAATAAACGTTACTACAAGCCGCCGCCGGGATTTGAACCCGGGACCTGGTGATTACGAATCACCCGCTCTGCCAGCTAAGCCACGGCGGCTCACTCCTCTAAGGAGTGATTAGAAATATTAACTTTGCGGATGTCAAGTATCTTTCTAACAAGCTCTTTTACATCAACTCTTCCTTCAACAACATCTCTTTCGTTCAGTCTTTCAATTACTTCACCTTCGCACGGAACGTTACCAATTACTATTTTCCTAAGGTTCTTAGACTTGAACCCTTCCACAATAACGATATCAGCTTTAACTATTTTCCCCAACTCATCCAAGCTAAGTTCTCTTCTGAGCATTAATGCAGTAAACTCTTCTCCAATCATAGCTACTTCCGCTCCAGCGTTCCACATTCTCCAGCTATCTTTTCCTTCGACATCAAACTTTTTACCATGCTTTACTGCTAAAACTTTAAATCCCATGGACAAAAACTCTTTTATTAACATTTCAACGAGAGTTGTTTTACCCGAATTTGAGTAGCCTGAAACTGCAATTACTATCATATCAGCCTCACCGTTTCCAAGTTGTAAGGTGCTCTCGTTTCAATTCTGTAAGTCTTGTATATGCTTGAAGCTAAATCTACACACTTACTTTCCTCACCGTGTACTGTTAGAATTCTTTCAGGTTTAGAGCTAAGAGCTTTAACGTAACCCATCAACTGCCTTCTATCAGAATGGCCGGAAAATCCATCAACTGTTTCAACTCTCATGTTAACTTTAACAACTTCTCTCCTACCATCAACGCTAAAAGGTACTTCTTTCCAACCCTTTTGAACCCTCCTACCAAGAGTACCTTCAGCCTGATAACCGACAAATACGATAGTGTTCTTTTCGCTCTCAGCTAAATGTCTAAAGTATTCCATGACTGGCCCCCCGTTGAGCATACCAGAAGTAGCGAGTATTACTGCTGGACTGGGATCGTTTATTACTTCTTCTCTCTTACTAACTGAATCCACTTTAACGAAATCCTCACTTATGAATGGATTTATGCCGTGATGGAAGATTAAATCTCGTAGGTGAGAGTTTAGGTATTCCGGATAAGCTGTATGAATAGCCGTAGCTTCGTGAATCATTCCATCCAAGTAAACCGTTATCTCTTTCTCAAGTTTCTTTTCCCTTATCGCCTCTTCAAGTGCTATCATCACTTCCTGACTTCTACCAACTGCAAACGTAGGAATTAGCACTTTTCCACCGTTTTTAATCGTTTCATTTATTATGGTTATCAATCTCTCTTCAGCTTCTTTTCTTGAAGGCTGGAAGTCCTGACTTCCACCATAAGTAGCTTCCATTACGAGAGTTTCGAGTCTTGGAAAATTCGTAGCAGCTTTATCGAAAAGCCTTGTTCTTTCAAATTTAAAGTCTCCAGTAAAGGCAACGTTGTAAAGTCCTTCTCCTACGTGAAAATGAGCTATCGCAGAACCTAAGATGTGTCCCGCGTTGTAAAACGTAAGCCTAACATCTGGGCTTATATCTGTAACTATCCCGTAATCGAGAGTTATCGTGTGCTTCAAAGCCTCTCTTATGTGCTTACCTTCATAAGGAGCTTTAATGCCGTCTCTAACTGAAACTTCTATGAAGTCTTTCTGCAACAACACCATTAGATCCCTCGTAGGGGGAGTTAAGTATATTGGGCCAGAATACCTATACTTGTAAAGCAAAGGAACTAAGCCACAGTGGTCGAGGTGTGCATGTGTTATAACAATCGCATCTATTGTATCGAGTGGCTGAACTTCAGGAACGTATAGATAAGGAGAAGCTTGAATGTTGCTCACGTTAACTCCGCAGTCTATCATTATCTTACTTTCAGGAGTTTGCAGCAAATAACAACTTCTACCAACCTCTCTGGATCCACCTAAGAAAGTAATCCTTACCCACTTGTCTTCGTATATACATCCCCTGTGAATTCTTTCTCCAATTCTCCTCAGTATTTTTTTTCTCTCCTCCCTAACGCTTAACAAGTATTTTCTGACATCTTCTACCGTTTTAGAGTGTAGAGGTGGCGTTCTAACAGGCTTAGGACTCCAGCCGACTGCTTTCATTATCTCTCTAAGAGTCGTACCCTGCTTTCCAATTACCACTCCCGGCTTCTCAGCCTCTATTATCACTTCACCGTTCTCCTCGTCAAAGAAAAAGTTTGTAATCTTAGCATCTGGTGGAACTATTTTTTTTATTATCTCTTTTGCCTCTTCAGGAGGTTTCAGACTTTTTGGGTCTGGTCTTATAGTTATTCTCTTTCTCAAATCTTTGGCGAGAGTCTTTACTATATCGCCACTCTCTGCAAATTCCTGCGGATTTTTAACGTAAATTACGACTACTGGACCCTCCACGTCAACGCTTTTTACTTTAACGTTTTTTGGAATTAGGTTTTTCACTTTGTCGATTAGCTCTTCGAGTTTGCTCGACATTTGACCACCTTAGTAAGAAGTTTAATTTAAAGAAAAGAAAAATTATTTTCTAAATTTTTTAATTATTTCCTCTATTTCATCGCTTTCAAGTTGAACGTATTCCTTTTCAGTAATCTTCACGACATCTATCCCATCCCCAGATGCAGAATCTCTTTTCATCGCAGAGGCTATAGCTCTAACAGCAATTTCTACACCTTCATCAACGCTCATGTCTTTGCTATACCTATCCTCTAAAACTCCGTAAGCTGTTGGACTGCCAGATCCAGTAGCTACTATGTCTTTTTCCTCGATAGCTCCACCAATTGGATCTATGGAGTATATACTCGCACCCCTGAAGTCAACTCCACCTATTAGTAACTGGACTAAGTAGGGAAAATACCTGTAAGAGTTCAACAAGTTAGATATCATAGTAGCTATCGCCCTAACAGTCGGTTTCTCTTCTTTTCTTATTTCGTAAAGGTTGTTCTCAACTCTAATTAACCTCGCAAGGAACTGTGCGTCTCCAACGCTACCTGCAGTAGTCATAGCTACTCTATCAGCAATTTGATAGATCTTCTTAGCCCTTCTACTCGCTATGTAGTTGCCCATCGTCGCTCTCTTTTCAGTTGCAAGTACAACTCCATCCTTGCAGACTAAACCAACAGTAGTAGTTCCCTTGAACACCATATCACCATATTGGCTCATACCCCTTTCAATACCTAACATGATCAAACCTCCTCACTGGAAGTAAGTGTAGCTTATGTAGCTTAGAAAAGCCACTAAGGCTTTGGATTTTAACGAGTTAGATTTTTTAAATTTTTCTGTTTTAAAAGTTATTAAAAAGACTAAGAAAATAAAAAGTTAAATGTCTAAGTACTTCATGAATTCCCACGGAGTTATGTAGAGGCAGTACTGGTTCCACTCGTCCGTCTTTATTTCAACGAAAGCATCGTATATATGACTTCCAAGAACTTCCTGTATCACTTCATCACTCTGCAAACACTCTATAGCATCTCTAAGAGTGGTTGGCAGTTCTCCAACACCAAGTTCTCTCTTCTCCTTTGGTGAAAGCTCGTAAACGTCTTTCATCAGCGGATCTCCGGGATCTATTTTCTTCTTTATACCGTCCAGTCCAGCTGCAAGCATTGCTGAGAATGCTAAGTATGGATTACAGCTTGGATCAGCACCTCTGTATTCACACCTTATCGCTTCTGGCTTCTTTAAGTACATGGGTACTCTAACCAAGGCAGACCTGTTCCTCGGACTCCAGCATATGTAAATCGGAGCCTCAAATCCGGGAACAAGTCTCTTGTAAGAGTTTACAGTTGGTGCGCAAAGAGCAGTTAAAGCTTTGGCGTGCTCAAGCAAACCGCCTATGTAGTACCTACCGGTCTGACTGAGCATGAACTCGTCGTCAGGGTCTGCAAACAGAGCTTCACCCTTAAAAGGCTCACCCTTCCACAGAGACTGGTGAGTGTGCATACCACTCGCGTTGTCCAAGTAAAGTGGCTTTGGCATGAATGTAGCTATCATGCCGTACATTGCAGCAATGTTCTTAGCCGCAAATTTGTACAAGTAGAATGAATCTCCAACGTCAACCAGCTGCTTAGGCTTGAAGTCTAATTCAACTTGCCCAGCAGTAGCGACTTCGTGGTGGTGGTACTCCACAAACACACCTAGCTTTTCGAGGTTGTCAACTAACTCGTTTCTGTACTCTACAGTCGTATCTTCTGGAGGTGCTCTGAAGTAACCTTCCTTTGGCCTTATTACAAATCCACCCGGTGTTAACTCAGGGCTATCAGGCATCACTCTTGGCGGACCCCAACTGTCTCCAGCACCACCGTTTGGAGAGACCCAAAGGTCGTAAGCAAGCTTTGTTGGATCTGCAGAATCGAATACGAAGAACTCTATTTCAGGACCAAATATTGCGGACATTCCTTCATCTGCTAACTTCTTCTGCAACCTCTTTGCAACGTAACCTCTTGGGTCGCAATCAGCTATTTCTTCACCCCATGCTTCACAACAGTCTCCAAACATTATCGCCGTTTTCTGTACTGGATCATCTATCCATGGAATTACCTTTATCGTAGATGGATCCGCTTTCCAAACCATGTCGCTCTGGTCTATCGTTTTAAATCCTCTTATAGAAGAGCCGTCAAAACCTATCCCCTCAAAACCGCTACCATCTGTAAACTCCCTTGCGGGAATAGAGAACTGCTGCATATATCCCCTAACATCGCAGAAAGTGCAGAGCACTTGCTTCACATTGTTCTCTTTAAGCACTTTTATAGCCTCGTTTATAGCTTCCTCAGACATCTCATCACCTTTTTCACTTTTTTAGCAGGAATAGGGAATCAATATATAATCTTTTCTCTCTGTTTAGACATAGTGCGAAATTTTTATTAGAGTATATAAAACGTTGTGAACAGTATTCGAAATCCTCAAGTAAAACGCTAAGAAATTGTTTGGTTTAAATTAATTTACCGAAACTTTAATAATTCCTTCAATCTTACTTACAAAAAAAGGGGGTAATGCCAGAGGATGAGTCCTGATATATGCAGCATTTGTGGATTGCCGAAAGACCTCTGCGTTTGTGAGGAGGTAGCGAAGGAGCAGCAGCAGATAGTTATAAAGATAAACAGAAGGAGATATGGGAAAGAAGTCACAGTAATAGAAGGTATAGATGGCGGGGAAATAAATCTCGAAGAGTTGGCTCGTTTTTTGAAATCTAAGCTCGCATGTGGAGGTACCGTGAAAAACGGTACCATTGAGTTGCAAGGCAATCACGTTGCGAGAGTTAAGGAATTACTTATCAAAAAAGGTTTTAATCCTGACAGGATAAAAACGTAACTTTTTTATTTTGTTATTTTTACCTGTTTACTAATTTTTCACATTACTGGTGAAAGTATGAAAACCTCTAAAATGAAAGGGGCAGTTGGTAGAATCTACGGGGAAGCTACTTCAACAGAATTTAGCTTTGTCGTTTTCGATGCAAGAGAAGTAAGGAGAACTGATTACGTTAAAGTGTGGAATGACGTTGAAGGATGGGTCTTAGCTCAAGTAGTTGAAGTAAAAGCTACGGCAGACTTACGAAGTTCAGATGTACTTGAAGGAAGAGAAGTCGAGAACGAGCTTTACATAGCAAAAGCAATAGTAGTTGGCAGGAGAGATGATGAAGGCTTCCTAAGAGTGCCAAAAACACCGTTCGTTCCGGGAGAGAACGTTTTTAAAGCTGAAGAAAGAATGGTAATTGACGTTCTAGGTTTGAAGAGAGATGGGGCTTACATAGGATACTTACAGGATACGAACATAAAAGTAAAACTAGACATAAATTCTCTCGTTCAAAAACATTGCTGTATTCTTGCAAAAACTGGAAGTGGAAAAAGCTACACGGCAGGAGTAATTGTGGAAGAACTCATAGAGAGAGGCGTTCCTCTCTTCATAATAGATCCCCACGGAGAATATTCGTCTCTAAAATATCCAAACGATGATGAAAATGACTTAGACCGAATGAAGTACTTCGGTGTAAATCCAAAAGGTTACGAAAACGTTAAAGTTTACGTTCCTCCAAGTTCTCCTTTTGCCGACGTAGCAGATGGCGTTCTTAAATTAGATGGAAAAAATTTGTCTGCTGAAGAACTAATAGAGCTGGCGGGAATAACGGGTAATTCTTCACAGGCTTTAGTTTACCAAGCCGTAAAAAACTTAAAAAAGAGGGGGCAATACAGCGTAGAAGACGTTATAGGGGAAGTTGAGAAGATAAAGCATAATTCTAAGTGGACGGTATTGGGAAGTTTAGAAAAAATTGCAGACGTTGGGCTTTTTGACGAAAATCCAACACCAGTTCAAATGTTACTTCAAAAAGGAGGAGTTACTGTTCTCGACATGAGAGGCGTTCCACCAGAGCATCAAGATTTAATAGTATCGAGAATATGCAGCGAGCTGTTTGAGCTTAGGAAGTTAAACGAAGTGCCAGCTGGGATGATCGTAATAGAGGAGGCTCACAACTTCATACCTGAAAGAGGATTTGGTAAAACCGTTTCAACAAGCATTCTTAGGACTATTGCAAGTGAAGGAAGAAAGTTCGGATTGGGTTTAATGGTCATAAGTCAGAGACCTGCAAGAGTTGACAAAAACGTAATAAGCCAGTGCAACACACAAATAATTTTAAGAGTTACAAATCCAAACGACATAAACGCTGTAAAGAAAGGCGTAGAAGGTTTAACATCTGAAATGGTCGATGAAATTAAAAGATTACCTCCCGGAACAGCGATGGTCGTTAGTCCAGAGTTGGAAAAACCAATAATAGTTGAGATAAGAGTTAGAAAAAGCAAACACGGTGGTAGTGCTGTAAGCATAGTTAAAAGTGCTAAAAGTGTTGTTAAAGAAAAGAAAAGAAGGGAAATTAAAATTTTTAGAAAGGAAAAAAATTTAGGTTCGAAAAACGAATTGAGAGAAGAGAAAGTTTTAAAAGCAAAATCCGTTGAAAGAGATAAAAATCTAAATAGAGTGGAGTTTGAAAAAGTTGACGAGAGTAGTAGTAAAAAAGAAGATAAAAGTTTGGAAAACGAAAAAACAGGTAAAGCAAAGAGTATCCTCAAAAAGATGTTTGGTATTTAAGCTATTCTGGGGGTGATACGTTTGAACTACTTAGTAGTTCTCCAAGGAGCTTGGATTGTCAGAAATGCTAAAAGTGTTGAAGATGCTATGAACATAGCTGTAGCTGAAGCTGGAAAAAGACTAAATCCCGACTTGGACTTCGTTGAAATAGACGTTGGTTACGTGGAATGCCCAAAATGTGGTGAAACTTTAAAGAGTGCTTTCATGGTAGCTGGATTAGCATTGGTCGGATTAGTTTTTGAGATGAAAGTGTTTAACGCCGAAAGTTCTGAACACGCCGCGAGGATAGCAAAGTACGAGATAGGTAGGAGGTTGAGAAAAGTTCCACTCGAAGTTTTAGAAGTCGTGGAGCTGGAGGAATGAAGGATAAAGTTAGAGTTAGCGACATAACTTCTCTTCTTTTCTGCCAACGGTATTGTTATTTTAACCTGAGCTTTCCAGAGGAAACAACTGCTTCAAAATTTCAGGCTATGAAAGAAATGTATTACAGTTATAGGAGCGATGCACAAAATTGGGAAAAATGGGCAAAGAATAGATTTTTAGCAATTTACGGTAAAGAAAGTGAAGAAATTTTCAATTCTGCTTTGAAAGAGTTTAAGATTTCTAAGGAAGTAGATGAGATCGAAAGCATTGAAACAGAAGTCGAAGTGTATAAGGAGGAGTTAAATCTAATTGGTATCTTAGACGAGCTCGTGGAAGGAAACAAGCCTTTAATTCTTGGATACAAAGCTCCAGAAAGTGGGATATGGTACAATGATAGAGTTAAACTTACAGCTTTCTGTATGATATTGGATAAAAAGGATGGATTCGTTTACTATTGCAAGTCCGGAATGCTTAAGGGTTACGAAGTTACGCCAAAAGATAGGAAAGTTATAATTAAGGCTATAGATAGAGTAAATAAATTGAAAAAAGGATTTCTTCCAGAAAAAACAGATAAAAAGAATAAGTGTAGAAATTGCAAATATAAAGAAATATGCGACGTAAAAGATGAAACTTTTGCTTCAAAGTTTTTGTAGTTGAATTTAACAAAAAATCGGGTTACAAGAATGTAGGAAAAATTTAAAAAATGCAATGATTTTTCGTTGAAAGTGAGGCGTTGGGTATTCATACCTAGGAGTTACAAAACTTCCGAACTCCAGTGCGAAAGGGCTATATGCGTTACGCCAGCAGAAGCGGCCGAAATAATTTCTACATCTAAAGCAATTTTGGTTACTGGGGGTTTACTTTTAGAGAGAGACTACTTAGTAAATTTTGCAGTCGAACTATCGAGATTTATGCCAGTAATAGCCACCGGAGCTTCTTCAAAGCCTTTGATTGAAAGGGGTGTTAAGCCGTTAACTTGCAGTTACACGCTACATCATATAATTCAATTTGCGGAAGATGGTGGGTGGAAAGAACTTAAAAGGTACAATTTAATGGTCTTCCTCGGAGTTCAACCCTATTACCTCTCAAGGGTTCTCTCATCCCTTAGGCATTTTTCAAGAATTAAAACACTCAGTCTCGACGAATTTTACCAACCAAACGCAGATTACAGCTTATCTTCAATTGCAATGGCAATAGACGACAGCCTTTGTTCTGGTTGTGGCGATTGCGTTACAGTCTGCAAAACGATGTCAAAAGGTCTGGCAATAAACGTAGTAAAAGGTAAGATATACATCAAGCCATGTCTGTGCATAGGATGTGGACTTTGTGCAGAGTATTGTAGTAGAGGAGCGATAGTTTTTGAGAGAGGAGAAGGTTTACACGTCTTAATGCTGAGCGAAATGCTGAGAAACATGAGTTTGGTTATCGAACGTTAGTAAAATTTTTATCACTATAAATTTTGATAAACTTCATGGTTATGGAAAGCAAAGTGAAGAGAGCAGATTACAGAAGAACAAATGCTTTCGTTTGCCCGTTCTGTGGGGCTCTCTGCGACGATCTGATAGTAGAGACAGATGGAAAAGAGATTAAAGTTGAAAACGCTTGTGTCTTAGGCACTTCGAAAATTTTAGCGAGATATCACAGCAGAGTTTTAAAACCAGAAATAAATGGAAAAGAAGTTTCTCTCGATGAAGCAATAAAAAAGGCTGCTAAAATTCTTGTAAATGCTAAAAAACCACTTTTTTACGGATTTTCTTCAACTACTTGCGAAGCTCAAGAGCTTGCAATTGAGCTGGCTGAGAAAGTTGGTGGAGTTATAGACTGTACATCATCTGTATGCCACGGACCTACTATATTAGCCGTCCACGAAGTTGGAGTTCCCAGTTTTACACTTGGAGAAGTGAAGAACAGAGCAGATCTCGTTGTATTTTGGGGTTGCAATCCGATGCACGCTCATCCAAGACATATGTCAAGGTATTCCGTCTTTCCAAGCGGCAGGTTTTCTCAAAGCAGAATAGCGAGGAAAGTCGTCGTTATAGATGTCAGACCAACTGAAAGTTCCAAGCTCGCAGACCTCTTTATTAGAGTTGAACCGGGTAAGGACTACGAAGTTCTCAACGCTCTCAGAACAATAATAAATACGGGAGAGTGTAGATTTAAAAAAGTTGGAGGAGTCGAGGTAGAAAAGCTGTTTGAATTAGCGGAAATGATGAAGAGCTGTAAGTTCGGGGTAATCTTTTTCGGCATGGGATTAACTCATTCAGCAGGAAATTACTGGAACATAAGCGAAGCAATTAGTTTAGTCAAAGACCTCTACCGCTTTACGAAGTTTGGTATAATGCCGATGAGAGGACACTTCAACGTAACGGGCTTTAACGAAGTTTGTGCATGGGAAACTGGATATCCCTTCGCTGTAGATTTTACAAAAGGTTATCCGTGGTACAATCCCGGAGAAACAGATGCGAACAGCATACTGTCGAGAGAAGATGCTGATGCGATGTTCGTTCTCGGGGGCGATCCAGCAGCACATTTTCCGAGAGCTACTGTCAATTACATGAAAAGAATACCTCTCATAGTTGTTGATCCGTTCAAGAGCCTAACAACTAAAATTGCAAATGTTGTTATACCGTCAGCAATAGCAGGAGTGGAAGTAGAAGGTTCAGCTTACAGAATGGATTCCGTCCCGCTTAGACTGAAAAAGATAATAAATCCACCAGAAGGAATATTAAGCGACGAGGAGATCCTGAAAAGGATTTTGGAGGAAATAGAGTGAAGTACGAAGTAAAACAGGGTATATTAAAAGTTGAAAACCTTCAGGAATTTTTATTTAAGTATGGAGATAAAGTTGTGTTTCTCAATGCAGATTACATAGTCGATGAAAACCACGTTTACTTCGCTGTGAAAAAAGCTTTGAAAGCTTGGGAAAAAGATAGGAAGGTAGCCAAATCACTACCACTCGAAGTTATGCTTTACGCTGCTGCAACAAGACAGATAAGAGATGCCATAAAGCTTGGAGTGAAAGAAGGAATTAATAAAGTAGTCGGAGTATTTTTCAACAACGTTAAAGTTGATGATTTCGAAGAAAAAAAAGTATTAGTGGAAGTGTCAAAAAATAAAGAAAAATTAAAAAGAATAGTAGATTTTTTCGATATATCTGAAGATGAACTTAAAGTCGTAGGTGCTGAAAAGATACCTCTACTAATCAGAGAAAGGATAGTACTATTCGACATAGAAAAATAAAATTAATAAATAAAATTACTCTTTTTCTTTTTCAGCCTTTTTCTTAATGTATTCGGAAAGTGGACATATTATCTCAATCGTACCAACCTCGCTTATTTCGAAAACCCACGTCCTTGAGTCGTGTCCGCAAAGCCTACACCCGTCAATCCTTATCGTTCTCAAAACGCTTCCTATTGGCAAACCGTAAAGACTCACATCCCACCTGTTGTCTATGAGTTTCTTGTCCAAGATTATCGTTCCATCAACTATGTGAGCAACAGCTAATCCACCAGCAGCCTCAGCAGTGTCGCTACCCTGAGAGCTTCTTTTTTGAGAAACAAACAATCCAGTCTGCTTCCATTTTTTTAAGAAGTTAAAAAACTGTCTCACTATCTGCCTCGCCATCATTTCTCTGTGTTCGTACAATCCAGTTATGCTGTCGATTATGACGTTCGTTATCTTTTTATCTTTTATAGCGTAAGCCATTGTGTCCAACAAAGCTCTTGGATTTTCTCTCAATTCTTCGCTCTGAGATGCATCTATAACTACAACGTTTTCCTCAACTTTTGAAAAGTCTATACCCAACGCCATGCTCTTTTGCTTTAAAGCGGTGTAGAGAAAATTGGCTGGACTCTCAACAGTTACAAACAAAACTCTATAACCGTTTCCAGCCTGAGTTACTGCAAACTGCTCAGCTAAAACACTTTTGCCGCTATCTGGAACGCCTGTCAAATTCAACACTGATAAGTAAGGTATCCCTCCAAGAGGTTTTTTTACGAACTTTCCTTCTTCATCTACTTCTATCTTGTAAAACATTTCATCTAACTTCGTACCAGTTGGTATTCCGAACAACTTTGGTGCTTTGCTTTTCAATTCTCCAAGCTCAAAGTACTCCGCCATATTTTAATGATAATTTTTAGGAGTATTAAACTGTTGTCTCGATGATTTTACTTAGTAGTGGTACAGCTTACAAAATTCATCGCAAACAAAATTATCACAAAAACTCGAAAATAGTAAAAAATATATCGAAATTCAACAAATTAAAAATCATGCAAAATTTTAAACCGGTGCTGCTTGCAGTAACTCTTGTAGCAATTGGAATACTCGTAATGCCCCAAACAGCTTCGCTTTTCGCCGGGCAGCACTGGTGGTATAACATAAGTGGGAATGGAAATCAGATTCCGTGCCAGAAATGCCACGCAGATGTTTACGAAGAAATGCGCTTGCAAGTAGGCCCCCATACTGGTGAGACTGGTTATGTTTTCCAGTGTCAGTTGTGTCATAGAACTGCTTTTTCCGGTTTTACGTATGCGACTGTTAACAACAGTGCGATAACGAGTTATTATCCGGGAAAGCAAGCTCACGCAGCATCAACAGTAAGGTGTTTGACTTGTCACGGAGCGTATGGCAATACCGCCCATGTCGGTTATTACTTAAAGCTTGGTCCAACCACTTGCTACACATGTCACGGAAATCCGATCGTAGCTACGTCGTCATACGTAATCGCCGGAGGTTTTGGTTTAACTTCATATCCGGGAGATACTGGAAGTATGGCTGCACACAAGATGTTCGTATTAGAGGCGATAAACAACTCAACTTTGAGGGGAGCTAACGAGGCTTGCGTTGCTTGCCATACGCACGTTGCCGTTAAGATAATTTGGCACCACAAGAGAAGTCTTGAGTTCGACGTTAACATAACGAATCCAGTTACTCTGAGCAATGGTGTGCACAACTGGACTATTAGCGATTGGAAAGTCAATGGAACTGCAACTGCTATAAGCTGGGGTAGTGCAAATGGTAACGGAAGTATAACTTACAACAGCAGTGCATGGCCTTGGGGCAGCAGCAAACTTAGCAACGTTTACACATAAGTAATAATTTTGAAATAAAACAAAAATAAAAATTTTTTCGAGTTACCTTCTAAGCTCGTCTAACCTTCTCTTTATCTCTCTAAGTCTTTCCTCCAAGTAAGCCGCTTCGTCCTCAAGCATTCTTATTTCAGTTTCCTTATCCATACTGTAGTTAACGCCGTAGTTGTAGTAATACCACCAGCACCAGCCCCTACCTCTGCCAAACTTCCAGCCCGGTCTCTCCCATGGTGGTAAATGGCTCCAAGGACCAAACCCCGGATATCTCGGCATGAACATCACCTCCTCAACTTACTGAATATATATTCAGTATAATAGTATTTAAATCTTTTGGTTTATTTCTTTGACTTTAAGAGAAATGCAAAGAGTTCTTCAAAAAATAGCTTCTTTCTCCCAACAACTTCTACCTCGTAATTTGAGCAGTTTTCGAGAAAAGTACGTAAATCGGAGAGAGATGAGAGGATTATAACCGCTCTACCACCTTCAACTAACACTTCGTCAAGCCTATTAACGAATTTTAAAGCTACTTCTATTCCCCCTTTTCCTCCATCTATGGCTTTTTCAATCCAATCGCCTCTTTTTTCAACATCACTCAATTCCAAGTAAGGAGGGTTGAAAGCAACTAAGGTAAAAACTCTCTTTAAACCAGAAAATAGATCCGTTAAAATTACGTCTATTCCTTTCTTTTTAGCCTCTTTAACGGCGAGGGGAGAAATGTCGGTTGCAACGACTTTTTTACACCTACCAATTAATTTTTCAGCAACGAATCCACTTCCAGTCCCCACTTCAAGAAAAACATCATCTCTTCTTATCTCTTTTTCCACTACTTCAAGCAAAAGCTCTGAATCTTCGGAGGGTGGATAGACGCCGTGCAAAACGCTATTCAGAAAGCACCACCTCTTTCAAGTACATAAGCGGGTAGTCCTCAATCCATTCAAGTTTTGCTCTCACTTTACAACGTAAGTTTTCTTCTTTTACAGAAACGAGGACTTCCACTCTAAGCATTTCTGGTAAAAGCGTAGCGTACCCGTAACCCGAAATGCTTTTTCTAAGGACATCCCTATCTATCTCGACTTTAACTTCTTCTACGTAAGGTTGAAGACTTACGCAACTCTCTATAGCCCTCTCTATAATTTCAACGTTTTCGAAGCTAATTGGTAATCCGATGAACTGGTGAAAAACAGCTCCAAGCTTTATTCCTGCCTCAAATCCGGCTTTAGCTATTAATTCCCGCAATTTTTCCACCCCCAAAGAGGTGATAATGCGTAAATCAAACACAGGAATAGTAGCAACATCGCACCAAATTTGTTAAAGGAAAACATTAGAGCTATACCGCAGAGAAGCAAAAGTTTTTCGTTCTTCACTTTAACGTACTCGATTTTGCTAACCATTATAGCAGAGAGAATTAGAGTTATAATTCCAATTAAAAAAACGGGCATTTTCAGCCTTATTAAACAAAAAATAATCAAAGCTGAGGCTGTAACGGGTAAACCAATGAAGTTTTCACTTTTGAGTACGTTAAAACGGGCTAATCTAAAAGCTGAGCAGATAACGTAAATTGCAGAAATTAAAAAACCCTCTTTCCACATTTTTGCAAGAAAAAACGATGGAAGTAAGCCGAAGGATACCAAGTCCGCCAAAGAATCAAGCTCTACTCCGAGTTCACTTCCCCCAGCATACCTTGCAATAAAACCGTCAATTCCGTCAAAAAAAGCTGATAAAATTATAAAGTAAACGTTGAGCGTAACAATTCCCGCAAAACCCGAAAGCAAGTTCATCATAGAAAAGAGATCAGCGTAGCTAATCTTATACCTCATCTTTTCACCGCTACGCGCTTTCCAGCTTTAACTCTATCCCCTTTTTTAACAACGAAAGTATGATTAGGTGGTACTTCAAGTACAACTCTCGAACCAAACCTAATCATACCTATTTTTTGCCCTTTTTCGACTAAGTCTCCAACTTTAACGTAACAAACTATTCTTCTGGCTAAAAAGCCTGCAATTTGTGTAACTTTAAAAATCCCATCTTCGTTTTCTATCCATATCTCGTTTTTTTCTGCTGTATTCACACTTTTACTCCTTAGGAAAGCGGGAGGAAACTTTCCCCTTTTGTACTCGACTCTGATAACTTTTCCCGTAACGGGACTTCTATTTACGTGGCAGTCAAATATGTTCATGAATATTTCAATTCTCGTTTCGTTGACGTAATCGACTTTTCCATCAGCGGGAGAAATTACGCCTCCTTCAATTTTTCTCGGTGGATCTCTGAAAAATACGGCTGAAAGTGCGGTTAGGATTAAAGAAAACATAGAAGCGTAAAGGTTAAAAAATGAAAGTGTCAGAGAAGCTAAAAGTTCTGCGAGTACTATCTTCCTACAACTGGTTTCTATCATGGACTACCACCACCAACCTTTTTTACTTCCTCAATAAGTGACCATATAAGCTCTTCGAGCTCTGGAAGGATTCTGAAAACAGCGTAAGCGATTGCAAAAAGTGCAATTGTTGCCAAAACCTTCGAAATAACGTTGTGGGCTATGTAAAAACTGTTTTCTCCAAACCAAGATTCTGCGTAGCTAACCATCACGAACGCATCTCTCAACAAGTTCAGAAAGTATATTACCGGTACTGAAACTAAGAAAGCCTTAATTTTTCTCTTAAATTCAGCTTTTATTCCAAGCGTTGCTCCGGCAAAAAGAGAGATGCTTTGTATTCCCGTACAAGCCAAAATCAAAGTTACATGTTTTCCGTTCATGTATATCTTATTTCCTTCAGCGTACATTTTAAATCCGAATAAGTTTCCTATTAAAGTGCTCTGCTTTGCGACTGCGTAAATTAACATTTTTCCGAGAGGTGTAAACGCAAATAGAAAGTAAATTGCTATAGATAAAGCCGAAAAAGAGGTAGTTTCAATAAAAACGTTCAGTTTCGAAGTTCTGAGTATGGAAATTGCTATAAGAGTAAAGAGGAAAAAAGCAGCCACCATTATAGCCGTGTTGTAGTAATCGCATATGGATATGTAATGAGGAATGTCAAAAAGCCATGCAACGCCAAATAGAAACCAAGCAAAAGCGCCCAACTCTCTTTTACCTGAATAGATAAAGAGGAGCATGATTAGTAAGGATACGCAAGACAGTAGTGTGAAACTTACGCTTACCATAGCTTCACCTCCTAAACCCGGAATCGTAAAATCCTTAATACTTTTTCGGAGACTTCCTGCATGCAAACAGAAGAGAAACTTAAGCTTATCAAGAGAAATGCAGTAGAAATTGTTACTGAAGAAGAGCTAAGAGAGCTCGTGGAGAGAGAAAGTAAGCCGGTAGCTTACGTAGGTTACGAGCCAAGCGGGGAAATACACTTAGGCCATTTGATGACTGTGAACAAACTAATGGATTTGCAGAATGCGGGATTTAAGGTTAAAGTTCTTTTAGCCGACGTTCACGCCTACTTAAACGAAAAAGGAGATTTCGAAGAAATAGAGAAAATCGCAAAATACAACAAAAAAGCTTTTATCGCATTGGGGTTGAGAGACGATGCCGAATTCATTCTCGGCAGCAGTTACCAATTAGAAAAAGATTACGTTCTCGATGTGCTAAAAATGGCGAGAATTACGACACTTAACAGAGCAAGAAGAAGTATGGACGAAGTTAGCAGGAGAAAAGAAGATCCAGTAGTTTCTCAGATGATTTACCCTCTTATGCAGGCAGTTGACATAGCTCACCTTAGAGTAAATCTCGCAGTTGGAGGTATAGACCAGAGAAAAATACACATGCTTGCAAGGGAGAATTTACCAAAACTTGGGTATTCATCTCCAGTGTGTTTGCACACACCAATTCTTCTGGGATTAGATGGAGAAAAAATGAGCTCTTCGAAGGGCAATTATATATCCGTAAGAGATAGCGAGGAAGAAGTTGAGAGAAAAATGAGAAAAGCCTACTGCCCAGCAAAGCAAGTGGAGAACAATCCAGTAATAGAAATAATGAAATACCACATATTTCCAAGGTTTGAAATAGTTGTAGTTGAAAGAGATGAGAGATTTGGAGGAGATGTAGAATACTCCAATTTTGAGGAACTTGCAAAAGATTTTGAAAGTGGAAAACTTCATCCAGCCGATTTAAAAGCTGCTGCTGCGAAGTATTTAAATAAACTGCTGGAAAAACCAAGAAAAAGGTTAAAGGAGGTGATTGATTGAGTGAAGAAGTTATAAGAGTGAGATTACCTAAGAAAGAAAAAAACGAGATGTTTGGAATAGTCGAATCTATGATGGGTGCTGGACACATAAAAGTCAGGTGTGAAGACGGTAAAGAGAGGCTCGCGAGAATTCCGGGAAAGATGAGAAAGAAAATATGGATAAGAGAGGGGGATGTAGTTATAGTCGTTCCTTGGCCTTTTCAAGACGATAGAGCTGACGTCGTTTGGAGATATACTAATCCACAAGTAGAGTGGCTCGAAAGAAAAGGTTATCTAAGGTTTTAAACAACTTTTGAGTTTTCCAAGTTTCTTGAGGGATTCAACATCTCTGAAAAAAGGATCGGCTAAAACGAATCCCTCGTAGGGTAGAGAGGTTATTTTTTCCGCAACCTCTGTCAATTTTCCGCTTATAGAGAAGTTTTCGAGTAATAAATTTTCACTAACAACGCACCTCTCCAACTTGGAATTTTTTATCATACTAATTATGTCCACCGATTTTAAAGCTTTAAACTCTCTTTCAAAACCAAAAGCTTTTGCAAAACTCTCGTTACTCGACATAACGAGCATAGAAGCTATAAGAAGTTCGTCTCTCTTTTCACTCGGAAGAATTAAAGATGGGCCTATAGGCAGTACTTCCTCCCACTCTAATCCTTGTAAAACCCACTCTATAAACTCTTTTTTAACGTAATTTGGCATTATTCTTAAGTTTTTAAATGCGTTGTAAGCTTTTTTTGCTAAAACTCTTCCAGAACACCCGACGTAAACTTCCATGACGTCTCTTTTACTAAGTTTTTCGAGGCAGAAGACAACTCTTTCCACAGCTTTTTTTCCACTTCCAGCCGGAATTACGCAAACGTCATACTTCTCAGCAAGTTTTAAAGCTCTTTCAGGTCTTACTATTAAAGCTGGCTTGAGAGATGAATGTTCTTCAACAAGCTTTAGAAGCTGAAGAGGGTCTCTAAACACTTCGAGCTCGCCAATCCAAACTCTCTTAACACCACTTTTTTCAACAAGCTCTATAGCCTGCAAAAGGTAGTTTTTACTCAGGCTTTTACTCCAATTCAAATTAACTTCCAGCTTCATCTACCAGTCGAGTAGCTTTCTTACGTTACCTGAAAACTTTTTCTTCTTGTCTTCCTCTATGCTTAGAAGTTTTCTAACTTTCTTTTTCTCTTCAAGCTCTAAATCCTCCTCCATTTCGCTTTCTATTCTGTTGAAAGCACTTCTGTATCCCAACCTATCTCCGTACATCTGAACGACTAATTTTGCTGCAAGCCTTGCCAAGTCGTAAGTTTTGTCCACGAAATCTCTCTCTATTTCTTTTATCTTGTCTTCTCGCTTATCGACGAAGTAAGGACAGAACAAGCACTTGTATGGAACAATAGGTTCCGGCTCTTTATCTTCAAACAAATCGCTAAAGACTTCTCTGGCACAATGCCTGCCATCGCTGTACTTACAGTACTTAATTCTCTCAGCAGCACACTGATTGGCTATCCTTAGAAATTCAGAAATCTTTCCAGTCTCTTTTTTCCTCCTAAGGAAGTACCAATCGAGAAGAGATAAGATAAACTCAGATGGCGAAATTCCCGATTTTTCACACTTCTCCAACAGTGCCTGTTCTATATCTGGTGGAATTTCGATAGTTACCTTCACGAAAATGAGTTGAAACTCTTAAAATTTAATACTTTCTAAGCCGTAACCTCTGCTTTTGGCGTTTCCTGAATTTCAACGTTCTTGGGTTCATATAGCAACTCTATTTTCCTAATCTCCACCCTTCTAAGAGGATATATCTTCTTCGCCCTCTTGTAAATCTCAGACGGTATTTTTCCAAGAACGCACTCTTGAAGGAACTGTACGAAGTTCTCTTCCTGAGCAAACTGCTGTACCGTTTCTCTCATTATCGCCCTTATTGCTCTCTTCTGTGAACTCTTGCATCTCTTTATAGTGAAAGCTACTGGCTTCACTCTAAGCTTGTAACCATCCGCCGTAGTAACGTCTATAACATCGTCTATCTTACTCGTCCTCCTCTTTACAAGACTGTTTAAGTAATCCCTCGTCAACTCGAAGCGGTGGAATTTCGTGTAAGCGTTGTCCCCAGCCACTTTATAGACTTTGAATATCAGCTTTTTGTACGGATTCTGGTTTGAAAAATCGTTCGTCAGTTCTGCAAGCGTAATTTCTACAGTTCTGTTGACGACTTTACTATCGTCATCTGCGGGAGTTTCACCTATTTCCGCCATTCCAAAGTACTCTGGAGCTATCAAAGTGTACCACTTCTTCATAGTCCACTTATCCTTAACCCTCGCATGTCTCCTCTTTCTCGCCATACCTGATCCCCATGAAAGTGAGTATCTGCAACAGTTCGGGACAATTAATAAAGTTTTTCCCCTTTGGCAACTCAGAATATTTCTTCCCTTTCAAACACAACTATTCCACTATCCGTAATCTCGTAGGGCTTGGGCACTCTTGAATGTTTAACTCTCCTCATTTTAACGACTTCTATGCCAAGTCTAACTTCATCCAACTCACTACCCCGAATATACTTCAAACTTATCGCTCCATCGCATATGTACTCCAACAAGCCGTACTTTGAAGACGTGGGGTTGTTTTTGTCAGCCTCGCTCGTAATTATTGCAGTAACGCCTGCACTTTTCAAAACGTTTCTTATAGATGAAAGAGCTTTATACCTCTCACTTTCGTCAAACAACGCCTCAAAAACGCTAATCGTATCGACAAGAACTCTACTCGCGTTCATAGCTTTTATGACTTCAGGCAAATCGCTTTTTATCTTTCTCAGAGATTCTTTTACTTCTGATGCTTCAAGCCTCGTTATTTCTAAGTTCTCCGCATAACTTTCAAAATCCATTCCAAAGCTTATCGCATCCTGAAATAGACTTTCTTCGTCCTCGTCGAAGCTCAAAATTATACATTTCTCTCCATTCTGCAAACCAGCATACACAAAGTGTAAGCCGAGAGTAGTTTTTCCAGTACCATACTGACCAACAACTGCGACTATGTGTCTTTTTGGTATTCCCCCTCCGAGCATGTAGTCCAAACCGTCAATGCCAGTGGAAAGAAGTTCCATATTCGAACCCATATTTCAAACTGGTATTTCCAAGAAAAAAGCTTTACTACATTATCCTTACAAGCTGGGAGATGACAAAACCTTCGTAGGGGTCGATTCTTATGCTGTACTTAGCTATCTTTTTCTTTTCTAATATTGGAAGAATGCCAAGTAACTTTCTTATGTACATCCACCTCGTAACCCCTTCTTTGTGTACTTCCCACTCAAAAACAATCGTTCCGTCAGCCTGATCGACGAGTTCCTCTTCCCTCCCCTTGTCAAGCATACCTTTCGTTAGAGTTGTTAAAACGAGTACATTCCTCCTCACGCAGACTTTTCTTATTCCTTTTATTAGGTCGATTAAATCGTTCCAACTTATTCTATTCCTCGTCAACCTAACGAGGTCGCTCATGCTGTCGAGAAAAACTAAGCTCCCTTCTGGGATGTCATCGCATACCTTTACCAATTCGCTTAGAATGTCGCTTTCTTTTTTCTTAAAAGCTCTAAGGCTCGGTTTGCCTCCAACCCACCAGTACGGAATTATTGAACTTTCGAAGTAAAGCTCTTCTAAGCTAACTATTTTTACTTTTTCTTCAAGCTCTTTTAACCTCTCTTCAGCTCCTTCAGGAAAGCACAACTTTGAATCTCTTATAACTTCTTCCCTACTTGAAGACATGGCTATGTAAGTAGCCTTAAAATGCTTCTCGGCACCCCTGAATATCATGGACAAAGCGAACTCTTTACCACCAGCCCCTACTTCTTCTAACAGAACGACTACTCCGGGATAAAAACCTCCAGTTTGTTTGTCAAAAAATTCAATACCTGTTGGAAATCTTTTCTCATCCTTCATAGCAAGTCTCTTAACTCAACGACTGGTGGTAACTTTCTCTTATGAGCGTTTGCTCTTACCATTTCAACGACCATTTCGACTTCTTTTTTCTTAGCTCCACTAATCTCAGCTATTTTTTCTATTTCTTTCTCTCCAACTTCCTCGTCCAATAACTTCAGCTTCTCCATCGCTTTGAGTATTGAGTCGAGAACTGCATAGCTTATACCCATTTCCTCTTCGTCTATCTGCCCTTTCCACAACCTCGCACTCGGCTTCTTCTTCCTAATTCTCTCAGGAATTCCAAGAAATTCTGCAAGTTCAAAGACCTCAGTTTTATAAAGATCGCCTATGGGGAGAAAGTCAACCCCACCATCTCCGTACTTAGTGAAATATCCAGCTAAAAGCTCGCTTTTATTTCCAGTCCCCGCAACAAGCCTGTTCATCGAGTTTGCATAGTAGTATAGACATATCATCCTGACTCTCGGCTTTATGTTTGCTAAGGGAATGCCGTCTGCACAGCCGAGCATATTGCAAAAAGCGTTTACAGCCGGAGAAATCTCTATTATCTTTCTCTCTATACCCAAATCGTCACACAAGGCTATGGCGTCTTCCACATCTTCCCCCGGCGTTACACCTTTCTCAGGCATTATGAGTGCGAGAACTCTTTCACTACCGAGAGCTAAGGAGCATAACTTTGCCACGCAAGCGCTGTCAACTCCACCACTGACTCCGACAACCACTCCTTCAGCTTTTGCCTCGCTAACGTACCTACTTACAAAATCAGTTATCCTTCTCACAACTTTTTCCCACAACATCAATCGTATTCATCTCCTATGAGCTTTAACAGTATCGCCTTCTGAGCGTGTAATCTGTTCTCTGCCTGATCAAATATCACTGAGTTTGCCCCTTCTATCACTGCATCTGTTATCTCCTCTCCCCTGTGAGCTGGCAGGCAGTGCATAACTATAACATCGTCCCTCGCATAGTTTACGAGTTCCTCGTTTACTTGATAGGGAGTGAAAATTCTAACTCTCTCTTCTCTTTCACTTTCCTGCCCCATAGAAGCCCAGACGTCTGTATATATAACATCTGCATCTCTAACAGCAGCTTTTGGATTTGCTTCAAATACAATCTTCACATTTTTAGAGATTTTTTTAGCTTTTTCAACTATTTTCTCATCCGGTTCGTAACCTCTCGGCGTTGAAATTACGAGTTTCATTCCAACCATCGCAGCGGCGAGTATTAGAGAATTGCAAACGTTGTTACCGTCACCAATCCAAGCAACTTTTACATCACTCAAGCTTCCCTTGTACTCTTTAATAGTAAGTAAATCGGCTATTATTTGGCAAGGATGCTCCAAGTTGCTGAGAGCGTTTATTACTGGCACTTCAGAGTATTTTGCAAATTCTTCTATGGTAGAGTGTTCTCTAACTCTCATAGTTACAGCGTGTACGTAACGACTCAATACTCTGGCAGTATCTTTTATTGGTTCACCCCTCCCAAGCTGTAAATCGTTCCAGTTGAGGTACAAAGCATGTCCACCCAAGTCTGTCATCGCAACTTCAAAGCTAACCCTCGTCCTCGTAGATGGTAATTCGAAAATCATAGCTAAACTTTTGTTTTTCAAATAATCCGTAACGACGCCTTTGTACCTCTCAGCCTTTAGTTTTTCTGCAAGCTCTATGATTTCTATCAGCTCATCACTGCTCAAATCTGAAATAGATATCAGGTGCTGCATTTGGACACCCCATTTCGAGGATTATTAAAAAAAGTTAACCTTTTTGATTTTTTACCTTTTCCAATGAGGTGGTTGGAAGGAAAACAGTTAATACTTTAACCACAATCAGAAGTTATGAGACTGCTGAGTTTAGAAGAAGGAGAAATAGCTGTAAAGCTGGCAAGAGCAGCTATAGAAATTTACCTCTCATCTGGTGAAATAATTCAGGAGAGGTACTCAGGTGTTTTTGAAGAAAAAAGAGGAGTTTTCACAACTTTAACAAAAAGAGGTTTGCTCAGAGGATGTATTGGCTTCCCCTACCCAATAAAGAGATTAGATGAAGCAATAATTGAGTCTGCAATAGCAGCTGCTACTCAAGACCCAAGATTCCCAAGAGTTAGATTAGAAGAAATGGACGAAATATGTGTAGAAGTTACAGTACTAACGCCACCTGAAAAAATAGAAGCCAAACCTACGGATTTACCAAAATACGTTGAAATAGGTAAGCACGGTCTCATGGTTCAGATGGGACCTTATTCGGGTTTGCTTTTGCCGCAAGTAGCGGTAGAATTAAACTTAAGTCCCGAAGACTTTTTGAGCGAAACTTGCATGAAAGCTGGTTTACCTCCGGATTGCTGGCTTTCGGGAGCTGAAGTTTACAGATTTGAAGGACAGATATTCAAAGAGTTAGAGCCGAGGGGTAGAGTAGTAGAAGTAAACTTAACGGGGTAAACTATTTAAGCTAATTCCGTAAGCGAGAGAAGAGGTGATGTTCATGCGCTGGCATGGAAGAAGTAGGAGATCTTATACCGGTAAGCTCCTCAGGCCATTCAGGAAGAAGAGGAAGTACGAGTTGGGTAGAGAACAGGTAGAAACGCTAATAGGTGAAAGAAAAATAAAAAAAGTGAGGGTTAGGGGTGGTAATTTCAAGATAAAAGTGTTCAGAGATAAATATGCAAACGTATATGTACCAAAAGAAGGTAAAGTCGTTAAAGCAGAGATAATTTCAGTAGTAGAGAATCCAGCTCACGTGCACTACGCAAGGAAAAACGTCATAACGAAAGGGGCAATAATAAAGACGAGTGTTGGAGAAGCAAAAGTTACGAGCAGACCAAACCAGCACGGAGTGATAAACGCAGTACTAATTGAAGAGAATGCTTAACGCTTTTTTAGATTTGATTTTGGGTATTTTGTTAGTCCTCTTTTCAGCATTTGGATTTGTAAATGCTGTTGAGTACGTTGGTTACAAATTAAAACTCGGTAGCTCTTTTGTTGGAGCAATAATTTCTCCTCTTTTCACTTCATTACCTGAACTAACAGTTTTTTTAGTAGCTCTGTTTTCTGGCGTAAGAAATGGCGAGGAAATAGGAATAGGTACTATATTTGGTCAACCTTTTATGGCTTCAAGCCTTTCGTACGGCTTAGTTGGTGTAACAGCTTTAATTGGATACATAAAAGGTAGGAGGAGTAGTCCAAACTTAAAAGTGGAAAAATCTCTATACCTGCCATACGCATTCGTAACTGTTTTGTTTCCCCTAACTATAATCCCCGAATTCGAAAAAAGATTGAAAACTTTGTTTAGCTTAGTGTTTTTTTCAGGATTTGTAGCTTACGCTTTTATCATGTACAGAAAAAAGGAGTTAGGACTTATCGAAGAAGCGGAAGAGCTGTACATGGGCAAAATATTCCGAGAAAACGTTTATACAGCGTTATTACAACTTATACTGTCAACTTTAATTCTATATTACGGATCAGAGCGTTTAGTGTATTCAGTATCCAAAATATCGCTTTTAACTGGAATATCTCCTCTCGGCATTTCTCTCATTTTAATTCCAGCCGCTACTGCAATACCTGAAACTGCGAGCGCTATGATATGGGGATTTAGAGGAAAAGACACGCTAAGCATGGGATCACTCGTGGGAGAGAAAATACTGTACTCAACGTTCTATCCTGGATTAGCGTTATTTCTAACCGACTGGAAAATAGACGATCACGCAATTTTTAGTGTTATTACGACAACTATAGTTTCTCTAATAATATTAAAATACATTTTAAAAGGTGAAATTCCTTGGAAAGTTTTAATTTTAGGTTCTGCATTCTTTTTCATATATTCATTTATAATCTTCTTTTTACACGCCTAATGAGAACTTTAAAATCCATAAACAGGTATAGAAACAGCATGGTTGTGAGAAGTAGGATGGACAAAGATATGGATTCTCTCGCTTTCTCCCTAACCTCGTCCTTAGAACACGACGTAAACATATGGATGTACGATATATTAGTGGACATAGCTCACGTCATAGGATTGCTGAATCAGGGATATTTAAGCGAAAGAGAAGCAGCTGAAATAGTTGCAGCTTTAATGGAAATAGCCAAGGAAATTGAAGAGAAAAAAGAGTTGCCAAAGAAAGGAGAAGACGTTCACGAAGCAATTGAAGCGAGATTAACGGAAATAACTAACGCAGGTATGAAAATGCACACTGCGAGGAGCAGAAACGATGAAGTAGCAACATGTCTAAGAATGTTTGCGAGAGAGGGCGTGCTATCTCTTGCCATGACTATATTAGAACTTAGAAAAGCTTTGATAGAAAAGGCAGAAGAGAACCTAAACGTTTTAATGCCGGGATTTACCCATTTACAATACGCTCAGCCAACTAAGCTATCTCACCACCTAATAGCAATTAACGACATGTTGGAGAGAAGTTTTGAAAGGTGCATTCAAGCTTTTGATAGGATAAACCTCTGCCCTCTCGGTTCAGCCGCTTTTGCTTCAACTTCTTTCAAGTTGAACAGAAAGTTAGTTGCTGATTTGCTCGGTTTCGACGGAGTTTTAGAAAACAGCGAAGATGCTGTTTCTTCAAGAGATTTTCTAATAGAAGCAATTTTTGTTGCATCTGAAAGCTGTCTAACTCTTAGCAGGTTGGCTGAAGAATTAATACTTTGGTCATCTGAGTTTGATTTTGTGGAAATACCTGATGAATACGCTTCTTCATCATCCATAATGCCACAAAAAAAGAATCCAGATGTAGCAGAAATAATTAGGGCTAAATCCGGCAAACTATTGGGTGAGCTAACTTCTGCAATGTCTATATACAAAGCAATGCCTTTAGCATACAATAGAGATTTTCAAGAAATGAATCCACTGCTATACGAAAGTTTAAAAGACGCTTGTCTTTGCTTCAAAGTTTTTGCAGAAATGTTCCGTAAAATACGTTTCAAAACAGAGGTCATGGAAGAAAAAGCGGGAAAGGGTTTTGCTTCAGCAACTCACATAGCAGAGGAGTTGACAAAAAGAGGAGTTCCGTTCAGGAGAGCACATCAAATAGTGGGAAAGCTAAGTAAATGTAAACCGAGTTACGAAAAGCTAATAGAAATTATGAAAGAGTTTGGTTGTGAGCAAAAGATAGAAAGGGAGGAATTCGAAAAGTGGTTAGACGTTAAAAACGTCGTTGAAAGTAGAGATGTTTTGGGAGGGACTTCTGAAAAAGCTGTAAAAGAAATGTTAGAAAAGAGAAAGAAAAAAATCGAAGAAGATGAGAAAAAAGTTAAAGAGAGAGAAGAAAGAATAGTTAAAGCGATAGAAAGGCTAAGGAGCTTAGCTGTGGAGCTTGTTGAAAAGCTTTGAAGAAGTAAAATTTTATTAATTTTTTAAATAATTTTGAAAGCAAGATGAAGCTTATGAGAGATGAAAAGTCAGTCTCACCTTTAATCGGTACGGTAATTATGCTATTGATTACTGTAGTCTTAGCTGCTGCGATTTTAAAGTATTCAAACGTGTTTATTCAATCACCTCCAAGTGTAGCTCTCGACGTCGAACTTTACACTGTAAACAAAGCAAATGCCACAAAAGTAGTGGTAAAGGACTTAGGTGGCAATCTTTACTTCAAAAACAGACACGTTTGGATTTTCTTAAACGGTCAAAAATTCGATTTCAGACCTTTTACTGAAAGAGGTTACCTCTCAGCAGGAGACGTAGGAATATTAGTCGTTCCTTACGGCACTAAGGTAAACAAGGTGGTTACAGTTAAGCTTGCTATCGGTGGAACTATCATTTTTTCGGACGAATATTCAGAGATATTTTACTCTAAAAGAGTTATAGTCCAAAAAGCCAAACAAATCGAAAATGGATTGTTAGCGGAATGGCATTTCGAAGAAGGAGTAAATCAACTCAAAAACGATCCAGATGGCGATGGATACACAATTTACGACCTATCTGGAAGAAATATTAACGGAGGCTTCACTTACGGATTTTGGTCGAACGACAACTATGTAAATGGAATAAATGGAAAAGCCATACACTTTGACGGAGTTAATGACTACGTTTGGATAGACTACTCTTTAAAGGATAAGATAAGCCCAACGAAACAAGTAACGTACGAAGCTTGGATATATCCGGAAGATACGAGCAAGTTGCAAGACATAATTTTAAACGGAGCGTGGTACAGAAGAGTCATTGTTGGTTACGGAAAAATTGGATTTGAATTAATGATTAACAATCAAGACAAGCTACTATGGTCTAACACTAATATCCAACCAAACAAATGGTACTACGTAGTAGCGACTTACGACGGTTCTAAGATGAAGCTGTATATAAACGGTAAACTCGATAGCGAATTGCCTGCATCCGGTTCAATTGGTAGCCCTTACACCAGCACGTACATAGGTGCACAACCACCAAAAGAGTATTTCAACGGCACAATAGATGAAGTTTATATATGGGATAGAGCGTTAACGCCAAAAGAGATTAAAGAAAGATATGAAATGTATGCGAACTCTATATAAGATTTTAATCGTTATAGTACTTTTAACGTTCATAGTCTTAACGTTGTCAAAATTCGTGTGTGAACGTAATCAAAACGAAAGTATGCTAAGCACTTTAAATTCCGTTGAAAGTATAAAAAACTATGCAGTTTACTATGGAAAAGATAGTATCGATAGACTTTCTAACTTCGACTTAGTTATAGTACAGCCGGAAGAGTATTCTAAAAAAGAAATAGAAACTCTGAAAAAACACAAAACGATAGTTTTAGCATATCTAAGCTTGGGAGAAGTAAGTGAACGATACCTTAAGTACGCAAAAGGATGCATCGTAGGAAAAAACAAAAATTGGAATACATACTACGTAAACGTGTCTTGCAAAAAGTGGCAGAATTTTATACTAAACAAAGCAATCCCAAGCATTTTGAACAAGGGTTTTAACGGGTTATTCTTAGATTGCGTTGATGTGAATAAGATGACAACTAAAAAAGGAATGATAAATTTAATAAAAAAGATACGGCAAAAATATCCAGACATTATTTTAATCCAGAATAGAGGATTTAGTATTATAAACGAAACCGCACCTTACGTAAACGGCGTTTTGTTCGAGTGCTTTACCACCCACTACAACTGGTCTTCTAAAAAATACGAGTTGTGGAAAGGAGAAGATTTAAAATGGATCGAGATAAAAGCAAAAGAATTGCTAAGATTAAAAAAGAAGTACGGTTTGGTAGTACTAACACTTGACTACGCTGAAAACAAAACGCTAAAAAAGTTTGTTTAAAACACGCTGAAAAATACGAATTTATACCATATACTTCAAACATTTACTTAAATAAAATATTAAATTAACATAAAAACGATGTAACGGTAAGTTTTTTAGATTCGACGTGGGAACAAAAAACGTGCCGTACATACTGGACGTTGACGGGGTTATTTGTAGAGGTAGTAAGCCAATAGTAGAAGGTGTAAAGGCAGTAAAGCTCCTAATTGATAGAGGTGAAAAGTTCGTTTTCGTATCGAATAATTCTACGAGGAGTAGAAGGATGCTCTTAGAGAGGTTTAGAAGTTTTGGTCTTGACGTAAGCGAAGATAAAATAATAGTTGCTACTTATGCAACATCTATATATTTAAAAAAGAGATATGGAAAATTGAAAATATTTACTACTGGTGAAAAAGGATTGATAGACGAGTTGAAACTGGCTGGACATGAAATAGTTGATTATGAAGATGCTGAATGTTTGGTTGTAGCATCTAATAGAAATCTCGATTACAATTTAATGACTAAAGCGTTAAGGTGTTGTATGAAAACAGATATATATGTAGCTACAAATCCTGATAAAATATTTCCCGGATGGGATGGACCTATTCCAGGAACTGGAATGATAATTGGAGCTTTGTACTGGATGACGTCGAGGATGCCAACGGTCGTTGGAAAACCGTCAGAGATAATTATGAGAGAAGCAATTGAAAGGTTAGGAGTAAAAGAGGAAGAGGTCGTCGTAGTTGGAGACCAGATAGAAGTTGATGTCGTTGCTGGAAAGAAGTTGGGGTGCAAAACAGCATTAGTTCTGAGTGGAGTAACCAAGCAAGAAAGCTTAAAAGATCTTAGTGAAAAACCAGATATAATAGCAAAAGATTTATTCCAGCTCGTTCATGAGCTTCTCTAAGTCTATGCAGTGCGTTTCTTTAACTACATTTAACACGAGCATTGTATAAGTTTTCTGCACGTGTTCCAAGCCCGCAATTCTTTTAACAAAAGCGTTTAGAGATTCCCTATCTTTAAATTTAGCCACAGTTATAACGTCGAACTGTCCCGTAACGTCGTACACAGCCGTTACGTTTGGCTCGTTCGCTAACATTTCCTCCACTTCTACTAAATGCCCACCTTCAGCAGTTATTCCAATAACAGCTATTAAATCGAATCCGAGCTTTGAGTAATCAATTACTGGTATGAACTTTTTTATTATTCCCAATTTTTTTAACTTGTTTATCCTATTGTAAACAGTTCCTTCCACAACTCCAAGTTTTTCAGCTATCTCTCTCAGACTCTTTCTTGCATCCTCTTGCAGTTCAACGAGTATCTTTATGTCCAGAGAATCTATTTTATCCGGCATAATTTTCAATAAAAAATTAAAGTATTTTAATTTTTCTTCTCAAGATTCTAAATGTTTTTGAAATTCCTCAAATTTAGATTTCTTAAATTTCGTGCATTCAATACCAGATTTAAACTAATCATTTGACGTTCAATTGCCAGCTATCTACGATTTCCACGTTCTCAGGCTTAACGAAAAGGCACGAAAAGCCTTTTTTCGCCTTCCATTTAAATTGAATTACTACTCTTTTACCAGCCGGAATTTCAACTTTTTCTCTGTGTATCTCGTATTCAGGTTTAGTGTATTTTTCCATTTGTTCCTTAGACAGTATTATTTCTGGCGCCCAATAAAAAACGGCGTCGAACTTACAACTGTCTCCCGTATTCCTTATCACAGCCTCAATAGTTATTTCTTCACCTTCCATAGGTGATGGGTTCGAAAACCTTAAGTTTTCCAGATTGAGGTTTCTCACTCCACTCAACTTTAAACCCTCCTAAGTCCCATTTAATTTCGGCTACATATTTATACCCTTCCTCTCATTTGTTTTGGATGTTCGCTGAAATCAGATATCACAGAGGAACATTAGTAGTTAGAGGTAACGTACACATTCCATCTTACTTAGGAACTTACGATTCAAAAGAGAAGTGTTACAGATTAATGGCTTTCAAGTATAGGGATTTAATAGAATACTTGGAAAGGTCTGGAGTAGAATATAGAGATTGTGTGTTAAATCCTATTCCATGTCCAGAATTCGATGTAGAATTTGAGCTTAGAGAATATCAACAAAAAGCTCTTGACAGGTGGATGGAGGATAAAAGAGGATGCATAGTAATGCCAACTGGAAGTGGAAAAACTTACGTAGCCATGTCTGCAATAAACGAACTGTCAAAAGCGACAATGGTAGTAGTTCCAACCATAGACTTATTAGATCAGTGGATCGAAAAGCTTAAAATTTTTGGAGAAGAGAACGTAGGAGAGTTTTCGGGAAGAAGAAAAGAGCTAAAGCCGATAACTGTATCAACTTACGATTCCGCTTACATAAACGCAGAAAAGTTGGGCAACAGGTTCGAACTTTTAATATTCGACGAAGTGCACCACCTTCCTTCTGAATCTTATTCTTTAATAGCTGAAATGAGCGCCTCCCCGTACAGAATGGGACTAACTGCCACTTACGAGAGAAGTGATGGTTTGCACGAGAGATTGAACGAACTTGTTGGTGGTAAAGTTTTCGAAATTGGCGTAAAAGAGTTAGCGGGAAAGCACTTAGCAAACTATACTGTAAAGAGGGTTTACGTTTCTCTAACTGAAAAAGAAAAAGAAGAATACGAAAAAAGAATGAAAAAAATAAGAGCTTTCCTAAGGTCGAGAAACATTAAAATTAAGAGCGTAGAAGATTTCAACAAAATAGTGATGTCAGTAAAATCGGATAGAGAAGCGTACGAAACTCTTAGGGCATGGGAGGAAGCGAGGAGAATAGCTTACAACACTCCAAGTAAGTTGAAAAAGTTAAACGAGATACTCAAAAAGCACAGAGGAGACAAAATTATAATTTTTACCCGATACAACGACCTCGTGTATAAAGTATCGAAGCTTTTTCTCATACCGGCTATAACTTACAAAACTGGAAAGGAGGAGAGAAAAGAGATACTAAATGGATTCAAAAGTGGCAGGTTCAAAGCCATAGTTAGCAGTCAAGTTTTAGATGAAGGTATAGACGTGCCAGATGCGAATGTTGCAGTCATTTTAAGTGGAACTTCAAGTGTTAGGGAGTACATTCAGAGGTTGGGCAGAATACTAAGACCTGCAAAAGGTAAAAAGGCAATACTGTACGAAGTTGTAACAAGAGGCACTGGAGAAGTCAGAACCGCGAAAGTCAGGAGGAAAGGTATAAATGCTACCTAAGGAATTGCTCGAAGTAAGGAGAGTTAGGGGAAAGATAATACCCGTTTTTGCAAGTGAAAAAGACGTGGAGTTAGCTGAGAAAGTGTTAAAGGTATTCAAAAGTGGAATTGGTAAGAAGTACGGGAGTGTATTAAAAGCTCTAAGAGAAATAGAAACTGCTGATAACTTCAAGAAAGTAAGAGGTTTTGCTAAGATTCTGGAAAACTACTGCGTTGACAGAGCTTGTTCGATAGATTCCGAGTTAATCCCTAAGGACATAAGGATGTTTTTATTTGAAAGAGGGTACGTAACTTCAAAAGAGGAAAGAGATAAGGTAATCGAGTACGCAGCTAAATACTTTGGAGTTAGCGTTGAAGAGATAGAAAGGGCTATGTACGCTGATAGAGAAGAAGAATTACTAATAACGAGGGTTGAAAGTATAACACCACAAGAAATCGTAAAGAGGTACAACCTATCTTTACTGCAAACAGCTTTATTCGATAGTATTTCCGCTATCTTAGATTTTTCAGGAAACTACTCGAGAATTTTTAGAGCCATAAAGTATTACGGACTTATGTACGACTTTATTTCGTGTAAAGAAGTAGTAGAAGTAGAAGTTACAGGTCCAGCATCTCTAATAAAGATGACGAGGAAGTACGGAACTGCAATAGCAAAAGTCCTGCCAGAACTAATGAGAGCAGATTGGTGGAGAATTAAAGCCAAAATTTTAGATGGAAGTAGAATTTACGAATTGGAGATTGACAGCTCAAAGAGAAATTTGTTTCCGGAACTAAAATCTAAGGAAAAGTACGATTCTTCTCTCGAGGAGGAGTTTTGCAGGAGGATGAGAAATCTCGGATATGAAATAAGAAGAGAACAAGTGGTCGTTAAAGCTGGAAACAAAGCTTTCATACCAGATTTTGTAGTATGGAAAAAAAGCTGGAAAAACAAAGTTTACGTCGAAATAGCTGGGTTTTGGACTGTAGAGTACATTAAAAAGAAAGTTGAAAAAATCAGAGAAGCAAAAATTCCTTTAGTGGTTATAGCAAGAGAAGAGTTTGGAGACGTTAGAGGTGCTGAGTTTAACACCGAACTTGTTATTTTTTCAAAGAAGTTCGATTACGGAAAAATATTGAGAGCTATAAACAAGTTAGCTAAGAAAGAGAAAGATCAGCAAAAAAACATCTCAGAATTAAAAGAAAAAGTAAAGGAAGTAAGAGATTTTGAAGAACTGGAAAGAATTCTGAAAGAGTGTGGCTTAGGAATTAACGATAGCATTCTGAAAAAGCTGGGAATTAACGTAGTATGGAAGGGGCTTAAAGCTGAGATAACTCATCATGACAATAACTCAAACTTTTAAAAATGACTTGATAGTAATGATAATCATGAAAGTAAGTGCAGTGATGGCAGTTGTAATAGCCTCAATTCTCTGCCTGCTAAGTTTTAACGTTTTTACACTCTGTAAATCCACTAATGCCATCGATTTCCTTAAAGTAGCGGATAGCAAAGCAGATTCTTTTATCTTCGAAAATGGATACGGCGTATTGACATTTGGAAGAGATAAAGTTTATTTATCAATAGGTAAAAATATTTTTGGAAAAGAAAAAACATACATGGGAGTAAAATTATTTGAAAAAGATGGATATGCAGAAGCTGTTTTAAACGGAATTACAATTTTTGGCAAAGAGTCTTTGGTAAAGAAAGTTATAAGAGATGTTTTTTCCGGTCACAACGTTTACAACTACTTGGAAAACTTAGGTTTAAAGGAGTTTAGTAAAGTCGTCAAAATTTACTTGCTAAAAAGTAATTACTGCCCGTTTAGCAACAACACATTTGTTATTGTAGTAGAAAAAACTGATAAAAAAACTAATAATCAATATATAGCTTTAGTTTACGACCACGGATGGAAAAAGTTCAGAATTAAAGACGTTAGAACTATGTACCACGTAAAAAGAGTTCTTTACTTTAACGTTACGTTTAACTTTTCGAGTTTTAGAAGTTCAAGCTTGATATCTACGCCCTGACTGTAACCACCAATTCCATTTTTAGAAACAACTCTGTGGCATGGAATTACGACTGGAGCGGGATTTGCCTTTAAAGCTTGACCTACAGCTCTCGGAGACGTTCTTAGCTCTTTTGCGATGTCTCCATAAGTTAAAGTTTCACCGTAACCAATTTTTCTGACTCTATTCAAAACTTTTCTAACAAACTCACTTTTTATTTTAACTCTATACTTAGAAAAATCGACTTTCTCACCTGAAAAATACCTTTCCAAGTCCTCTTTGAGTGAAAGAGAGTAATCGGATAAACAATACTCCTGTGCGTTTACTTCTGACCTGAGAAATCCTGTTCTAACGTACAAATCTTCAACTACTACTTCTAAGGGATACTTCCAAGCAACGACGAATCTCTCAAACATCCCTATTAGCTATCTCCCTTATCCTCTCAACTCCACCGACTTCTTCCACTATTCTTACAACACAATCCGGAACGCACTTCTTCCACTCGTCCCCTTCAATCATTTTTTTCCTTATTTCCGTACCCTGATAGTCAACTCTTTTGTAGAGTTTGGTTTTTCTAACTTCAATTCCGGCCTCTCTGAACAACCTTATAACGAGTGGATTGTTTGAATAAACTACTTCAAAAGAGGGAACCATAGAGAGAACATGACTGACCCAGAGAGAATTCCTGTATATATCCTCCAAAGGAACTACGTAAACTTTCTTCCTCCTGTCTATTTCGCCTCTTTTCAACATGTCTTCTATAAGCTCGTCTATTACAGTAGAAACCATTAACATTCTCTCTCCAGCCGTAAATGGGTTTTCGAGAGTGTGGCTTTCCTGTGCACTACCTATTCCAATGATTAGTTCGTCAACCTCTTTAAGCACGTCCCTTAAAACTTCTACATGTCCCAAGTGGCAGGGTTGAAACCTACCTATGAAGAACGCTCTCATCTTTTTGCCAAAAAAGTGAAAGTCTTTAAAACTATTTTGCAGGACTTAGCTCTTAGTCAAATTAGTTTGAAGCACTTCATTAATTTCATATTGCAACTACCTTTTGTGAAAATTTATGAACGAGTTCAACCCATTAATGAAAAAACTTTAAAAACCCATACTTTTTCATAATGCGACGGTGGTTACATGGTAAGCAACATAAGTCCGGGAGATACGGCTTGGCTGTTAACGGCAACAGCTTTGGTTATGCTAATGACCCCCGGTCTCGGTCTTTTTTACGGGGGGATGGTTAGAAAGAAAAACGTCCTTTCAATGATAGCACTATCGTTCATAGCCTACGCAATAGTAAGCATACAGTGGGTAGTTTACGGATTTAGCCTCGCTTTTGGCAAAGACGTTCACGGATTCGTAGGCAACTTGTGCTACTTTTTACTACCCAACTTTTACAACAAAATATGGCCGGGAACTCACATTCCAGCCTTAGTTTACGTAGCTTTCCAGCTCGTTTTTGCAGCGATAACTTTGGCAATAATAACTTCAGCTTGTGCAGAGAGAATTAAGTTAAGTGCGTTCATAGTCTTTGGTCTGCTTTGGACTACTTTCGTTTACGACCCCTTAGCACACTGGATATGGGGTGGTGGATGGACGGCAAGCTTAGGAGCTCTCGACTTTGCCGGAGGTACTGTAGTTCACATAAGCTCAGGATTTGGAGCTTTAGCCTTAGCTCTCGTAATAGGAAAGAGAAGTGGTTTTGGCGAATACGATATGGAACCGCATAACATACCGATGACTTTACTTGGAACAGCGTTGCTGTGGTTCGGCTGGTTTGGATTTAACGCTGGAAGTGCCGTAGCTGCTAACGCTTCAGCCGCTAATGCCTTTATTGTAACTAACACAGCAGCAGCTACCGCTGGATTGTCATGGATGTTTGCAAGCTGGATAAAGGAAGGAAAACCCGGCTCACTCGGATTTGCAAGCGGTGCAGTGGCGGGTTTAGTAGCTATTACTCCAGCAGCTGGTTACGTAGGAATTCCGGGTGCAATAGCAATTGGAGCAGTAGTAGGAGTTCTCTGCTACGGAATGATGCTTTTCAGGATTAGCAGAGGATTGGACGAGAGCCTCGATGCTTGGGCTGTACACGGAATGGGTGGACTCTGGGGAGCTATAGCGACTGGAATATTCGCGACAAAAGCAGTAAGCGATTATTCGGGATTGATATACGGTAACGTACACCAATTCGTCGTTCAGATAATTGCCGCCTTAGCTGCCGTTGCTTACGCATTCATAGTTACGCTGATACTCGCGAAGATAGTGGATGCGGTCATAGGACTGAGAGTTAGCGAAGAAGAAGAGTACGTCGGATTAGACATATCACAGCACGGAGAAACTGCATACGCTTAATGGGGTGGTTTAGATGAAGAAAGTTGAAGCTATAATTAGACCAGAAAAGTTGGAGGATGTTAAGAAAGCTCTCGAAGAAAAAGGTATAGTGGCAATGACCATAACCGAAGTTAGAGGCAGGGGTGAGCAAAAAGGAATAAAGCTTCAGTTTAGAGGAAGAACGATGGATGTAGATTTACTGCCAAAAGTAAAAATAGAAATAGTCGTAGAAGATAGCAGAGTCGATACGGTAATAAAAACAATAGCTGATTCAGCGAGGACTGGAAGATTTGGGGACGGAAAAATCTTTGTTATACCAGTTGAAAAGTCTGTGAGGGTAAGAACGGGCGAAGTCGAAACTTAAATTTTTAATTTTTCTGCTATTTTTACAAATCTTTTAACGATGTACGGATAGCTCAAAACGTGAACGTGTATGTAATTGGCTAAGGTGTTTTCTTTCATTACTCCATCCCTAACTCCATCGACACCTTTACCTCTCTTAACTCTGTAAGCGAACTCAAGATCTCCCTTAGGAATTACCTTAGAGTAGTGGAACTCGTGCCCTTTAACTAAATCTCCTCTCTTAGCAACTATGCAGCTATTCTCACACCTGTATATAGAGTATCCAAGAGCTTGAAATTTCTTGTGCATCTCAGTTTCGTACGGCATAAATCCGACCATTTCGTACTCGCTACCGTCTATAAGCGTGAGTTTTTCTCCAAGAAACATGAGTCCACCGCACTCAGCGTAAACAGGCTTGCCAGAATCGCAGAAGTCGTAAACGTCTTTTCTCAAGCTTTTGTTTCTTTCAAGCTCTTCAGCAAAAACTTCAGGAAAACCGCCGCCTATGTACAAAGCATCAATATCTGGTAGTTTTTTATCTTCTATTGAATCTACGATTACCACTTCAGCTCTACGCGATATAGCGTCTATGTTGTCCTGATAATAGAAGTTAAAAGACCTATCTCTGAAAACGCCAATTCTTACCTTTTTTTCTTCTTCTCTAAATATTGGATGTTCCGGTACTTCTTCCAAGGGAGATGCTTTTTCAGCAATTCTAATGATTTCGTCAACGTTTACGTACTTCTCAACGAGCTCAGCCAACTTATCAAACAAGTTTTCGAATTCTTCTTTTCTCTCGTAAGCTGGAATTAAGCCCAAGTGCCTATCTGGTATAACGACGTCTTTTCTCCTCGGAATTACTCCAACTACCTTTACCTTAGCGAGCTTTTCCGCAGCAAGCTTTGCTTTCATTGCGTGTCTTTCGCTTCCAACTCTGTTGAGTATAACTCCTTCAATTCTAACGTCTTTGTCAAAAGTTTTGTAACCGTATATAAAGGGAGCGACTGTCCTCGACATCCTTTCAACGTTTGCTATTAAAATTACGGGACACGATAAAATTTTACTGACTTCAGCTGTGCTACCTTTTTCATCTATTGCATCGTGAGAGTCGTGCAAACCCATAGTTCCTTCTATAACCGCTATATCAGCGTTTTTGAAGTTTCTTTCAAAAGTTTCCAGTATGTCTAATTTTGATAACATAAAGCTGTCCAGATTTCGGCTATACCTTCCAGTTGCAAAGTAGTGAAAGCTTGGGTCTATAAAGTCTGGGCCAACTTTGTAAGGTTGAACCCTATAACCTCTGTTGACTAAAGCTCTCATTAAGCCTATGGAAATCATCGTTTTTCCGACTCTGCTGCTCGTTCCACTTAAAATTATACGAGGTATGTCTATCATAGTTAAACCAAAATTTTAAATGGCTTTTACTCTCTTCTTCATAGCTGGTGGTCTTGGCTTCATGAGTATTCTGCTCCCACACTTTGTGCACTGAACTCTTTCACCCGGCTCTATATCCACTTCAGCACCGCATATAGCGCACACGTAAACCGGCATGTTTTAACTTCTTGAAGGAGAAGTATATATCAGTTATCAATCAGTTATCAAAGGGGGTTAGAATTGATGAAATCAGCAAAACTAATTAGAGAAATGGAAAAGTTAGAAATTCCAAAAACTCTCGAAGAAATGAGAAAAATACAAAAAGAACTTTCAAGAAAAGTTATTACGAGGGGCAAATTTGAAGCCGATTACGTAATAGGCGTTGACCAAGCCTTTTCAGGAGATACTGTAATTTCTGCCTGCGTAGCCTTAGACTTAGAATTAAACGTCGTGTGTAATGTTATACACGCAGAAAGAACGGAAGTTCCATACATACCAACTTACCTAATGTTCAGAGAAGGCCCATCAGCTGTAAACGCTGTTAAAAAAATCCTAAAAAAGCTCGATTCAGACAAAGTATGCATCATGGTTGACGGCAGTGGTATAGCCCATCCAAGGAAGTGTGGTCTTGCAACATATGTTGGGCTTTCTCTAAGCGTTCAGAGCATTGGAATTACGAAGTCAAAACTTTATGGATTTTACAAAAAAGAGCTAAAAGAAGTTCTCGATTGCACTGAAATCTTCGATGAAAAAGGAGAAAAAATTGGATACGTATTGAAAACGTGCAAGAAGTGTAAACCCATATACATATCTCCGGGACACATGATATCTCCTGATGAAGCTTTAAAGGCAGTTTTAGTCTGCTTGAAAGGATACAAACTACCAGAGCCAGTAAGATTGGCTCACGAACTTGCAACTCTTACTAAGAAGAAGGGTTGCTTAACTCTCGACTCTTTCTAATAGGATTAGGGAAGCGTATTTCTCAGAAATTTTGAATTCGACTCCGTTTAAGGATACAGTAAGTTTTTCTTTAACTTCTAAAACTTTACCGGGAACTATACCCGTTTTTTCAAAAGCTTTTGGAGAGAGAACTACTCTGTAAAATCCACTTTCGACCTCGTCAAGCCTTTTAAACTTAAAATTGCATTCCTCACAAACTTCACATATACCAGCTATTAAAGCACAAACCTTATTCGCAACGTTTTCACTTACGTGGTGTTCTATCTCACAGCTAAGCTTTTTTGCCTCTTCTCTACTGACTCCAAGAAATTCTTTAAAAAACGTTTCAAATATTTCGTGATACTTTTTAATCTTCTCTGCGAGTTTGAAACCCTTCTTAGTCAAAACAACCCCTTTGTAAGGCATGTAGTCAACGTAACCCATATCTTTCAACCTGAGCAACATTTCCGTTACGCTCGAAGGTTTAACATCGAGAGCCTTAGCTAAATCGGTAGTTCTTGCAACTCTTTTGCTACTCTTCTGAATGTTGTATATTGCTTCGAGGTAATCTTCTACTCTTTTCCTCCCGCTAATTAGAAGTCCACCCCTCTAATCTATCCATTATCTCTTCAATCGCTTCTTCAACAGCATCTCTGATATCCTCACCTTTCTCCTTAAGCTTTTCAAGAAGTTTTAAATCGTTTTTATCTCCAATTTTGCCCAGCAGATATATTACGTCCTGAATAATCGTATTATCCTCCTTAGTTTCTCCCCTTTCAAGCATTTCAACCAATCGATCTTTTACTATTTTGAGTTTTTTAGGATCACTACATATCTCTTCAAGAATCATTATGGCTCCAACTCTCGCCATGATTTCCGGCTTTTCGAGAACGTTAACCAAAGCTAAAAGCTTTTCGTCGCTATCTATGTCAGCTTTAACTTCGTCTATCCTACCTTCTTTTAGGAGAGTCACGTAGTATTCAGTTTTGTAATTTTCACCGCAAAGAACTTTTCTTATCCAACTGAGCAACTCTTCAGTTGAATACTCTCCGACTAACTTTACGTCACCAACGACTACTGTTGGAGCTGAAGTTACTCCGTACTTTTCTCCCAATTCTGGATAAAGTGTTACGTCTATAACTTTGACTTTAACGTTTGGATTTGCTATAGCTATCTTGTTTAAAGCTTCAACTACCTGAGCGCAGTGTGGGCATATAGGTGCTATAAATACTTTTACTTCCAACTCTCCTTTGCACTCTATTTTTAAGTCTCGCTTTAAGTCCTGCACTCCCTCTACTAAGTAAGCTAAGGTCCTCAAAAAAGGTTCAAATTCCATTTGAATTGGTACTGCCATGTAAACTATTTCCACTTCTCCATTTGACAAGGTTATGTACGAATTCGAGTCATTAACAATCTCCACATCAGCTCCAAAATCCCTTAGCTTTTCGAATTCTTTCATTTCCTTTGTTGGATTGACTATTTTTACTTTCACACCTTCAAGGTTAGGCAGAATTTTTTCCGCCTTCTTTACGTCAAACAATTCTCCCGCCTCCAAATAATTTTAAAATAAAAAATTTAGGCTTCTTCTAGAATTTCTAATTTTCCTTCATCTATTTCTCTTTGTACGTCTTTGGGGTGTTTTCCTTCTACGCTGATACCCATAGAAACACAAGTTCCCAAAACTTCTTTAACTGCGGCTTTCATAGTATAGCTAAGCATCTCTGGCTTCTTCATCTTAGCTATTTTTATGACCTGTTCCATTTTCAAGTCAGCTATGAATTCTCTCCCAGTTTTACTCGAACCCTTCTCTATTCCGAGCTCTCTTTTTATTAAAGCAGAAGTCGGTGGTACGCCTACTTCTATTTCAAAACTCCTGTCGTCATGTACAATTATTTTCACTGGAACCGATAAACCATCGAACTCCTTCGTAGCTTCGTTTATCTTGTCCACTACTTGCTTGACGTTCAAGCCGAGAGGTCCAATAACCGGGCCAAGTGGAGGGCCCGGAGTAGCCTTACCGCCCGGAACTAAGACTTCAACAACTCTTGGCAACTTCTTCACCTCCTCGACACGCAGTTTCTATTCGCTTTAAAAACATATGGCTACTCTTCTCTCTTATCAACTATCCTAACGTTGTCGGCATTAACGGTAACTGGTATAGGCACGACCGCATCTCTTAGCTCTACGGTAATCTCGTTTCTCGATTCGTCAACTCTCTTGACTACCGCTAATTCTCCTTTAAAAGGACCTGAGATTATTTCCACGGTATATCCCTCTTTTATCTGTTCCGCAGCTTTCCTTGGAGTTAAGAAGTGCTCTATTTCGTTAAAAGATACTACACCTTTTACGACGCCTTTTACGTGCGGCAATCCTTTTATAGCTTGTAGCAAATCTTCCATTTTTTCAGCTTCAACTATAACGTATCCTTTTAACTCCTTTGGCGCAAGTATTGAATATATTTCCAACCCGTACTTTTTAACCGACATTTCCATAAGATTTGCAACAACCCTTTCCTGATTGGCAGTAGTCTTTATTACGAAAAACTTGTTCTCGCTCATACTCTTCACCGACTTAATTAGTGCCTTAGAGAGGTGGGCAGAACGCTCATTAATAAGTAGATTATGAATCCTATTGTTCCAACTACGAACATAACCGCTACGGAAACCTTAGTCGTCATGAAAAACTCTTCTTTATCAGGTTTCCTTGTCATTTTTAACACGTTTATGTACTCGTTAAGTTTAGCCCTGAACTTCTCTCTATCCGTTAGCCAACTGAAGTCAAACTGAAATTCCGACATGAAAATCACTCCACAAAAAGAGTAAATAAAACTACCTCACCAAATCGATTCCATACCTCTTACTCGAAACTGGCTTCCTGCCAAGTATCTGCGGGGATTTTACGCCAGTAACTATCACAAGTGTTCTCATAGTGTTTTCTAATTCTGGATCTATCATTGCTCCCCAGATTATCCTAGCATCTGGATCTACTTTTGCGTATATCTCCTCTATGACTTTCTCCGCTTCTTCTATGGTCATGTCTGGGCCACCAGTAACGTTAACTAAAGCAGCTTTAGCTCCGGATATGTCAACTTCTAAAAGTGGACTTCTCAAAGCTTTTCTTATAGACTCTGTCGCTTTGTCTTCTCCACTTGCCTCACCCAAACCAATCATCGCAACTCCGCCTTTCTCCATAACAGTCCTGACGTCTGCAAAGTCTAAGTTTACCAAAGCTGGCTTTGTTATAAGCTCGGTTATTCCCTTAACAGCCCTCATCAAAACTTCGTCTGCAACTTTGAAAGCGAGTTGTAGAGGGTAGTTTGGAACCACTTCAAGTAATCTGTCGTTTGGTATTACTATTACTGTGTCCGCTACTTCTCTTAACCTTTCGAGTCCTGCTTCAGCGTTCGCTCTCCTTATAGCACCTTCGGCGGAGAAAGGATAGGTTACAGTTGCGATAGTTAAAGCTCCTGCCTCCTGAGCCGCTTCAGCTACGACTGGAGATGCACCAGTTCCAGTACCACCACCGAGACCACAAGTTACGAATACCAAGTCCGCACCTTCTACTAACTTCTTTATTTCTTCTTCGTTTTCCCTCGCAGCCTCCTCGCCCACCTGAGGCAAGCTACCAGCACCAAGTCCTCTCGTTCTCTTTTTGCCTATCAACAACCTTCTATGAGCCTTAGTGTAGTAAAGCTGTTGAACGTCAGTATTTATAGCAATTAATTCAGCTCCGGCTATACCTTCTTCATACATCCTCGTAATAGTATTACAACCTCCACCACCCACACCTATGACCTTGATATTTGTCTTGAGCTGTTCTAACATTTCTATTATTTCGTCTTCCACTCCTTCAGGTTCAAAATCCATCCTTTCTCTTTCAGCCCTAGCCAGTGCTTCTTCAATTATTGATTTCATTTTTATCCCCTCTTGGGCTTCGCTAAAAAGTCAAAGTTTTTACGCCAGCAATACTATATAAACCTTTGTTATCCACATGCCACATGTACGGTAAGATCCTTTACAGAGGTAGAATTGTTGAAGTTGGAATAGAAATAGAGGGAGAGAGGATAAAGAAGATTGGAAAGAGCGTGAAGGGTAGAAAAGTAAGAGGATTAATACTCCCCGCAGCTATAGACGTTCACGTTCACTTCAGAGACCTTAGAGAAAAACACAAAGAAACGATAGAATCGGGTTCCCTCTCAGCAATACACGGCGGAGTTTGCTTAGTAGTTGATCAACCAAACTGCAATCCAGCAATTACAGATTCGGAAGTTTACGAGGAGAGGATGAGAAGAGCAAAAAAGAAATTGTACTGCGATTACGCTCTAAATTTCGCTCTAACGGAAAAAAATCGAGAAAAAATAGAGGAGGAGGTCAAAAAAGTTTCCAAGAAGTACTTCGTTCCAGCAATAGGTGAAGTTTTTCTCCAGCATTCACAAGGGTTGCAAGTTAGCTACAACACTCTATTCTCTTTAAAAGCCGATATGATAACAGTACACGCAGAGGATGCTGAGCTTGTAAAGTGCAATTCTATACCCAACTTCGATTGTAGGCCAGAAGAGGCAGAAGTTAAAGCTGTAGAGATGTGCATAAAAGGCTTGAAAAAATGTCACTTCTGCCATATCTCAACCGTAAAAGCTCTCGACGTAATATGCAAAGCAAAGAAAGATTTTACAAAAGAAGTAACTCCACACCACATGCTACTAAGCGTTAAAGACTACGAGAGACTCGGCAGTTTCGTCAACGTAAATCCACCTTTGAGAAGTGAGCCTTTACTGAAGTATCTCGATTTCTTTGAAATCATAGCTTCCGATCACGCACCGCATACACCAGAGGAGAAGAAAGAAGGCTTGCCCGGATTTCCGGGAGTTGAAACGATGTATCCAATAATAGTAAGCTTGATAAAAGAAGGAGTCATAGGTTTAAAAGCAATAGACAAGCTAACGTCCAATCCAGCAAGAATTTTCGGATTCGACAAATTTGGTTATGGAGAGATAGAAGAAGGCATGCTCGCAAACTTCGCAGTTTTCGACTTTTCTAAGGAGTGTAGAATAAGTTCGAGAAACCTACACTCTCTTTGCGGATGGACGCCTTACGAAGGTTACAAGGCAATATTTCCGAGTGAGGTTTGGCTTAGAGGGGAAAACGTTTTACCAGATGTAAAAGCTGGCAGAGTGTTAGGCAGAGTGTTAGAAATATAAAAAATTATTATTCTTCTATTCTCGGTGCTAATATGTACTCTACTTTTGCCTTTCCATCGCAAACGTCAAATATCAATCTAACCGGATAGTTCGTTCCCAAGTATATAGTGAGCAAGTCTCCACTACCAGCAATTTTTACGAACTCTTTCAAGTATTCCACTGAAAACATGCTCCTCGCAACAGCCTTATTAAACTCTATTAACTCCCCTTCACTCATGTGAAACTCTATTTTGTCAACGTCCCCTTCAGCTTCTATGTAAAATCCCGAGTCGTCACTGCGAAATACGACGTGATCGCTTATCTTATCTGCAGCCTGTATTACTTTTTTGAATTCTCCTGCATCCATTACTATTTTTGCGGGAAGTTCGAGATTGGGTACTTTTGGCTCTTTCCTTATGGCTGAAGGATCTATTAACTGTACAGAGTACTGCACACTCCCAAATTTTATTGTCATCGTAGAACCTTCAACTTTAAGCTCGACAAGCTCCTTACTCTTTATCGTTTTTGAAATGTCATGCACTCTGTTTACGTCAACTCCAATAACTTCTTCCTCATCAACGGAATAAACTTCGAAGCTATCGGAAGGCACGTCAACTATAACCATAGCAACGTTTGCGGGATCAACAGCTCTGGAATGAAAGCCTTCACTTTTGAAGTGGAATCTCGCTTCGCTAACCAAAGCGACCATGGCTTTTGCCATTGTTTTCAAAACATCGCCGGTAAGAATGACGTCAATCATCGCTAACCCCCAGATTAAGCGAAACAATAAAAAATATTTAATTTTTTCCTTAAGGAGGTTCAAAAGCTATTGGTTATAAAAATCGCAAAAACCTTTAAGGTTTAAAGCAACTTAGATTCATGGACGTATTCGACTCACACACGCACGCAAATACTATGCAAAATTCAGTTTTAGAGCTAATGAACGTAGCTGGAGTAACAGAGCTGGCTGTTTGTAGCTTTGTACCTCTCGCAAAAAATCCAGAAACGCTGAGAGATCACTTCGAAGAACTCTGCACTTTTCAAAAGGAGAGAATAGAAAAATATGGAATGGAAGTACACGTTTTCGTTGGAATTCACCCCCTATGCATACCTGAAAACTGGAAAAAAGCTATAGAGTTCGTTGAAGAGTTTTTAGCAGAAGACATGGCTACGGGAATAGGAGAAGTTGGTTTACACTTCTTAAACGAGGGGGAAGAGGAAGTCTTACTGCATCAGTTAAAACTCGCAAAAGAGTACAGCGTTCCTGTAATCGTACATACACCACCAGTAAACAGGATAGATGCAGTAGAGAGAACTTTAAAAATTGCAGAGAAAGCAAAAGTAAATTTCGACAATTTGGTGATAGACCACACTTCGATAGATACTATTGGAATCGTTAAAGAGAACAACGCAATAGCAGGAGTTTCAATAAAACCGGGATTAGTAACTCCAGAAACGATTGTAGAGAACTTAGACGACTTCGAAGATTGCTTACTGAACAGCGATTGTGCAAACGTAACGGATACAGATCCCTTAGCCGTTCCAAAAACTGTAAGGTATATGATGAGAGAAGGTATTGAAAAGAAAACGATAAAAAAGATGTGCTTCAATAATGCGAAAAAGGTATATAAAGTTTAAGTTTTAATTCCAGTTTTTATTTCGGTTCGTTATTTCGGTTTGATTTTAGAACAAAAATTATTTTAAAAACAGTTTTTGAGTTTTAAATCATGAAAAAGCTCGTAGTTTTGATATTGCTGTTAGCCGTAGCTTTCGCGGGATGCACAAACGTTTCGAATAACGTTAAGTTAAACCAAGCACGGATGCACGGTAACGCCACGCATGGCAACGCTCAGGGTAGAGCTATGATGGGTAATAGTCAGGGAGCTATGATGAGAAACGGTCAGAAAGGGATTGTGATGAGAAACGGTAGCGTAAGCGTTCACACAATGTGGAACGAAGTAATGGGGATAAAAGCTGGAAACTTAACTCCTCAGGAAATAAAAGACATACTGTACATGAGACAGGAAGAAAAGCTCGCTCACGACGTTTACATTACCCTATACAACAAGTGGCACCTACAGATTTTCAAGAACATAGCGAACAGTGAGCAAACCCACATGGATGCTGTAAAGATGCTGATAGAGAAGTACAACTTAACAGATCCCAACAAAGGAAAGGGTATTGGAGAGTTTGAAAACCCGAACTTCACTAAGCTTTACAGAGAATTGGTGGCAGAAGGAAACAAATCGGTCTTAGATGCACTTAAAGTTGGAGCGATAATAGAAGAATTAGACATAATCGATTTACAGCACTGCTTAAACAACACAAACAAGAGCGATATAAAGATAGTGTTCGAGAACCTAATGAAGGGTTCAAGAAACCACTTAAGAGCTTTCGTGTCGAATATGGAAAGAATGGGCTACAACTACAAACCTAAGTACTTAAGTGAAGAGGAGTTCAAACAAATAATAAGCAGCGGAACTGAAAGAGGTTCAGCAAAGTAAATTTTATTTTTCTTTTTCAAAAAGTTCTCTTTCTAAATCCAGTTCTGTTTTTATACCCAGCGCGTGTAAAGCTTCGTTAGCTTCATCTATACTTTTACAGCCTTTAACTGCTTTAGCCATCTCATTCAGTTCGAAAAGAATTTCAGATTTAACAAAGAAAATCAAAGCGTTTAAAATTGAAACGTTGATTTTGAAATCCCACGACTCGTATTCTCCGTAATAGCCCGTTGCAGCTAATAAAGGAATTTTCGATGCGTGACTTTTTACTCTTTCAGCTTTCTTTAATACGTCCTCAGCCAAGTTTTTTTCCAATAATCTAACGCCAATTAAAGCATCCAACTCAGCCAGCTCGCTCAAGTACTTTTCTATCTCATCTCTACTCAACTCTCCATCGCTACCAAAACCCGTAACTGCTACTGGGGCTTTCATCTCAGCTAAGGCACAAAGCATAATCGAGTCGCATAGCGGGCTAAACACTCTCTCTTTACCTCTCGCCAATATATCTCCTCCAGCATCAACTCCAACGGGTTGGAGTCCGTTAGAGTAACAGAAGTCCTTTATAGACTTGGCGATTTTGTTTGGCTTTGTTATATCTATGCCTACTGCATCTCCAGCAATTTCAGCTATCTCTGCAACAGCAGGCTTGAAACCGTTTGGCAGTAAGGCATTTCTCATCCAAGCAAGACAGTCGTTAATTCTGCGAGCGTTTAAAATTTCTTTAATGCTTCTCGGTCCCGGTTTTTTATCAAATCTGTATCTCTCCCAAATAGCTCCTCCACAAATGAAGTCGGAGTTAAACTCCTTTTTTAGCATTAAACCAACAAAGTAAGCACTTAAAACGTCCCCTCCACCACCAGCTCCAATGGTAAAAAATTTGCAGAGCAAAAGTATCACCTAAGCTATTTTATCGAGCCACTCTTTTAGAATTTTAGCTGAATTTCTGAGATTTTCCAAATCCTCCTCGCACAACTCAACTTCCAAAACTTCAGCTCCTTTTTTACTTAATACGACTGGAACACCAATAGAGACGTCCTTTATACCGTATTCTCCATCTAAAACGATGCTCGCGGGAATTACTTCCTTAGTATCTTCTAAAATTGCTCTAACCATTCTGTAAATACAAACAGCTGGACCAAAAATAGTGGCTCCCTTTTTCTTTATAACTTCTGCGGCTATTTCTCTCGTTTTCTTTAAAGCTTCTTGCAAATCTCCCTCTACGAATGTTTTAGCGGCGAACATACTATCTCCATGCTCTCCAAGAATCATCGCTTTTTCCCATCCTTCTATACCCATTCTCTTAGCTATCAACTTAAAACGAGATGTATCAAGCAATCCACCCATTCCTATTACTTCAAATCTGCTTTTACCACAGAGTTCGTTTAGCTTCTTCCACATAACGTAATTCATCAAATCCATTGGATTCGTTACGACTATTACCTTAGCCCCACAACAGCATTCCGCTATTTTTTCTGCTATGCCCCTTATTATCCCAGCATTTTTTTCTGCTAAATCTAATCTCGTCATCCCCGGTTTTCTCGCCATACCTGCTGAAACTACGATTACATCGCTACCCTCTAAGAGAGAGTAATCGTCTCCTCCAACAACATCAACATTCTTTCCAAGAGCTGAAGCTGAATGAGCTAAGTCCTCAGCCTCTCCCTCAGCCAAGTCCTTTGCGATATCTACAAGAGATATATCTACATCCATGTTCAAAAGGCATGTAAAGGCAGACGTGGAGCCGATTCTGCCAGCACCGACAAACCCAACTTTACCGAGTTTCATCTCTCGCCCACCTCTATTCCATAGCTTTCAAGAACTGGCTGGAAGAAAGCGTAACCTCCGTCAACAACTTTAACACTCTTACCTTTTTGCATTAGAAATCTTGCAGCCTCGTAGCTTCTCGTACCAACTTGGCATATGAGAATGGCTTTGTCAGGTACCTCTTCGTACCTCTCCCTAAGTTCAGATAGAGGTACGTTTTTTACTCTGTCGTCTATTACGCTTCTCGCTAAGAACTCCTTCTCCGTTCTCACGTCAATAACTGTAAAACTTTCATCGCTCTTCAGCATTTCTGCAAACTCAAGAGGAGATATGCTTTCCACCAATCCCAAAAGCTTGTTCTTAGCCATGTTGGCAGAAGCTATTATCAGGTCTATAGCAGTAGAGTAAGGTGGTGCGTAAGCCAAATCGAAGTTAGAGAGGTCATCAACTGTAGCATTCATTTGAATTGCAGAAACTGCAATGTCTAATCTCTTATCTATAACTCCAAATCCAGCGGCTTGGAATCCAACTATTCTTTCTCCATCTGCTATCAGTTTCAACCTTATGGGTTTGTGTTCTGGATGGAAGTGGAATCTATCAGCCCCAGCAACTCTGCTAATAACTGGATTGCAAACATCTCTTTCACACAAGCCCGTTCTTCCAACGTTCATTCCAAATATTTGGAATATCACTGTCCCAAGAACGCCCGGAAATCTTGAATCTATTCCGCATATGTTATCCCCTATAACTCTACCGTGCTTGTTAGCAACCGATCCCATTGGCGTATAGATAGGTTTACCCGTGATTAAGTGAACGTTTTCAACGCAATCCCCTCCAGCGTAAATGCTTTTATCACTCGTCTGCATTCTATCGTTAACTTTTATCGCCCCAGTTTCCCCAATTTCAAGTCCAGCTTTAACGGCAAGATCCACGTTTGGTCTTACTCCAGTAGCCACGACTACTAAATCAGTTTCTAATTCTTTTCCATTAACTATAGCTCCCGTAACTCTCTCACCATCGTTAAGAATTTTCTCAACTCTCGAAGAAGTCATCAACTTTATCTTTTTCTTTATGTGGGATTCAACTATTCTCGCTACATCCTCATCTAAAATTGACGGAACTATGTGATTCATTAGCTCAACAACAGTTACTTCCATGTCCAAGTTGTGTAAAGCTTCTGCACATTCCAAGCCTATTAAACCAGCCCCGATTATCAAAGCTTTTTCTGCATCCTCATCCCAAGCATCGAGTATTTTCTCTGCATCCTCCAAAGAGTGCAAAAAAGTTATTCCTTCGACTTCTTCCTGCAAACCCTCTATCGGAGGTTTAACGGGCTTAGAGCCAGTAGCTATTACCAGGTAGTCGTAACTGAATTCGTCTCCTTCAGTTCTGACTAACTTTTTGCTTCTATCTATCTCTACTACTTTCGTTTCAGTAAGTACTTCTATGTTTTTTACTTTTCTAAAGTAGTCCACATCTCTTACAGCTCCGTAAGTTGTTTCCAACAAGTTTTTCGGTTCCTGAAGTAAACCTCCGACGTAAAAAGGTAAGCCACACCTCGAAATTGATGGATACTTTCCAGCTTCAATTACAGTTATTTTAGCCTCATCGCTGAGTCTTCTCACTCTCGCTGCAGCCTTTAAACCAGCAGCACCTCCACCAATTACTACTACTTCCAAGCTATCACCTGCCAAGCGTCGGTTTGTAAGCAAATAAAATTTGCTCACGAAACATTTAATAAATCGATGTGTACGTCTATGCATAACAATGATTAAAAAAAGAAAAGCTCTAAAAGAAGCTGTAGAAGAGTTCTTGGGAGAAATAAAGCACAGAACTAAAAGAGAAAAAATTGAAGTTTTGGATTCGTGTAACAGAGTTTTGTTAGAAGACGTTAAAGCAAAATTGACAATGCCACCGTTCGACAGAGCTGCGATGGATGGGTACGCTGTAAAAGCCGAAGACACTTTTGGAGTTGACGAGAGTAATCCTTCACTGTTGAGAGTTGTGGGAGAAGTTGAAACTGGAGAAGAGGCTAAGGTTAGAGTTGAAAGGGGTGAAGCTGTAAGGATTTCTACTGGCGCAATGATGCCTGAGGGAGCTAATGCAGTTGTGATGGTTGAATACACTAACGAGAGAGATGGATATGTGGAGATTTACAGGAGTGTAGCTCCGGGTGAGAACGTATCCAAAAAAGGTGAGGATTTCTTTTCCGGAAAAGTTATTTTAAAAACTGGCAATGTTATCCAGCCTTTTGACGTCGGTTACTTGCTATCTGCAGGAGTTAGAAAAGTTGAAGTTAGCGGAAAAGCCAAGGTTTCTATAGCATCTACTGGAAATGAAGTGTTTGACGTTTTAAAACCTTCCAAAGGTAAAATTCCCGACTCTAACAGGCCAAACATAATAAGCCACTTGAAAAGTTGGTGTGACCTTTTAGACTTGGGGATAGTTAGAGACAGTAAGAAAGAAATGAGTAAAGCTTTTGAAAAAGCTCTAAGTTCAGACGTAATCGTTTTTACGGGTGCGACGTCAGCTGGGAAGAAAGATTACATGCCAGAAATACTGAAAGAGTACGGAGAGCTTTTAGTTCACGGAGTTGCAATAAAGCCGGGAATGCCCATAGCTCTTGGAATTGTAGATGGTAAGCCTGTAATATTATTGCCCGGTTCCCCAGTAGCTTGTATGATTACTTTTAAACTGTTCGTCATACCCGCAATATGGAAAGTTCAAAACACAGAAGTTGTAGCTTATCCAAACGAAGTAATTAAAGCTGAGCTGAGCAGGAGAGTTCCTTCGACTGCGGGAACTAAGACTTTTGCAAGAGTTAAGCTGAAAAAATTGGATAAGTATGTAGCGTATCCCGTCATGACTTCTGGTTCTGGAATTCTTTCATCTCTCTCAAACGTTCACGGTATAGTAGAAGTTCCTGAAAGCTTGGAAGGATTCGAGGCTGGAGAAGTCGTGGAAGTTAAGTTAACGAGGCATTTAGTAAAGTCAGAGCTGAGGTGGTAGTTTTGAGAAAAATTTTTAGAAACTTGGTTTCGATTGAAAAAGCGTTAGAGATAGTTGAATCGATGAAAAGCCTCGTAAGTCCAGAATTCGAAGTTGTAGATATAACAGATGGTTACAGCAGAGTTATAGCAGAGGATGTTTTCTCACCTTTAGATGTACCAACATTCGACAGAGCTGCGATGGATGGGTACGCTGTAAAAGCCGAAGACACTTTTGGAGTTGACGAGAGTAATCCTTCACTGTTGAGAGTTGTGGGAGAAGTTGAAACTGGAGAAGAGGCTAAGGTTAGAGTTGAAAGGGGTGAAGCTGTAAGGATTTCTACTGGCGCAATGATGCCTGAGGGAGCTAATGCAGTTGTGATGGTTGAATACACTAACGAGAGAGATGGATATGTGGAGATTTACAGGAGTGTAGCTCCGGGTGAGAACGTAGTTTTTGCCGGAAGCGACATAATGGCAGGAGAGTTGTTAGCCAAAGCTGGAAGTGTTTTAACTGCAAGAGAAGCTGGATTGCTTGCTGCAACGGGAATAGGCAAAGTAAAAGTTTACAAAAAACCAGAAGTAGCTATAATATCAACTGGAAACGAAATATGTGGATGGAACGAAAAGCTAAAGCCGGGAAAGATATACGACGTAAACACGGCAACACTATCTCTCGCAGTAGTAGAAAATGGCGGAAAAGTTGTTTTTAGAAGAGTTGTTGGAGATGACGAGGAAGATTTGAAAAAAGCGATAATTGATGCGACTAAGGTTGCAAAAATAGTCATAACTTCTGGAGGAACTTCAGCTGGCGAAGGAGATATGATCTACAGATTGCTTGAAAGAATAGGTAAAGTCTTACTTCACGGAATTGCAGTTAAGCCCGGAAAACCTGCTGTTTTTGCAGTCGTCAGAAACAAGCCAGTTTTTGCTCTTCCCGGATATCCTACATCTGCTTTCATGATATTCGAAGTTTTCGTATCTCCGTTTTTGAGGTACCTCTCAGGACTTAAAGAAGAGAAAAGAGAAGTTGAAGCGATAACTGGTGTTAGAATTCACTCACCTCAGGGAAGGAGAGAACTAAGACCGGTATGCTTAACAAAGACGAGAGATAGCTACTACGCTTATCCTATTAGTGGAAACTATTCAGCTATGGTATCAAAGCTCGCAATCGCCGACGGATTTGTAGAAATAGAGGAGAACAGAATAATACTCGAAGGAAAAGTTAAAGTAAAACTTTTTTCGACTTTAAAACCTTCAGATTTGGTGATAATAGGAAGTCACTGCATTGGAGTTGACGTCATACTAAGGCTTTCGGGTATAAGAGCCAAAACGATAAATGCCGGTTCTACTGGTGGTTTATTAGCTGTAAAGAGAGGTGAAGCTGATATAGCTGGAACGCACCTCTTAGACGAAAGTGGAGAATACAACGTTCCGATTATGAGAAAGCTCGGAGTTAATGCTCTCTTAGTTAAGGGATATTTGAGAGAGCAGGGATTTATAGTAAAAAAGGGAAATCCAAAAAAGATAAAGTGGTTTGAAGATTTGCTGAGAGAAGATGTAAGGTTTGTAAACAGAAATCCCGGTTCTGGAACGAGAGTTCTGTTAGACATGCACCTCAGAAAAATAGCTGAAGAGAAAGGAGAGAAGTTCGAAGAAATCACTAAGAAAATTAAAGGTTACGAAATAGAAGCAAAAACTCACACTTCCGTAGCAGTAGCTGTTCTATCTGGAAAAGCTGACGTTGGACTTGGTATAAAAAGCGTTGCCGAAATGTACGGGCTCGATTTTATACCGGTTAGGGCTGAAGAGTACGACTTCGCTCTTAAAAAAGAGAAGTTGAACAAAGAAAGCGTTAGGAAGTTCTTAGAAACATTGAGGAGCGAAGAGTTCGCTGAGGAAATAGAAAAACTTGGCATGAGAGTGTGGGAGAGAACTGGAGAAGTAATCGAAGTTAACTGAAGTGCAAAACGAATAAAAATGTTTTTATTCGTCAATTGTTAGAATTACTGCATGGAAGAAGGAGTTACGAGAATTGGGGTAAGTCTTCCAAAAAATTTGCTGGAAGAATTTGACAGCATAATAAAGACAAGGGGTTATTCCTCAAGGAGCGAAGCTATAAGAGATGCTATAAGAAACTACATAGCTGAGTACAAGTGGCTTGAGAAAGAAGAAGGAGAGATAGTAGGCGTAATAACGATACTGTACAACCACCACTACAAGGGAACGAGTGATGCGATAATATCACTTCAACACGAGGCTGTTGACTTAATTGCTACTACTATGCACATACACTTAGACAGCGACAACTGCCTTGAGATGGTGATAGTAAAAGGAGAGATGTCAAGGATAAAGAAGCTAATAGACAAAATAACTACTATAAAAGGAGTAAACAACGTCAAGCTTATAACTGCAATAAGGGAGTAGCTATTGAAGTTTTTTTCCGAATTCTACAAGCCCACCGCACTCGATTATTTGTTCGAGGAATTCTGGTAAGGGTTTTATCTCGTATTCCTCACCTTTAGTTTTATTTATGATAATCCCTTTACTGTAATCGACTTCTATTTCGTCACCTTCTTCTATTCTATCCGCATCTTTGCACTCCAAGACTCTAAGCCCTATGTTTATAGCGTTTCTAAAAAATATCCTCGCAAAAGACTTTGCAATTACCGCCGAAACTCCAGTTGCTTTAAGTGCTAAGGGTGCGTGTTCTCTACTACTCCCGCAACCAAAGTTTTCTCCAGCAACGACGAAATCTCCTTTTTTAACTTCTTTCGCAAATTCCGGTCTTACATTCTCGAAAACATGCTTTGCCAATTCTTCAGGTTCGTTTATGACTAAGTACTTACCCTGAATTATCACGTCCGTATCGATATCATCTCCAAATTTCCAGACTCTACCCATGAGAAAAAGCTGTTTGAGGAGTTAAAAAAAGTTATGGGAAGTAAACGAATTCTCCACTTTCAACGTATTTTTCTGGATTTATTTTTCGCCTTTCCCCCTTTAACCACTTCTCCGCAGATAGCATAGCCCCAATTCTGTTAAGAGGCGTGTTGTTGTTTCCGCAGTGATAACTGTAAGTGCATTTAGGACAGCCCTCAATTCTACTGCAATCGCAGTTCTTTAAAACATCGTAAGCTACTTTAAAAGCCTTTTCCAGCCTTTCGAAGAGTAATTTGCTGAGTCCAGAACCACCTTTTACCGCATCGTAAACGAATATATCACCTTCTGGGGTAGATATTCCACCTATGTGTTGACTTCCTCCAGTTAAAGCGTCGCTCGACTCTATTAATACGTGCTCAAGTGCGTGAAAACTTCCAGCGTAATAATCCTCGTAATCCCTTTCTTCAGGGAAAGGTGCGGTTAAAATGAACCCCTTAGTCGGGAAAGTGTAACTTACTGGATCTATGTAGCAAGTCTTCAGTTTTTTGTTGTTAAATATATCCTTCACTACGTAACCGTAAACTGAAATAGTTATTTCCATGGAGCAGTAAGCGGAATCTTCTTTTAACAACTCTACTTTTTTCACTACGGGAATAGACGAGTAAAGAGGTTCGGTTATAAGATTAAACTCATCCTTAGAACACTTCTCTAAGATGGCTTTAGTGTTTTTCAGTTCAATGCACTTGTACTTAACACCTCCGTGAATTATTAAGCTGCCGGGAAACAGCTCTTTTATAGCAACTGGAAGAGTTCTTTCACCAACTTTTTTACCTTCGTGTATCATATCTATTTTATCTCCTATGCCCCTCATGCTAAAGCTTTTCATAAATTCCATAGCCTTTTCAGAAGGAAATAGCTTCAATCCATGAAAACTCGCAAAACCTTTTTCAACTAAGTATTCCACTGCCTTCATCCATTCATCTCTTATTTCTAACAAATCGAGCGGCTTTTCTATACACATCGAGAGCAAGTGGTGTCTCATCAACTCTTCGTTCATCTTTTCTGCATAGCAATGCATTTCATCTCTAAGGTATTCCTCAGGCTTGAGTTTGTAGTACTGAGCTATCGTATCTTCCTCTCTCATGAGCAAAATACCTATGCAGTCCTGACCTTTTCTACCAGCCCTACCAGATCTCTGAACAAACGTAGAGTAGTTTACAAGTTCTGAAATTACGGCATCTACATCTCCAATATCTATTCCAAGCTCCAAAGTTGAAGTCGAAACTACAACTGGCAGTTCACCGTGCTTAAATGCTCTCTCGACTCTTTCCCTCCTATCTCTCGTAAGACCCGACTTATGAACTTCAGCCATTATACCGTTTTGTCTCAAAATCCAAGCGGCGGTTTCAACGAATCTGTAAGAATTTCCAAAAACCAAGACTTTTTTACCTCTAAGTGCTGAAACGACTTCGAGTAGAGACGTGTATATCGAAGGAGTTAGCCTCATGATAAAGTGCATCCTTGATTTTCTGTGATTCCCCGCAACGTGATAAAATTCCCTATCAAAAATACTACTTGCAAAATCTTTTGGATTTGCAATAGTGGCGGAAGAGCAAACAACTCTGTAGTCAGAAAACCTATCCAACCTAACGCTTAAGTAGTGCATGTTTGTTCCAAGTATTCCAGAATAAGCGTGCAGTTCGTCAACAACTAAAAACCTTAGCTCTTTCACAACCTCTCTAAACCTTGGGTTGTTTCTAAGGTGGTAGTCTATCATGTCTGGGTTACTAAGCAAAACGTCTGCTTTTCCGGAAAAAACTTCTCTTCTTTCCTCGTAGCTCGAATCACCGTCGAACTTAACGACTTTCAATCCAAGAAAAGAAGAGTAGTAAGATATTTTCTCGTATTGATCCCTCGTTAAAGCCTTAGTCGGATAAAGCACTATAGCCATTCCTCCTCTACTGATTTCGTCTATGACTGGTAAGGAAAAAGCCTCTGTTTTTCCAAAACCTGTAGGTGCTGTAATTACAACGTTTTCTCCTCGTTTAATCCTATCTATAGCTTCTTTTTGAAATGGGTAGAGTTTTTCTATCCCCCTACAACGCAGAGCTTCTTTCAGCTCTTTGGATAAATTAACTCTATCAAGCTCTACAGATGGATCTTTTCTGTAAGGTTCAAAACACTTATAAAAAATTATTTCGTCTTCTGTATCAAATAGGGGTCTTAGCTCTTCGTTTGGACATATTTCCAGATTTTTCTGTCTTCTCGTTTTTTTACTACATACACATCTACTTTTGAGCATTCCACATTTCGGGCAGAATAGGTCGTTGACGTCCATATTTTAGCTCATTTCATTCATTTCTTTTGACAAAATTTCTATCTCCTCCATAGCTCTGTCTATGCTCTCCTTAATCTCTTCAAAAGTTGAATCGGGCAAATCGACGCCAATTTCTTTTATAGTTTCTTCTATACTCTCGTTCAGCTTTTTCTGCGTATCCTTAAGCAGTTGTAATATCATGGAGTAGTGTTCTTTCAGCTGAGTTAAAGCGTACCTCTTAAGCTTTTTCAAGTTGTCCTGTGCATCTTCAACAGAAACTTCTCCAGACATGAAGATATGAGTTATCGATTCGGCGTCGTTTCTAAACATGTCCAAAACTACTTCTGGATCTCTCAAATCCTTAGAAACTCTTTTTATGTCTTCCATAGCCTCGTCAACAGTCTTTGACAACTCCATACAGTACTTCATAAGCTCCCCAATTTTTTCCAGATACGTGTTTCTATAAGCGAGAGTCATGAAACTCAGCTTTGTTGAGAAGACTTAAGGTTTTTGCCTCTCAAAGCTTTTTCCACAACTCTCTTGCCAATTAACTTTTCTGCTTTTTCCCTCATTTTAATTAGTTCACTCAAATTCCTTATACCATTACTGTAAAGCTTTCTCGCTCTAACTCTACCTACTCCTTCCAACTGCACTAATTCAAGTAATTCCTCTTTAACACCGTATTTAATTCTAAAAATCATAGAGTGCAAAAATCCGCTTAGTTCGTGACCTTTAAACTCAGCTATTCTGTAAAGAGAGTTCATCAACCATTCTGCCGTTTCGACTATTCTCCTCAAATCTCCTGGTGCAATACTGTACTTCGCACATATCGTGTTTTCGTCAACCTCATTAACCCAATCAAACAAGCAAAAAGCTGTTTTAAGCTCTTCGAGGAACCAATCGTAGTCAGATGATGATGAGGGAGGAACGTAAGTAAATTCTTCGTAATGCTGGAATAACAAGTCCTCCAACCAGTCGTCATCTCTCCTTATGTACAGCTTTTCAATGTCGGGAGACCTGCAAATAAGGTGCAAAACTGAAATGTCGGACTCTTTACACTTGTCAATCTCCTTATAGAACAAATAACCGGTAAGAGGATCTATGTAAAGTCTGGAAACGAGTTCTCCTATGGAAGTAACTGTTATTTTAACGCCATCTCTCTCTACAAAACCCCAGTTTTCCAGCTGTCTCACAACTCTTTCAATTTCAAACCACACTGGGGTTTCATTCTGGTGGAAAAAGAAAGTCGATTCAAAAAACTCCTCTATTTTTTCAACGTTCTTTAGCTCAGATGCAAGAGCCAAGGTGTGAAATCTCATGCTGTTTTCACTGCCAAGCTTTGATTCAACTCTTTCGACTTCTCCAGCTATGTACTTTCTTAAGACTTCTTTTTTTGCTTTTTCATCTCTCACAACAACTATAGCTTCACCTCTATCGTCTAATCCCGGTCTTCCAGCCCTGCCCGCCATCTGCTTGTATTCCATGACTTTTATTGGCTTGCTATAAAAGCCCGAAAATCTGTGATAGGATTTAACGATAACAGTTCTCGCCGGTAAGTTAACTCCTGCAGAAAGAGTAGGAGTCGCCACTATTACTTTGATTTTCCCTTCTCTAAAAGCCTTTTCTACCAAAACTCTTTGAGAAGGTAATAAACCGGCGTGGTGAAAAGCAACACCTCTTTTAACACACTCCGCCAGTTTTAAACTCATCTCACCGTCATTCTCTTCGAGAATTTTTTCAGCTAAGTTTTTTGTTCTCCCTATATTCAGTTCTGAAAGCTTTAAAGCAGTACTTTCAGCGTTTTTTCTCGTAGAATCGAAAACTAAAACTTGACCTCTTTTAACGCAATCCAAAACAAGGTCTTCGTAATTTCCCGATAAGCTCCTTTCTTCAACTAATTCTGCTCTATCGTAAAGTTCTACTTTTCCTCTACAAAAAACACCCTCGTAAAGTGGTACCGGCCTCCAATCGCTCTCGATTAAAACTGCATCCAGCCACTTAGCTATCTCATCAGCGTTAGGTATAGTTGCTGAAAGAGCTATTATTCTCCTGTCCTTCATTCTCGACATTAGAATTTCTAAGTTTGGTCCTCTCTTAGCAGAATCGAGCAAGTGAACTTCGTCAACTATTAGAGCTGTAACTCTATCTACCCACCCAGCTCTGTTCCTTATAAGAGAGTCTGCCTTTTCGGCAGTGGTTACAACTATATCGCACTCACCAAGCCACTCATCCTTAGATTCGTAGTCTCCAGTAGTAATCCCGACTTTTATTCCTATTTTTTCCCACTCCTTAAAAGTTTCGTACTTTTCGCTTGCAAGAGCTCTAAGAGGTACTACGTACAAGCATTTACCGCCTTTTATTACTTCTCTAAGCATAGCAAGCTCCGCTATTAGGGTTTTTCCACTCGCAGTCGGTACCGCTATTACCATGTTTTTGTCTGAAAAAAGCCCCATTCTAACAGCCATTACTTGAGGCGGAAAAAGCCCTTTAACGCCTCTTTCCTTAAGAACTTTAACCGCGTATCTGGAAATAAATTCTTCGAGCGCATCTACGCAAAGTTCATCAGCTCTTCTGAATTCCACTCAGAAAAGTTATTGTTAACTGTTATATTATTTTTCCGAGTTAACTCCTAAAAAACTGAGAGAAAAGTTTTAAAACTCCAAAGTACAAGCATCTCAGCACTTTCCGGCTGAAGGTTTAAAACCCGTATGGGCCGATGAATGATGACGGAAGGAAGGAGGTGTTGAAAAATGGTGTACGTTAGGTTTGACGTTCCTGATGAGATACAGAAAGAAGCTTTAGCTTTATTAGAAAAAGTAAGGGAGACTGGGAAAGTGAAAAAAGGTGCAAACGAAACGACTAAAGCTGTGGAGAGAGGAATTGCAAAACTAGTCTATATAGCTACGGATGTAGATCCACCAGAAATAGTAGCCCATCTGCCTTTGCTGTGTGAAGAAAAGAACATACCGTACGTTTACATAAATGGAAAAAGTGAAATAGGGAGGGCTGTAGGAATAGAGGTTGACTGCTCGTCTGCCGCAATAGTTAACGAGGGCGAGGCTAAGAAGGAGTTGAGCCAGCTCGTAAGTAAAATAGAAGGTTTGAAGAAGTAATTTAAAAACTCAGGTGAGGTGTATGGCTGAAGAAGAGGATATTCAGCCCGCAGAAGTTATAGAAATTATTGGTAGAACTGGAATGCATGGAGAAGCTACGCAGGTGAAAGTTAGGGTACTTGCCGGAGAAAACAAAGGTAGAATAATAACGAGAAACGTATTTGGCCCTGTTAGGGTAGGAGACGTTCTAATGATAAAAGAGACGGCGAGAGAGGCGAGAAAGCTTTTGGTAAGGTGATAGTATGGAAAAGAGAATTTGCTCTTTCTGCGGGCACGAAATAGAAGTTGGAACTGGTAAAATGTACGTAAGAAAGGATGGTAAGGTTCTTTACTTCTGTTCGAGGAAGTGCGAAAAGAACATGTTAGAGTTGAAGAGAAACCCAAGAAAGCTTAAGTGGACGAAGTACTACAGGAAGTGATATAGATGGAAAGGACTTTCGTAATGATTAAACCAGATGGTGTGCAGAGAGGTCTGATTGGGGAAGTAATATCAAGATTGGAAAGAAAAGGGCTTAAGATTGTTGCAATGAAAATGCTCTGGATTCAGGAAGAAACGGCAAGAGAACACTACGCCGAACACTCAGAAAAACCGTTTTTCCAAGCCCTCGTTGACTACATAACCTCAGGCCCAGTAGTTGCGATGGTAGTAGAGGGAAAAGAGGCTGTTAAAGTAGTGAGAACATTAGTAGGAGCTACAAATCCAGTAGAAGCAAGTCCGGGGACAATAAGAGGAGACTTCGGAATGGACATAGGCAGAAATGTCGTCCACGCTTCCGACTCCTTAGAGTCTGCAGAAAGAGAAATTTCACTATTCTTTGACGCAGAAGAAATATTCGAATACTCAAAATCTGGAGAAGAGTGGATTTACGAATAATTCTTTTTTATTACCACCCCTCCTTCAATTCTTAAGTATAGCAAACGAAAGAAGGTGGTACGTTGACGAGTAAAAAGAAAAAAGAGCAGAAAAAACTAAGGACACCAATAGTTTCTGTTTTAGGCCACGTTGACCACGGAAAAACAACTTTACTCGACAAGATAAGAAAGAGTAGGGTTACTGCAAAAGAAGCTGGGGGGATTACACAGCACATAGGAGCTACTGAAATACCGATAGAAGTAATAAAAGAGATATGCAAAGACATGTGGAAGAGTAACGTAACAATACCCGGTTTACTCTTCATAGATACACCCGGACACAAGGCTTTTACGAACCTGAGGAAGAGGGGTGGTGCCTTAGCTGATCTCGCAATTTTAGTAGTTGACATAAACGAAGGTTTTAAAGACCAGACTGAAGAAGCTATATCAATACTCAAGACGTTCAAAACGCCTTTCGTCGTTGCAGCAAATAAGATAGATAGAATTCCCGGTTGGCAGAAATACGAAAATCAGCCGTTCCTAAAATCTTTTGCCAAACAAGACGATATAGTTAAGAGGAGGTTGGAGAACAGAATATACGAGTTAATAGCAAAGTTGTACGAGCACGGTTTTAACGCGGAGAGGTTTGATAGAATCAGAGATTTCACGAGAACGATCGCTATAGTGCCAGTCTCAGCAATTACCGGAGAAGGAATACCAGAACTCCTAATGCTTTTGGTAGGCTTAGCTCAGAAATATCTCGAAGAGAATCTAAGATTGCACGTAGAAGGAAAAGCCAAAGGAACTATTTTAGAAGTCAAAGAAGAGAAGGGGCTTGGAATAACGTGTGACGTTATCCTTTACGACGGAACTCTAAGGGTTGGGGATACAATAGCCATAGCTGGTAGGGATGACGTCATAGTAACTAAGGTCAGAGGCATTTTAAAACCAAGACCGGCAAAAGAGATGAGAGTTGAAAGTAAGTTTAAAGGGGTTAAAGAAGTTACGGCTGCGGCGGGAATAAAGCTTGTAGCTCCTAAGTTGGAAAACGTAGTTGCTGGAAGTGAATTTGAAGCTGTAGAAAGTGAAGAAGACATAGAAAAGTTTAGAGAGAGGATAAAGAAAGAGTACGAGGAGATAGCGATAAGAACAGATGAAGAGGGAGTTGTACTAAAAACGGACACCTTAGGCTCCCTCGAAGCTCTGATAAACGAGTTTAAGGAAAACGGAATTCCAATAAAAAAAGCTGAAGTTGGAGATATAGATAAAAGAGATATAGTAGAAGCTTCAGCAAATAGGGACGAGCTTAACAGAGTAGTAATTGGATTTAACGTCAAAACCCTACCGGGAGTTGAGGAGGAAGCTGAAAAATACGAAGTCAAGTTGTTCATAGATTCTGTAATTTACTCCCTTATAGACAGAGTTACGGAGTGGAGAGAAAAGAAGAGGTTAGAAATGGAAAGGCAAAAAGTAGAGTCTATCATAATGCCCGGTAAGATAAAGCTGTTGAAAAACTTCATTTTTAGAAGGAGTAAGCCCGCAATTATTGGAGCAAAGATTCTGGCTGGAGAAGTTAAGAAAGGAGCTAAACTAATTAAGCCAGACGGAAGTGTTGTTGGCATTGTTAAAAGCATGAAGAAAGAAAACGACTTCCTCAACGTCGCAAAAGAAGGGGATGAGTTGGCAATAGCTATAGATAACGCTGTAATAGGTAGGAACTTGGAAGGTGATGAAGTACTATACGTTGATATACCTGAAAGGCATGCGAGAGTTATAAGGAGAGAACTTTACAACTCTCTTAGCGAAGAGACTAAAAAAGCTTTTGACGAGTTTTTGGAGATAAAGAGAAGGGAGAAAAAGACGTGGGGATTGTAAATACGTAATTTAAGTCTCAGGCTTATAACTTCCAAGATTAGACTATATGTGTACTTCGTCAGCTTTTCTGAAAAACAGGAATGTAGAATTCGTTATACAAAAACTCGACTGTGTAATTAAAAAACAGAAAAAGCATAATACTTGTTTAGATTAATATGGTCATGCTCACGTTCAGGGAGTTTTCGGAGTTCTGTAATTCCTTAGAAAAAATTTCTTCAACTCTCGAAATTACGGCGAAAATTGCAGGATTTTTAAGAAAAATAGAGGACGATTCAGATTTATACGATGTCGTACTTTTTCTAATGGGAAAAGTTTATCCAAGTTGGGATGAAAGGGAATTGGGAATTGGCATTGGACTCGTTTACGAAGCTCTAAAAATAGCTACAGGAGTTGAAAGAAAGAAAATAGAAGAACTGTTAAGAGAAACGGGTGATTTGGGTAAAACAGCAGAAGTCTTAATCAGGAAAAAAAGACAGCTAACTCTTTTCCAAGAGGAATTGACTATAAGAAAAGTTAGAGAAGTTTTCGATACTATTAGCTCGCTCAGTGGAGAAGGAAGTCAGAAGAGAAAGATAAAACTTCTGGCAGATTTGTACGTTTCAGCTTCCCCCATAGAAGCGAGGTATCTAACAAGGCTAGTTCTCGGAGAAATGAGACTTGGAGTTGGAGAAGGCATAATTAGAGATGCTATAGCAAAAGCGTGGGGAATAGACAGCGAGTTAGTTGAAAGAGCGTACATGATTACTAACGACTTTGGCAAAGTTGCAGTCGTTGCAAAAAGAGAAGGTAAAGCTGGATTGGAGAAGCTGAAGATAAAGCTACACATTCCCGTTAAAATGATGTTAGCTCAAGTAGCTGAAGGAATAGAACAGGCAATAAGGGAAATGAAAAGAGTTGCAGTAGAATGGAAATTTGACGGAACAAGAGTACAGATTCATTGGGGCGAGGGAAAAGTAACTATTTACTCGAGAAGACTTGAAAACGTAACCAAAGCTTTACCGGAAATAGTGGAAGAAGTGAAAAAAGTCGTAAAAGAAGGCGTGATATTAGACGGAGAAGCTGTAGCAATAAAAGACGGAAGACCCATGCCTTTTCAGCACATACTAAGAAGGTTTAGGAGGAAGCACGAAGTGGGAAAGATGCTCGAAAAGATACCGATAAAAGTTTACCTCTTCGACGTACTTTATGCAAATGGGGAGACGATAGATTTGCCTTTAAAAGAGAGAAGAACAATTCTCGAATCACTCGTCAAAGAATCGGATAGAATAACTATAGCAGAACAAATAGTAACAAATAAAGAAGAGGATATAGAAGAGATGTACAACCAAGCATTAAACGCTGGACACGAAGGAGTTATGATGAAAAATCCAGAATCACCTTACATTCCGGGAAAGAGAGGTAAAAACTGGCTAAAGTTAAAGCCGGTGATGGAAAACTTGGACTTAGTAGTCGTCGGCGGAGAGTGGGGCGAAGGTAAGAGAAGTCACTTGATAAGTTCCTTCGAACTCGCTTGCTTGGATGAATATGGTAGATTGCTGAGAGTTGGAAAAGTCGCAACTGGTTTTACTGACGAACAATTAGAGGAATTAACAGAGTTGTTCAAACCTCTAATAGAATATCAAGAAGGTAAAGTCGTAAAATTTAAACCGTATTACGTTTTTGAGGTAGCTTACCAAGAAATACAAAAAAGCCCCAAGTACGAGAGCGGATTTGCTTTAAGGTTTCCGAGATTCGTAAGGTTGAGAGAGGATAAAAGTGTTGAAGAGGCGGATACGATTGAAAGGATTGCAAAACTCTATGAAAGCCAGTTTAAATCAAAACGTTCTTAGCTCCCCGTTTATTACCATTTCAGTTATCTTGGACGTGTTGTTTATCCACTCTTCAGCTATTTCCTTGACTTGCCTTTCCATCTTATCTACGGCGTATCCTTTTTTCGGAATTACCTGCATGCTTAAGGCTCTCGGCTCGTTAATTGGTCTTCCAATCTGGCTGAGAATTCTGACGTATATCTCTTCTATGCCCTCCACTTTTTCCACGCAATCTTTCGCTATTTGATTTGCCAAGAGGTTGTATATCTTACCGACATGATTTATCGGATTTTTACCACTCGTAGCTTCCATGCTCATAGGTCTTCCGGGAGTTATCAACCCATTACACCTATTTCCCCTTCCAACGCTTCCGTCATCTCCATTTTCAGCAGAAGTACCAGTAACAGTTAGATAGTAACAATTAGTTTCGTAGCAATCCGCAGTGTTTACAAAGACTTCAACTTCTCTTTCCGTGTAATCAGAAGATATGTCAAGAATCCAATCTCTAAGTTCGTTTTTCAAAGCGTCGTACTCGCTCAAACTGGCGAGGTGTTTTCCAACGAAAGCACAAGCTACTGTAAGCTTTATCCTGTCCTTCTCTCTCAAACCCATTACTTTAACGTCTTCGCCAACGCCCGGATTTTTCTTCCTAAATTCGTAGTATATCCTCCTCTCCACGTTGTAAACCAACTTCTCAGTCTCGCTCAGTGGAGCGTAACCTATTCCAAACGAGGTATCGTTGGCTAAGGGTACTTTTCCCCTCCTGAAAACGTCCTTTAAGTCAGTACTCCCTTCCCCAAGTCTAACGTCAAATACTACATCCCCATCAACGTCGAGGTTGTTCATACTCCACTTAACGTAATTCCTCGCAGCTTTCAAAGCTATTTTGTCAGCTGGAATGTATGTACCGTCAAATTCCTTAGTAGCTCTTCCAACGAGAAGTATGTAGATAGGCTGTATAATCTCTCCACCACCAAATTCGGGCTTTGCTTTTCCCGCCACTATCTGTGTTTCGTCTGTGTTGTGGTGCAAAACTCCGCCAACTCTTTTTATGTACTCCTGACTCAAGGCTCTACTCATCGCCTCTGCTATTCCATCAGCCAAGCTATCGGGATGTCCAATACCTTTCCTCTCTACAATTTCCACTTTCTGCTTTTCCACGGGCGTGTGGACGATTTCCTCCACAAAGATGTTTGGCATTTTTTCACCTGATCAGTAAGAATCAACCACTTCTACAACTTCAGCTTTAATCTTAGCCCTCCCCCCCGTAGGTTCTGCGAGGGTTCTACCGCAAACGAGGCATTTTACAACTGTAGAAGCGTGGTCAAATACTATTTGTGTGTTCTCGCAATCTGGACACTTAACTCTAACGAAGTGGCTCTTCTTCATCCACCTCACCTCTCCACGAGTTCGAACCTCTTAACTCTCCAAGTCGGGCGATGGTGGGCTTTCTTGCACACAGTACACCTGAACCTAATGTTTACTCTCTTAGTAGGCTTATCTCCTCCGGGAACTTTGCTGAATTTACCCAAGTTCCCGACTTTGCCTCTCCTCTTTTTCTGTCTGTTAATCCACTTAAGAGAACTTTGCTTACCCTTGCTAACTTTTTCTACTTCATGAATCGTGTGCTTCCCGCAGTACTTGCAGAAAGTTTTAACCTTTTTCGGATACTTCATTCGTTTTCACCTCTTAATTTCTATCGTTTCCGCAACACCACCCTTTATCAGGGCGTTAGCGTTAAGTGAAGGAAGTGCAACCACATCTTCTTTCCTCAATTTATATGTTTTTCCGTCAATTCCTTCAAATTCAACATCTTCAAGAACTCTCACAACTCTGTACTCCTCCTCTATTTCCTGCTCTATTTTTTGTTCTTTTTCAATTAATCCAAAAAGAATTTCATCTCTAAAAGACGAAATAAGAGAAACGAGATTTCTATAAAACAACTTTTCTTTACTCGTTAGGTTTTCTATACCTTCAATCCCGCTTACAGTCCCGCAAACTTCAGCCCAAGCAGCTCGAATTATTTTTCCTACTCTCTCCTCAAACAGTTTTCTCTGTATTCTTCTAAGAGTTCTCAGTTCGTCATCTATTCTGAGTAACTCTTCATCCTTAGATGTCGCCTTTCTCATCTCCTCAAGCTCTTCAATTCTCTTCCTTATTTCATCGAATAGGGTCTCCTCTATTAGCTGAATAGCCTTTCTGCTCTTTTCTACCAAAATCATCAATTCCTCAATGTCCATATAAAGCTATCCCCCTGCAAATCATGTAAATTGCAGCGTATTCAGGAACTTTTAGCTTGTCTCCCCCCCTTACTTTTAAGTTTACTTCACCGACTTTCACCTTAGCTTTCTTCAAACACCTGACTTTAACGCTTTCGCTTCCAAAAGCCAAAGCGTCTTTCAAAGGGTTGAACTCCTCCAACTCCTCCAATTTCAACGGTTTCACGATGAAACCTGTTTTCCCGTGTAAAGAATTTGGCAATCTTATCAACCTATGAGTGTCGGCAGTTACCGGTTCGTCTATGTGAACTTTTAAAATTTCAGAACACTTTAAAAAAGCATCGATAAATAATTTTTTTTCCTTAGTACTCATTTTAACATTAGTATTTAATAAATTACATAAATATAAATCATTCATATTGATTTTAAGCTTATTTACAAGTTTTTCATTTCCAGAATTCTTAGCTTTAACGTACAAGAGCTTTGTCGCACAAGTACAAATCCTTTTTTTCTGAGTTGATTGAGGGGATTCAATAGAAAGTCTATTAAGAGTGAAGTAATTTACTATTTCTCTCCTCTCGGCAGATTCCAAGTCCAAAAACTCTTTATCGTGAACGTGTATGTGGTAACCCCTATTTCCAGAAAATACTATTTCCATATCTCTAACACCAAAATCTTTTTCAAGCATTCTATAAAGCCTGTAAATTTCTTTTTTCGCAATTTCTAAAGCTTTAACCATGTCAACTTTTACTGGAATGTGATCTGCATCTATGTCAAATATTAAGTCAGCACAAATCCACCCTTTATCTTCCATTTTCTCTTCACCCGGTCTTTCGTAATAAGCTGAAGAGTAGTAAACATGAATAGGAACTTTATAGATTAAATTAGTTTTTAATTCTTCTTCACTGCCAAAAGACATGTGCCTATGCATGTAGAAATCCGGAATTGCACTAAGGGGGACGAAAGCCCACTCTCTTTTTTCCAAATCCCTAACCTTGAATTTGGCATTTACGTAGTATTCTCTGAATTTTTTCTGCAGATAAGCTTTCGTTATTTCCACTCTATTTGGTCAATCAGTAATGCAGATTACGTTTGCGTTTTAGTTAATTAACGGTTAAACAGTAAGAGTAATAAATTAGTTAAGACTAATGTTTTCTGATGAAAAAGTATTCGAGAAAAATTTTAAATGATAGAGCAATTATCGTCATTTTAATAGCCTCTTTTGCATCTTACTTTTTATCATTTCCACTCTTTGGTCCTCTCTCCGAATTAGTACCCAAAAATTTAAAGGATACATACTATACGTTTTACTTGCTATTTCACTTCGTTGGCATAGCGATTACAGCATTCACTATCGATGTTATCAGTAAAAGAGTTAGAGTTCTGAAGTTTCTCGCAGCACTGCTAATTTTAGCAACACTGCTTTTTTACGTTGGAAAATATATCGTAGCATCGATCATTCAGGGTATTGCTATGGGTGCACAAATGGTCGTCTGGGGTAGTATTATTTCAACAGCTGTAAAACCGTGGGAGAGGGCAAAAACTTTCTCGATTGCCGCAGCAATAGCAAATGTATTCTTGTTAATAATTCAGTACACAGGCAACAAAAACTTACTGCTCGCTATAACTTTTTTAATTCCCGTGTTTCTACTTTCCGAAGTCAAAATTGTGAAAAACGTACAAAGCTGGAAAATAAACAGAAATGTCATAAGTTTTGCCATTCCAGTGATAGTTTTCTACGTTCTCGGAGGAATTATGTACGCGTACATGGAGCCAAAGTTTAAACAGTCGGGAATCAACACCCATGTTCTGTTTTACGTCTTTGCAATTCTAATAGCTGGATATTTATACGATAAATTTGAAAGAAAAAACGTGACTGTATTTGGCTTACTTCTATTAGCCTTAGCCTACGTACTTTTCAGTAGAAGTATGCTTGTTTCCTCTTACCTAATTCAATCATCTTATGGTTTTATAGATGTATTTTCCATGATTATATGGGCTGATTTAAGCTATTACGGTTCAGAAGGAAAACACTATGGAATAGGTGTATCTATAGTCGTTGCATCTCTACTTATAGGTTACAAGCTCGCTCGATTTTATCTAAATCCACACGATTTAGAATCCATAGCCTTAATTTTACTTCTTGTCGCTTCAATATTCACTTCAATAGTGAAAGATCCCACACTTTCAGAAAAAGAGTACGCTATTAGAGCAGCAAAAATAGGGGGTGTTATGAAGTGAAAACGATAAGTGTGCACTCTTTTAAAGGCGGAGTCGGAAAAACTTTTATTGCGTTGAATTTAGCCAGAATTTTATCCGAAAAAAGTAGTGTTTGCTTAGTCGATTTGGACTTACTCGCACCAAGTCTTTATTCGTTTTTCTCAACTGAGTGTTACTTAAACGACTTTTTATACAGGAACGTAAACGTAAAAGAGTGCATTGTAAAAGTATCCAATAACTTGTACACTATCTTAGCCTCTCCAAATTCGCAGGACATTAAAAAAGAGTTGAGAAAAAGTGATAGAGAAGAAATGAAAACTCTCGAAAAACTAATGGAGTTAAAGCAAAGCTTAGAGTTTGAATACTTAATATTAGATACACACCCGGGTTTGAGCTATTCAAGCATAAACTCGCTTATTTTAAGCGATTTCATATTCGTAGTCCTACGTCCCGATAAAATTGACATCGATGGGACTAAAAACATGCTTGACATTATAAGCAATCTTTCCAAACCTGTTTACGGAATCGTTAACAGAGATTGTGGAAAGGAAATTGAAGTGGGAATAGGCATAGTTGCCCGTATTCCGTGTAGTTGCGATGTATCTATGGATTATCCATTTTTCGTTGAAAAATTCGAAAAACACGAAATTACAGAAGCGATAAGAGAGTTAGCGTCTTTTGTTTCCAAATTGTAAATTTTTGATTAATTTTTTATTTATATTTAATTAATTTTTTATAAAAGAATGTTAACACAAAATTTATATATTATTCTGATTAAGAGTTTAACAAAAAATCAGGTGATTAAAATGGATAGAAAGGTGCTAACTCGGGAGGAGTTATCAGGTATGCAGGTTATAAACGGTGAAGGATACTTTGTAGGAAGAGTGAAAGACATATGTCTTATAGTCAACAACACATGCCACGCAGCACTACTAATCGAAAATGCTGAAGGACAAGAAACTGAAATACTCTTAGATGAAATTTCTGCTATTGGAGATGCTATTTTATTAAAACAGAAATTAAAACAAAAAGGTGTAAAAAACCAGATTTCACACTGTCCTTCTTGCGGAACTGAACTCGATGCTGATGCTCTATTCTGTCCAGAGTGCGGAAAAAAGATTAGATGAGGTGATAACGTGTTCTGCCCAAGATGCGGTACTGAAAACAAAGAAGGTGCTAAGTACTGCGTGAAGTGTGGTCTAACTCTTCAAAAGCTAACTCTTCAAAAGACAATTCAACAAAAAGCTGAGATGTCCGACAAAAATCCAGCAATCGCAGCAATTCTGAACTTTCTTATCATAGGTGTTGGCTACTGGTATCTAAATTTAGAAGAGGTCAGAGGTATTCCAGTTTGGGGCTATATCGTTGGAGGCTTAATCTTAGGAGTTGTTGAGTTCTTTTTGCCAGTATTGGGAATACCTGGATTTATAATTTCAGTACTGTTGGCTATAGACGCGTATCAAAAAGCACAGGGTGAGCAGGGGTTTTTGTAAATATGAAATTTAATTTTGTAATATTTTTTGTAATATTTGTAAATAAAAAGGCTTAGGGTGGTAGAGTTGTTCTGCCCAAAATGTGGTGCAAAAAACAACGAGAAAAATAAGTTTTGCGTGAAATGTGGAGCTTACCTAAGAAAGGGAACGACTAATGCTAAGCTGGAAAAACGTGGTGTAAGTGAAATCGTGTTCGTCGATGGAAGTATTCAATCTGTACACGACAAAATAATTGATTACTTTAACTCAATAAAAGCCAAAATAGAACAGGATCAAGTAAACAGAGTAGTTGCAATTCACGGTTCTAAATTCGTAAAACCATACACTACCGGATGGGTGGGGTTGTGGTTATCTAAGAAACTTCCAAAAAGAATTATAGTCGAATTAGAAGAACAAAATGGATTGACTAAGGCAACTATTAGAGTGGAAGAAAACTACGGATTTGGCAAGAAAAAGTGGATGTTAGATCCACTCAGCAAAGCTAAGTACGACAAAGAGTTAAGAAAAACTATTGAGGAAATAAAAAATATATTATAAGTTTATTTTTAAGATATGGGCAAAACTTTCTTTCCATACACTGTATTCACGACTTCTGCCATGGCTATGTACCACGCAAGTAAGCCGGTAACAAAAACTTCAACTCCAACAGGCTTTGCTGGAATCATTCCGAGCGGTAAGAGAATTAACAATCCAAATGCTATCCACAGCAATACAAACAATGCTGAGAGAAACTTCCCCACTTTGAAGGAAGCGATCATAAAGGCAAACGTGAACAGAAACCACATTAAAGCAAACCCAGCATCCCCTGCAGGAGTTGCTTTAATCCCCATTAAAGGCAAAACTGTATCCTTCAGAAACACAGCCCACCAGAAAGCTCCGTAAGACATGAAAGCTGAACCGCCAAATAAGTTACCCTTTCTTAAATCCACAACTCCAGCTATGAATTGGGCTGTACCTCCAAAAGCCAAAGCTAAGCAAAGAGTTGGTTGACCGCCCCAGAATCCCATAATGGATAAACCAGTCGCCATTGTGGTCAAAGCGAAGCCCATGAGTCCAACTACAGCGGGATTTGCCCACCACTCTTTAAACATTCCAGCTTCTTCCATTTAACACACCCCCAAATATCACGATTTGCCATTACGTTTTTTTAGTACTTAAAAATTTCGATGATAATTTGAGAAAAAATGAACATAATAAATTAAATATTGCAAAAATCAGCTACTTATAACTTCTACTATTTCGACGAATAATCATGTTATTTAAGCATTTCCAAAATTTTCGTTTTTTACGATTTTCTCTTTGCAAAGCAGTATCACAGATATGTTTTAGTCGAAGTCCGCGTACATCAACAATTATAATCTAAAATGATATCAAGTATAGTTTAAAAATATTGTGAAATAGTAACAATTGAACAAAAAAGACTGCAAAAAAGTAGTTTTTCCAATTTTGCAGAGTAAAAGAGAGATTTTAAAAGCTCAAAAAGGATGATTAGCGAATATACTTATACAGGCAATTGTAAAATGCAGGTTCGACGATTAACTTAAGATGTTTAAAACGACTTTAACAGCTCTACAACTTTGCTTTCCTTACACCTTTGATTTTTAAGTAAGTGTCTCGTCATATATTCAACCATTTTGAGCAGTTTTTCCTTACTTTCACATTCTTCAAAAATAGATAGTGCGTCAACACTTTTTTTGCTGTAATATTTTATATGGTCGAGCGTTTTCGCAACAGCTTCTTCAAAACCGTATTTTTCTTCATAAATCATTGGTAGAGTTCTCGACTCAAATTCAGAACTTTTGTCCTCGTACAACTGCAAGTACTCCTTTAAGTCGTCCACTAACTGATACGCAATGCCGAGGTTATTTCCGTACTCGTACATGTTTTTAACTTCTCTACTACTACCCCCAACTATTTTGCAGGCACTCTCTGCACTAAAGGCGAAGAGAGAAGCTGTTTTCGACTCAATACACTTAAAATATTCTTTTTCTCCAAAATTTTTCTTTATACTATATACGTCAAGAATTTCTCCTTCAGCCATTAGCATACCAATTCTGGCAAACTCTTCTATTACTTCTTCACCGTAGCAAGAAACGAGTTCTATAGATTTTGAAATAAGCCAATCACCAACAAGGATTGCTATTGTAGTATCGTACTTTACGTGGAGAGTTTCAACGTTTCTTCTCATTACGCCCCTATCGATAACGTCATCATGGGCTAAACTTGCGGTATGAATTAATTCCACAGCTAAAGCAAGATTCATAACGTCATTCCAATTCCCACCACACAATTTACCACTTAAAAGAGCTATTATAGGTCTCGTCCTTTTTCCTCCAGCACTAATTATGTGTTTCAATGCCTGCTTTATTTCATCTATGGTCACAACACACCCAACGAGTTCATCAAGAGCCTTGTTGACTGCAGAGTATTCTTCCCAGCTCTCAATCATTTTTAGCTACCCCTCTCAAGTTGTTTAAACGATTTACTAAATTAAGCATTCTCCCAGCTTTTTGGAGAACCAAGCAGAAAAAATAAAAATTTTATGCTGTTTTCCAATCTCAGACATACCTTATCACGTTGTAAAAAGTATCTCTTTCAGCCGCTTTTTTGCCAGCGCCTTCTATTATCCTTTTTAACTTTTCAACAGGCATATACAATGGGGTTTTTGCTCCAGCAGCGTGAGTTACCTTTTCTTCTATTAGCGTGCCGTCAACATCGTTAGCTCCATAGCACAAAGCGACGCTCGTAAGCCTCTCTCCCAGCATAACCCAATAAGCTCTAACGCTCTTGAAGTTGTTGAGAACTATTCTCGAAACAGCTATGGTTTTTAAAATGTCAACGGGGTCAGTCCTATCTTTGACTATTTTTTCAAGTTTCGTATTAGCTGGATGAAAAACCAAAGGTATGAATGCAAGAAATCCAGAAGTCTTTTCCTGTAACTTCCAGAGTTTGTAAAGGTGTAAAGCTCTGTGCTTTAAGTCCTCTACATGCCCAAAAAGCATAGTTGCGTTGCTCTTTATACCGAGTTTGTGGGCTGTTTCCATAACTTTAAGCCATTCATCAGATTTTGCTTTGTTAGGGCATATCTTAGCTCTAATAGAGTCGTCAAGTATTTCAGCTCCTCCACCCGGCATTGCTTGCAATCCGGCATCTTTTAATCGGGATAACACTTCTCTAACGCTTACTTTTTCTATTTCGCTTAAAAAGTGTACTTCTGTTGCTGTCAAAGCTTTAATTATGACTTTCGGAAATTTGTTTTTTATAGCCCTAAACATTTCTTCAAAGTACTCCAAACTTACATCGGGATTGTGTCCACCAACTATGTGCAGTTCAGTCGCACCGAGCTTTACGGCTTCCTCAGCCTTCTTCAAAACCTCTTCAACGCTCATGAGATATCCACTATCCTTGTGAAAAGCGCAAAGGGGGCACTTCGATACGCAAACGTTCGTGTAGTTTATGTGCCTGTTAACGACGAAGGTAACGACGTCGCTATTCATAGAATTTGCAAATTCTCCAAGCTCGTGAAGCGAGTGATTAAATAGAGATTCAATTTCCCTTACGCTCCACTTTTCTGGGATTTCCATTCGAAACAACCTCCTTTAGTTCGTTAATTTCTCTTTTTAGCTCAACATTACTTCTATAAAGAAGATCTGTTATCGTGCCAAAAATTATTACTTGTAAACCCGAAATTATCAGTAAGGCAGTAAGAATAGCCATTAAATAATGAGTTATGTGCCTGAACCAGTCTCTAACGACGTAAATTCCCATAACTATTCCAACAAAAATCATTGAAATGCCCAAGAAGTAAAAGTACCTACCGGGACTGTACTTCTTAAGCAAGTCGTAAATTGCTATACCTATCCTTATTCCGTCTTTTATTGGATTTAACTTAGTTTTTCCACCTCTTTTTCTGTAAGTTACAGGCACTTCTTTAATCTTATATCCCTTAGCTATCGTTTCGACAGTCAACTCTGTCTCGACTTCAAATCCCGGTTTTTCAAGTTCTACGTTTTTATAAAGATTCTTAGTCAAAGCTCTATATCCAGAAAGAATGTCTTTCAAGTCAACTCCATATGCCAATCTAAACATGAAGTTTATTATTTTGTTACCCAAAAGGTTTAACTTAGTAAAAGCTCCTCTTTCGAAGTTTTCAAGTCTGTTTCCAACAGCATGATCGTAACCCTCTTCTATTACTTTAATCAGTTTTTCCACATCCTCTGGCAAATAAGTGCCGTCTCCATCTATTAAAACTACAACGGGGCTATTAACGATTTCAAAAGCTTCTTTTACAGCGTTACCTTTTCCCTTTCCCTTCTGAATTACCACTTTTGCACCTTTTTTTTCTGCAATTTCTCTCGTTTTATCTGTACTTCTTCCATCTATTACCAGAATGTTACGATATCCTTGCTTGAGAAAGCCGTCTATTACTTCACCAATTGCATCTTCCTCATTAAGTGTTGGAATTACTATGCAAACGTCCTCCTTAGCTATTCTTGCCACGGCTACCCCGCCAAAAAAGTTTAAAGCCTTATTATCCTGAAAGCACTAACTACGGGTATTCCAGCTATCACGTCCTTTCCAGCTTTATCAACTATAACGCAAGCACACAGTATATTTGCTCCTCTCTTTTCAGCATAAGTTTTAACGTCTTCAATAGTCCTACCCGTAGAAATTACGTCGTCAACAACGACGCAGTTCTTACCATCAATTTTTTCAAAGTTTTCGCTCATCACGCCTTCAAGTCTCACCTCTTCTTCTTTCTCCCACTTGAGCTTTCTCGGATAGAATATTGCGAGAGAGCAACCCATTTCCTCCGCAACGAGAGTTGCGAGGGGTATTCCACTCGTAGCTATTCCGATGACAACTTCTGGATTTGCGACTTCTCTTATCATGTCTGCCATTATTAAAGCTATATGCCTTATTCTAACGGCATTTCTAGCTATGCTACTCCAAGATACGTATATATCAGCAGGAGACGAATCTCCCTGCGTTAAAAGCCACAAAGCCGTTTCTCTTGAAATGTTTAGTTCGTCAGCTATCTCTCCAGTCGTCAAACCCTTTTCTTTTAGCTTTTTTGCTCTTTGAACGAGATCTTCGAGCTTTCTCACTTCTAACCCTCCTCAAAACTACTTCACTACCGCAAACAGGACACACATCCCCTTCGACTTTTCTCCCACATCCTTTACAAACCTTAACCCATTTAAAAGCTTTGGATATACCCTTCTGAATTATCGATTCTATACCAACACCTATAACTTTGGCGACATTTTGAATAGAGTAATCGTCTGTAACAATTGAAACTTCAAATCCCTTCTCCTTTAATTCCAATGCCTTTGCTAAAACTTTCACGTCTGTATTAGATAGCCTATGTACATCTCCAGTTTCCTTAGCCACTCTTTTAATTCTTAAAACGTATTCAGGTTGAGAACACTCAACTCTAACGTTGGAAATCTGGAAGTAGAGTTTTGACTCTTCATCTATTATTTCATCCACCACTTCCGGAACTGTTACAGAGTTTTCCGGTATTTTCCTCAAGAATACAGCAGATGTATCTATCACGTACACAAAGTACTTAGGGAATAGATGTAGAAAAACATTTATGCCAGCTAAATTTAAGCGATGCGATGTTCAAAAAAATATTGGTTGCAAACAGAGGTGAAATTGCAATAAGAGTGATGAGAGCTTGTAAAGAATTAGGTATCAAAACTGTTGCAATATACAGCACTGCAGATAAAAGGTCTTTTCATAGGGTTTACGCTGACGAAGCTTACCTTATTGGAAGAGCAGAACCTAAGGACAGTTATCTAAGCATAGAAAAAATTTTAGATATTGCAAAGAAAAGCGAATCAGAAGCAATACATCCCGGTTATGGTTTCTTAGCCGAAAACGCGGAGTTTGCTAAGAGATGTGAAGAAGAAGGAATAGTTTTCATAGGACCAAAACCAGAAGTAATTGAAGCAATGGGTTCAAAATTAAATGCTAGGAAGCTTATGAGTGAAGCGGGAGTACCAGTAGTTCCGGGCAGCCCTGAGCTAAATAGCTTAGAAGAAGCTAAGGATTGGGCAGAAAAGATTGGTTATCCTGTGGCAATAAAAGCTTCTGGTGGAGGAGGAGGAATAGGAATTTCCATAGCTTGGAGTGAAGAAGAAATAGAAAAAGCGTACAATAGAAGTAAAACGATGGGGGAAAAGTACTTTAGAGATTCAGCCGTTTACATAGAGAAATACCTTCCACGCCCAAGACACATAGAGTTTCAGGTTTTGGGGGATGAAAAAGGGAATGTTATACACATAGGCGAAAGAGATTGTAGCATACAGAGAAGGCATCAGAAAGTCATAGAAGAAGCTCCATCACCCGTAGTTGACGAGGAAACGAGAGAAAAAATAGGTAAAATTGTTGTTAAAGGTGCAAGACACATCGGATATACGAACGCTGGAACGATGGAATTTCTTTACTACGATGGTAAGTTTTACTTTTTGGAAATGAATACGAGAATTCAGGTCGAACATCCGGTAACTGAGATGATAACTGGGATTGATTTAGTAAAATACCAGATAAAAATAGCGTACGGAGAAGAATTAGAGCATTCTCAAGAAGACATATCGTTTAGAGGGCACGCAATAGAGTGTAGAATATATGCAGAAGATCCGGAGACTTTCATACCAAAGACTGGGATGATAGTTCACTACAGAAGTCCGGGGGGTATTGGTGTTAGAGTCGATAGCGGTGTTTTCATGGGATGTGAAATAACGCCTTATTACGATCCAATGATTGCCAAGCTAATAGTTTGGGGAAACGATAGAAATGAAGCTGTTTGCAGGTTGAAGAGGGCTTTGAGTGGATATGTAATAGACGGCATAGTAACGAACTTACCCTTACACATAGCCATAGTCAACGACGAAGCTTTCATTAAAGGAGATACCCACACGAAATTCATAGAAGAGAGAAAAATCGTAGAAAAAGTAAGGCAGATTACAGAAGACTACATACCTCTTAAAAAGAAGCTCGCCGAAATATTCTGGACGGCAGAGCTTACTAACGAGGAGCTAATAGCTGCAACGATTGCCGCTCTGTGTTTCGAAAAACTAAGGGTTAAAGAGTAGCAATATTTTTCAATTTTGAAATTCATATAGTCAAAATTTTTCATCTATTAACAGCTGTTAGAAAAATTTTTTAATAGATTGCCGTCTTTGCCGTTATGCAGAGCATTCCTCCAAATCCTATACCATCAATCGCTGCTGGATTAGTAATGATATTCTTAGCAGTTTTGATTTTACCTTTCAAAGTTAGAAAAGTGGAAGAAAACTTAGAAATCTTCTTCCTAATAATGGGTATATTAGCCATAACTATATCGGGTATGTGGAGTAAAGAAATAATAATAAATGCTATAAAGGATCCAGTTAGCATAGGTGGCACGCCAATAGGAATTTTTCAAGTTGTGCTTATTGCAGGATTGTTCATACACTTTTATAACGAGAAAATTTATAGGGGAATCGTAAACATAATGAATAAATTAGGATTAAAAATTTTTGTCTTTCTAATGATAATAACTCTTGGATTGCTATCGAGTTTGATGTCAGTAATAGTAGCAGCTGTTCTACTTTCAGAGATCGTAGCCGCGATGCCTGTTAGCTGGGAAAGCAAGGTAAAAATAACAGTTGTAACTTGTTTTGCGGTTGGACTTGGAGCGGCTTTAACCCCCGTTGGCGAGCCTCTCGCCACAATAGCCATATCCAAGTTAAGTGGTCCACCATATCATGCAGATTTTTTCTTTTTATTTAGACTCTTAGCCGACTTAATAGTACCCGGAATAATTGCAATGGCTATATTAGGTGCTTACTGGGTCAGTAAAGAAGGAGATGTAAAAGCTGAAATTCCAGAATACGGAGAAACGCTTAGAACTGTAGTAATGAGAGCGGTAAAAGTTTACGCCTTCGTATCCGCCTTAGTTTTGCTTGGACATGGTTTAACGCCTTTAGTGATATGGTACTTTACAAAAATTCCACCTTCAGTTTTATTCTGGGTAAACATGATATCCGCAATACTCGATAACGCAACTCTAACAGCAGCAGAAATAGCTCCAGAATTAACGCTTTTACAGATAAAAAGTGCGCTGATAGGTCTTTTAGTTTCGGGAGGTATGTTAATACCCGGAAACATACCAAACATAGTTTCTGCCGGAAGGCTAAGAATAAAGAGTGGAGAGTGGGCAAGAATAGGAGTGCCGCTCGGATTAGTAATGATGTTCGTTTACTTTATCGCCGTGAACTTCCCTTACTGACAAACATTACTGACAAAACATTTTTAAAACATTCTGAAAATTGGGAAAGCATGGGTAAAACAGGTACTACTACATGGATAAAGATAAAAGGAAGAAAGGGTCAGACGAGGTTAGTTCCCGGTAAATACCAGCACTACAAAAAGCCGGGACCAAATCAGAGGTACACGTCATATGGAAAGAGGAGGAGAATTAAGAGGTCTCCAAAATCGATACTTGGAGTAAAACAGTGATTTACGTTTTAATTTTTGCGTTTTTAGCTTTATTAGTTGTTGTATTTAAAGTAGCTGAATTTTCGGGCTTTTCGAAAGAAGATTCGCTGACAATTACGTTCATTTCCTTGTTAACATCGTTTTTTCCACCATTAGATTTCTGCAACTTTTCAGGCGTAGAGATATACTTAAGTATTTCCGGTTTTGTAATCCCATTTGCAATTTCTATTAAGCAGATTGCTACTAAGAACGTTTCCACAGTAAAAGCGATTGTTGGAGTAATTTTGTTAACTTTGATATCTCATTCAGTCTCCGTAGCTGGTAGAGGTGGTGTGGACATAATAAATCCAAAGCTACCAGTAATAACGGCAACTTTTTACTCCCTTTTAGTTGAAAGAGAGAAACCTGCAGTTTTATCGTACACAACATCAACTCTCGGAATGTTTGTTGGTGCTGACTTAATGAATTTGAACTCAATAAAAAGTAATTCGGTAACGATAGGAGGTGCCAATTTACTCGACGCTATATACATTTCTGGAATAGCATCTCTTCTACTTACATTTTGCATACAGGTAATAATTAAATCTTTAAATCGGAAACGTAAAAACTCTTCTGAACAAAAAATCAAAATTCAGAGTTATTTGGTGAAAGAAAAGCTTTAAAAAGCGAGATAAAAGCCAGTAACAACCGGAAGGTGAAAATAATGGAGATCGCATCTCTCGCGATAACTCATAAAAAAGCAAGCTTAAAAGAAATAGAGACTGCGTGGCATGGTGATTTAAAAGCTTTAATTGATGTAATCTTGAAAAATCCAGAAATTTTCGAGTGTGCAATTCTAATGACGTGCAACAGAGTGGAAGTTTACGTAGTAGGTATGAATACAGAGGAGGCATTAAAGAGGATTGCAAGCAGAATGCACGTATCGGAGAGAGTTATAGATTACTACAAAAACAGCAAGTGTATCGAGCACCTTTTTAGGGTTGCGTCTGGTTTAGAATCCATGATTGTCGGAGAAGACCAAATTTTGGGGCAAGTAAGAGATTTCTACAACTTGTGCAAAGAGTACGGTGGAATTGGCAAAGTTTTAGATCTCGTTTTCTCAAAAGCGATACACGTTGGAACCAAAGTTAGAAAGCTAACAAACATAAACAAAGGTTCTGTTTCCATAGGTTCCGCAGCAGTAGAGTTGGCTGAAAAAAAGCTTGGAAGTTTGAAAGGTGTTAAAGTCCTGTTAGTTGGAGCTGGAGAGATGGCGAGGTTAGTAGCAAAAAACCTCTCTTACAAGAAGTGCATAATACACATAGCCAACAGAACCCTAGAAAATGCAGAAAAATTGGCAAGAGAGGTTAACGGATACGCCCACCCCTTAGACGAGCTGGAAAAATTGATTGAAGAGTGTGACTTGATAATCTCTGCCACTTCAGCAGAAGGTTACATAATAAAGAGAGACATGGTAAAAGTGGAAGGTAAAAAGATTTTCATAGACATAGCTATGCCAAGGGATATAGATCCAGCAATTGCAGAAAAGTATGAGTTATACACAATAGACGACTTAAGGGAGATAAGCGAAGAAAATCTAAAAAAGAGGATTGAAGAGGCAAAAAAAGCTGAAAAAATTATCGAAAAGGAAGTAAAACATTTCGAAGACATGCTAAAAGACATGAAAGCGAATTCGGCAATATCGGCTATGTACTTAAGAGCTGAGTACGTTAAAAAAGATGAAGTACTTGAGCTTTACAACAAGCTCTCAGCTAAGTATGGAATAGATGAGAGTGTTTTACCGATTTTAGAGGAATTTGCCTCATCTTTAATAAAAAAGTTTTTGAGAATTCCCACTGTAAGGCTTAGAGAAGCTGCAAGAGAAGGTAAAGATTACATCTTAGATGCCGTTGAGTACGTTTTCGGAGGTGAGGATTTTGTTCCCTGTATCGAGAATGAGGAGGTTGAGAATAGAGAAGCTGAGAGAGCTTGTGCGAGAGACTGAACTCAGTTTAAATGACCTAATCACTCCAGTTTTCGTTGACGAGAGAATAAGTTCGAAAGTTGAGATACCTTCAATGCCTGAGTATTACAGAATACCTCTAAGAGAAGTTGCAGAAGAAGTTGGAAAAGCTATGGAAATGGGCTTAAAGTCGTTCATAATTTTTGGAATACCTGCTAAAAAAGATGAAATCGGCTCGTCTGCTTTTGGTAAGAACGATGTCGTTCAAAAAGCCGTTAAAGAGATAAAGAAAGCGTATTCAGACGCAGTAATTATTACAGATGTTTGTCTGTGCGAGTACACGTCCCACGGTCACTGTGGAGTAGTTAGAAACGGAAAGATTCTAAACGATGAAACTCTTCCAATAATAGCTAAAACTGCTGTTAGCCATGCAGAAGCTGGAGCAGACATAGTAGCTCCATCGGGAATGATGGACGGAATGGTCTCTGCAATAAGAAAAGCTCTCGACTTAGAAGGATTTGAAGAAGTTGCAATAATGAGTTATTCCGCCAAATACGCTTCAAATTTTTACGGGCCTTTTAGAGAAGCTGCCGAGAGTGGCTACTCTTTTGGAGATAGGAAGAGCTATCAAATGGATTTCCACAATAGAAGAGAGGCTATAAGAGAAGTGGAGCTGGACGTCGAAGAAGGAGCTGATATAGTGATGGTAAAGCCAGCATTAGCGTATTTGGATGTAATAAGAGATGTTAGAGAAAAGTTCAACCTTCCACTCGCAGCTTACAACGTTAGCGGAGAGTATTCAATGGTAAAAGCGGTTGAAAAAATGGGGTGGATGGATAGCAAGGCATTAGCTTACGAAATACTCGTTTCAATAAAAAGGGCTGGAGCTGACATGATTATTACCTACCACTCATATGAGATTGCAAAGTTAATTTCAAATGTATAATTGATAATTAATTAAATTTAAAAAATTTTTAAAAATCAGTCATAACTCTAAATTGATCTGTATCATGTATAGCCTTAGCCTCTGCCATTGAAGTTAAAAACCTTCTGGCTGCTCCTTCTATATCTCTCGCCCTCGTTATCGCTCTACCGACAACTAATATATCAGCTCCTGCCTTTATAGCCTCTCCAACGTTTTCTGGCTTTAACCCACCTGCAACTCCGACTAAAACGTTAAACTTTTCTTTTATCTTTCCTGCGTTAATCCAAGGTGGAGGTGCAACCCCTTCAGTATCTATCGCTCTGTGGAGTTCTACGACGTTAGGCTTTACAGAAAGTTTTTCGAGCAAAGCTACTGGATCGCTTACGTTTAACATGTCTATTACGCTGTATATACCTGTTTTATCTGCTTCTCTTATAAACTTCTCAATAGTGCTAACGGGTGCAAGTCCGGAAACCACTACCGCGTTTGCAGTAGCATCAGCTGCCATTCTCGCCTCAAGATTGCCAGTATCAAGAGTTTTTATGTCCAAAACGAAGAACGCATCAGGTCTAACGTCTCTTAACTCTAATATAACATCTACTCCGTATTTCTTTGCGAGTGGCGTTCCTATCTCAAATATTACGTGGTCGCTCTCAGGTACTAACTCCAAGACTTTTTTCACTTCGCTCAAGCTCGTCAAATCCATTGCTACTTGTAAGTATGGCGGATCCCAGAGCTTTGTCATCCTCTTACCTACAAATGGATGTATGCTACGATCCTTCTCGTACAAAACTTTGTCAACATCTGGGAAACCACTCATAGCTCTCTTCAAAGCGAGCTTAGTAGCCCCGTAGTTGTAGTAGTAAATTTTGTGAACATTCTTCGCTTTTGGATGGATAAAAACGCTCGCTATTATTACTAACTCCTCTGCTAATTCCCTGGGTATTACTCCTTCCTCAACCGCATCAGCTACAGCTTTAGCAACAGCAGCTTGTGCGGGACCAAAAATGAGTTCTGCCTGATGCATATCTTTTACTGTGACTTTTGGTACGAGAATAACCGGAGGTTTGGTTATCAAGTTAGGCCTTAAAACGGCTAAGAGAGGAGTGTGTCCAGCTGATAGCTGTGAGAGAGCATTCGCAAATGCCTGACCAACAGGGCCGGTTTTATGTCCAACGAGTAAATCCACATGAGCTACTTCGTTTCCAGTGCCTATGAGAGCTTCACCAACTCTCATGTCAAAATCTTTCATGCTTCTAAGTAGCAGACTGAAAATAAAAGGGTTTGGGTTACTCCCTGAAAACTTCTCCAAACTCCCTTATATCCCTCTCAGAGTTCAGTAGATTAACTAAAACGTCCGATAGAGACTTAATCGCTATTCTAATTTGAGATGTAGTATCTCTATCCCTCAGCGTTACAGTTTCATCTTCAAAAGTTTGGTGGTCAACTGTAATGCAAAAAGGAGTTCCAATTTCGTCGTATCTCCTATACCTCCTACCTATACTCCCTGAATCGTCGTATTCCGTAAAAATTCCCACTTTCTTCAATTCATTCGTTATCTCTAAAGCTTTAGAAGTGAACGGTTCTCTCGAAAGGAGTGGTAAGACTGCTACTTGTACTGGAGCCATCCACCTCTTAAGCCTTAGCACTTTTCTCTCTTCTCCATCTACTACATCTGTATCGAAAGAGTGTTCAAGAATGGCGTAGGTAATTCTATCAAGTCCAAAAGATGGCTCTATTACGTGAGGTACAACTTTTTCTCCGTGAACTATTTCTTCAACCTCCTCTATTCTATAGCACTCTCTCGGCACCTCTACTTCTTCCCCGTCCAAAACCACTACGATTTTTTCAGAAGGTACCATTTTTTTTAGTTCCTCCGCCACTTTCTTAGCCTTCTTTTTGAATAGGGGGCCAAGTTTTTTCATGTCAGGTATAACGACTTTCTTTTTAACTTTGACCGGTTCTTTGTAGGGTATAAACACAGTCATGTCTTCCCCGCTGTACTCCATGTGCCTTGAGAGGTCGTAACAACCTCTGTCGGCTATACCAACTACTTCTATCCATCCGTAAGAAGTTAGCACCTCTGCATCCCAGCAATCGCAAGCGTAATGAGCTCTCTCATCATCTTTATGCTGTCTAAACCTTAACTTACTTCTGTCTATTCCCGCTTTAATTAGAAACTCCTCAGTCTTAGCTATGAAGTAAGCAATTAGCTCGTTTAGTATTATCCCTTTTTTAACAGCTTTTCCAAGCTCAATTTCGTGTTCAACATCTCTCTTATCTACGAGCTTTACGACTTTCTCTCTATAATTTTCAAATCCGGGGTGCGTTTTTTTCTCTGGGTGTACAAAGTATTCAAGTTCCGCTTGATTAAACTCTCTCAACCTTATTACTCCCTGTCTCGGACTTATTTCATTTCTATAAGACCTGCCAACCTGTGCTACACCAAATGGAAGTTTATCTCTAAAGTAATCCGATAATCTTCTAAAAGCTATGAATATTCCCTGAGCAGTTTCGGGCCTTAGATAGCCTTTTTTACCCCTTCCCGGACCTATTTTCGTTTCAAACATCAAATTAAAAGGCTCTGGATCTTTAAATTTACCACCACATTCGCACCTCAGGTCAAATTCTTTGAGAATTTCTCTAACTGCCTCTACGCTTTCATCTATTTCGAAGCCGAGCTTTTCCTTTACGTAGTGATCAGCCCTGTAAACCTTACCGCATTCAGAACACTCTATAGCCACATCCGTAAAAGAGGTTGCGTGGCCAGATGCTACGTAAACTTCTTCTATTCCAATAGTTGGGCAATCTATCTCTACCGCCCTTTCATTAACAACGAAGAATTCTCTCCAAAGATTTTCAAGTCTTCTCCTCAACCCATTACCTAAGGGGCCGTAATCTATGAATCCTGCAATTCCACCATATATTTCGAATGATTGCCAGAGGAATCCTCTTCTTATGAGCATTTCCATGATTTCGCTCATGACCTGAGAAAAAGAGAATGCCTTAATAATTGTTTTGTCTAAGGTTCCACCCAGTTTATCCTATACCTCTGAATTACGGGGTTCACCAAAAGCTTTTTACACATCATTTCTATTTCTTTTTCAGCCTCTTCTCTTGATTTCGCTTCAATTTCTATTCTAAAAACTTTTCTTGAGGAAACAGATTTTACGTTTCTAAAACCGAGCAGCCTAAGAGCTTTTTTCGTCGCTTCTCCTTCTGGATCTGTTACACCCTCTTTAAGTTCTATGTAAACGTCAGCTATCATAAGCTTTACTCCGCAAAAAGGATATAAATTTTTTAGCTTAACAGGCATTTGACTATTTTTAAAGTGAGAGAAGGTCTTTTCAACAAATTCAACGCGTGAGGTATTGCATTTAAAATCGAGCTTGGCTTATCCATGTGAAAGCTTGAAAAATCTATTTTTTCGGCTATTTTAACCAAGTAATCGTAATCTTCTTTACTGAGTTCTCCGTAAAGTCTGAATATTCTCTTTCCAACTTCGTATTCAACTCGCAAGGAGTTGAGGTATTTCCTCTTAAACTCCTCCAAATTCGGGAAATGCTTGGCTAACAACTCAACAGCTACAGATAAATAGTACATACCGCCCCCGGTATAGGGTTTTACCATTCCAGCCGAATCACCTATTAATAAAGCTTTTCCTTTGACGAAGTCTATTAAACCAAAAGGAATAGTACCGCAGTTTAGCTCGCAATTTTTCTCAAATTCAACTCTCTTAGATACAGAAGGGTGCTCTCTCAGAAGTTTTTTTAGCCAAAAAATTGCGTTGTTTTTAGAAACAACACCTATTCTGGAAAAGCCGTCACCGCAAGGAATAGAGTAGGCGAACATGCAATCTGAATAACCGAAGTAAAGTTCCACGTACCCCTCGTCTAAGCTTTCGAATTCACATTCTACCTGAATTGCAGATAAAAATTCAGGTCTGTTGAAAGACAGGCACTTAGCTACAACTGAATGTGGGCCGTCAGCACCAATAATATAAGAGGATTCAAACTTTTCTCCCGCATCTATTACGAACTTCTCGTCAAAGCTAACACTTCTAACCCTTTTTTTAACAAAAGTTTTCGAAGTTGAAGCGGCTAACTTAAACAATTCTAAATCAACTATCTTTCTATCGATTACGACTGCCTTGCTCTTGCCTTTAAGCTTAACGTGTTTTCCAGAAGGAGAGAAGAAATAAGCTCCGTCTATTCTGTTCAGCAAAAACTTATCTGCATCCACGTATTTCTTAAGAATTTTCAAACAATCCTCGCTTATCAAACCCCCACACTGCATGGGGAAGCCGGGACTTTGATGTTCTTCAAATAAAGCTACTCTGTATCCTTTTTCAGATAGTACAGTTGCACACATAGAGCCGGAGGGGCCGCCACCAACTACAGCTACATCAAACATCGCAAATCGTAAGCTTACAATTATATTAATGTCTATCCTAATTAACGCATGGTCTCAATAGCTGTTACAGGCAAACCGGGGGTTGGAAAAACTACCCTTTGCAAAAAAGTTTGGGAAAAGTTAAGCAAAAGAGACGTTTCGGGTTTTATAACCCTCGAACTTAGGAGAGGAGGGAGGAGAGTTGGTTTCGAGATACTCGATTTGAAAAGTCTTGAAAGAGTTACTCTTGCGAGCTTAAAAAGTTGCAAAACAAAAGTTGGAAAGTACTGCGTTCACGTTGAAGAGTTTGAAGATTACTTGAATAGAGCGAGCTTAAGTGGAGATGTAATAATAATAGACGAAGTTGGCCCAATGGAACTAAAAAGCAAAGTTTTTGTCAAAGTTTTAGAGGGGTTGATGAATACCGATGCAGATAAGCTTTTCACGATTCACGCTAAGTCTAATCATCCAATAATAAGGAAAATAAGAGAAGAGTTTGAAGTTTACACCATAGACGAGAGAAACAGAGATGAAGTTGCGGAAACAATTTTATTACGCCTCAGCGAGGCTAAAAAGTGTTAGTGGAGGGGTTGGCAAAAATAAAAGTTGAAGGAGTTTTTTACAACCCAAGAATGAAGTTTTGCAGAGACTTAGACATGGTAATTTTCAAACTAATGCCCGGAAAAACTTACCTCGATTCCCTCTCAGCTACGGGAGTTAGGGGGATAAGAGCTAAGCTTGAAGCTGGAAAAGAGCCTTTCTTCAACGACATAAGCAAGAAAGCAGTTAAAGTGATAAAAGAGAACTTAAAAATCAACGGGATAGAAGCTAAGGTATATTGCGAGGAAGCTGGAGCTTTAATGAGAAAAGAGAAATTCGACCACGTCGATGTGGATCCATTCGGTTCTCCAGCACCATTCATAGATCCAGCTTGCTTTTCTGCGAAGAAGTGTATAAGCTTTACAGCAACAGATACTGCAGCTCTTTGTGGTTCAGCCGTTAAATCCTGTCTAAGAAAGTATTCTTGTTTTGTGGAAAAAGTTGAATTTTACCCAGAAGTTGGTTTAAGAGTACTCGCTGGGAAAATAGCTTCTGAAGCCACTAAATACGACAAAGCAGTAGAGTTCTTTGCGTCTTGGGCTAAGGAGCACTACTACAGGATTCACGTCGTCGTAAAAAGGAGTCCGAGATTAGCAGCGAAAATTTACGAAAACTACGGCTATTTAATATACTGTAAGAAATGTTTGTATAGAGAATACATAAACATAGAAAATAAAAATAACACTAAATCATGTTGCCCCAGATGTGGTGAAAAACTTAAAGTTTACGGCCCCATGTGGCTTGGAAACATGAAAAACGCGAAAGGTGACCTAAGCAAAGTCAAAAAGATGGACGTTGATAAAAAGGTAAAAGAATTTCTAATTAAATTAAACGAAGAGATAGATGTTCCATTTTACTACAACGTGCACGAAGTGTGCAAAAGGCTTAAAGTTTCTCCAAAACCCGTTGATGAAATTATCGAAAAACTAAAGGAAATGGGCTTTGAAGCATCTAAAACTGTTTTATCTGGAAACGGGATTAGAACGAACGCGAGCATAGACGTAGTTGAATTTTTGCTTCAGAAGTTTTAAAAATAAGTTTTAAAAATGAGTGTATCCTCTACGCTCAACTTTTCTACCGTTAAGAAAGACGCCTCTACCCTCCACGACTCTGCCTATTTCTATATCTCCCTCGTCACTCGTGTAAACCAATTCGTAATCACCTCCGGAATACAGAAAGAGTTCAAGTGCTTTTTTCTCATCAACGAATTCAGTTAAATAGGAGAGGTCTGGTAACTTCAGCTCTATTTTAACATTACTCGCTGAAGAAATGTTGTACAAAGAAATCGCCAAACTATCGCTTACGTCAGTGCAAGAGCTTGCAAATTCCGAGAGCTTCAACCCTTCTCTAATTCTCGGCTCTGGCGTGTACAGCTTTTCTGGATACGCCGAATTATTTCTATCCACTCCCGACAAAACCTGTTCCAGCGTTAGCTGTGCTTTCCCCAACTCTCCAGTAAGAAAAACTTTCTCTCCCGGTTTTGCATTTCTCCTAAGCAATACTCTGTCTGCAAATCCTACTGCAAAGCCGGAAACCGCCATTTCCTCTCCAATATCCGTATCTCCTCCAGCAACGATTACTCCATATTTATCAGCCAAATTTTTAATTCCTACACAGAATTGCTCGAAATTCTTTAAGGAGTATCCTCTACGAAGGGTTATAGTGTAAAGAAAGTACTTAGGTTCAGCACCCATTGCAGCTATGTCGCTAAGGTTAACTGCCAAACTTAAAAATCCTTTTTCCCATTCTTCAATTTGGGGTGGGAAGTCCGTACTTTCTCTTAGAGAATCCGCAGTCATAACAACATACTTATCCGCTTTAACGACTGCACAATCGTCTTCTCCAGCCCCAGCTATTAGTGTTGACTTAAAAATTTTTGAAGCTATGGAAACGTAATCCCATTCAGATGTCATTTCTTCTTTTTCCTCATCAGCATGAGGTAGTTTACAGCGTGTATTATTGCCTCCATAGATGCCATTACTATGTCCTCTCCCGCACCCTTAGCTGTAAAAGAGTGTCCTTCATCATCTTCAACGGTAACGTAAACTTCAGCGAGAGCGTCGCTACCACCACTTATTGCATCCATTCTGAACTCTGTTAGATTTATTTTTATGCTTTCTCCAGCAAGCTCCTTAACAGCGTTTAAAGCTGCATCAACTGGCCCAAGACCTATAGCAGAAGTTACTTTCCTCTTTCCCTCCACTTCAGCATTTATTACTGCAGTCGGCGTAATCTTGTTACCAGTTAAAACAGTTACTTCATCCACCACTATCGCCTTCTCCTCCCTGCTAAGCTCTCCAAGAACGACTTCAGCTATGGTAAATAAGTCCAAGTCCGTTACCTTTTTACCTTTGTCTCCAAGCTCTTTGATCTTATTGACTATCTTTGTTAACTGTTCCTCATCAACGTGGTAACCAGCCTCTTCAAGTATCTTCTTTATCTGGTGCCTTCCAGCGTGCTTTCCTATTACTATTCTTCTCCTATGTCCCACCATTTCAGGAGTTATTACTCCCGGTTCAAACGTTCTCGCGTCTTCAAGCACTCCGTGGGCGTGTATTCCACTTTCGTGACTGAATGCGTTTGCGCCCACTATTGGTTTGTTAGGAGGCATCCTAATTCCAGATAACCTTTCAACTAACTTCGAAGTGTTAACAAGCTCTTCAGTTCTTATGTTCGTCTTTATGCCCTCTAAGCTTTCGAGAACCATTACTACTTCTTCGAGTGCCGCATTTCCAGCTCTCTCACCAATACCGTTAACAGTAACCTGAACTTCATCAGCTCCGGCTAAGACAGCTGCGTAAGTGTTTGCAGTAGCTAAGCCGAAGTCGTTGTGACAGTGAACGTCTATGGGTACTTTTAGAGCGTTCCTTAACTCCTTTATTAAGTTGTGAAATTTAAAAGGAGTAGCTATTCCTACAGTATCGGGAACGTTAACTATGTCAACTCCCGCACTTTCGACTGCACTGTAAATCTTCTTCAGATAATCTACTTCAGTTCTCGTAGCGTCCATTGCAGAGAACATGCATATTCTTCCGTGGTCTTTAATATACTCAACTGCTTCAACTGCGAGCTGAACTATTTCTTCTCTACTCTTTTTTATAGTATGCTCTATCTGTATTTTTGATGTTGATATAAAAATGTGAATCATGTCAGCATCGCTCTCTAATGCTGAGTCTATGTCGCCTTTAACTATTCTCGCAAGAGCACAGATTTTAGAATCTAAACCTAAGTTAGAAATCTTTTTTACAGCCTCGAATTCACCCTGAGATGCAGCGGGAAAACCAGCTTCTATTACATCTACTCCAAGCTTATCTAACTGCCTTGCAATCTTTACCTTAGCTTCGATAGGGAAAGCTACGCCCGGAGTTTGCTCACCATCTCTAAGAGTTGTGTCGAATACTGATACAGTTCTTGACATAGTTCCGAGTCTGCTCAGTAAATATAAAAGCTTGTCTTTACCCGGCAAGCTAACACCGCTCTTCACAGACTGCTAATGCAGACTCAGAGCGGCTGACCCTGCCGGGTTGTTCCGTGCCCGGGTTGCCCCGGGGTCATTGAAAGCCGAGAGCTCTCTCGCCAGGGGACCTATGCGGCACGGATCTTGCCCCGCGCTTGCGGGTTGCTTCATCGCAAGCTTACAGCTAACTCAGCACCCTCCCCGCACGGGGCAGTAAAAAATAGACGGACAAGCTTATCTTTTTTTCCCTCGTTGCAGAATTATGAACTACATCTTGTTAATACCGCCAATATTAGGTGCGGTAATAGGATACGTAACAAACGTAATAGCAGTAGAACTTCTATTTCACCCGAAAAAACCGATTAAAATATTTGGTTTCAAAATTCAGGGTTTGGTACCAGCAAGAAGCAGAGAATTAACAGAGAGGTTTCTCGACACTTTAAGTGAAGTACTGACAAAAGAAGACTTCGAGATGGTAATAGGAAAAGCCTTAGATAGAACTGTCAGCGAAAACGAGATCGTTTTTAAAATAGAAAAGGCGTTCGAGAGTATAAAAGATACTGCTATCGTCGGCAGATTGTTTGACAACTTGTCTAAGTACATCTCAAATGCGTTTAAAGAGTTCGTTAGAGAAGCTATAGTTAAAAACATAGCAAGCAATGTTGACATAAAAGAGTTCGTGATAAAAAAGGCTGAGGAGATTAGTGATGAAGAGATAGAAAGACTTTTCAAAAAGTTTGCTAAAAAAGAGTTGAGGTTCATAGAAATATCAGGCGCTGTGTTAGGCTTTGTGATAGGAATTTTTCAATCAGTATTCATGTACTTTATGATGCGTTGATAAGTTAATTAAGTGGGCCCGCCCGGATTCGAACCGGGGACCTTCGCCGTGTGAGGGCGACGTCATAACCACTAGACCACGGGCCCCTCAGTAAAGAACAAATTTCAGAGTATATAACTGTTACTCGTGAAGCTTAAAGAACTGTTGGAATTTCTAAGCAAGCTCGAAGACGTGTGCTTAGCTTACTCTGGAGGTGTTGATAGTTCCTTTTTAGCTTACTTGCTAAAAATTTCAAAAGTAAACTTCAAGGCTGTTATGGTAGTTAACGAGTTCATTTCGAACGATAGAGTTAGAGAGGCAATAGAGATTGCCAAAGAAATAGGGTTCGAACTTAACCTTGTCGAAGTAAAAGCCAGTAAGGAGATGTTAGAGAACAGAGAAGATAGGTGCTACCTATGTAAAAAAATTATGTTTTATGAAATTTCTAAGTTTGGCTATAAAATAGTAGATGGAACAAATGCAAGCGATTTGATGGAGTACAGGCCGGGAATAAAAGCCCTCAGAGAGTTTGGAGTTATAAGTCCTCTCGCAGAACTCGGTATAACTAAGAGAGAAGTAAGAGAAATGGCTAAAAACTTAGGCTTAAGCTTTTTTGATAAGCCATCAGATTCCTGCTTGGCGACGAGAATTGAGGGTATTATAACAGAAGAGAAGTTGAAATTCGTTGAAGTTGCTGAGAGAGTAGCAAATAAAATTTTAGCGAAGTCCGGAATTAAAGTTAAAAAGCTTAGAGTTAAGTTAAAAAGCGGAAAAAACTTATTCACAGTTCAACTTCAGATTTTAAAATGACGTGGAAAATACTGATAACGAACGATGATGGGATATACTCCTCTGGAATAAAAGCCAGTTACGAAGCTCTAAAGGATTTGGGAGAAGTTTACGTCGTCGCTCCAGCTGTTCAGATGAGTGGGGTTGGTAGGAGCATGTCTATAATGAAGCCAGTAAGAGTTTCTCACGTTCACTTTGATGGAATGGATGGTTACGCTGTTGACGGCACGCCAACTGATTCAATAATAATTGGAATATACGAAATAATTGGAGAATTGCCGGATTTAGTAGTTTCTGGAATAAACATGGGTGAAAACGTTTCTGCTGAATCTGTAACTACTTCTGGAACTGTGTGTGCAGCTCTCGAAGCCGCTACTCAGGGTTGCCCGGCAATAGCAATATCTCAGCAAATGAGAGATGAAGAGAAGTTCGAGTTCGTTTTTAAGCCTAAGAACTTCTCCAATTCGAAGAAAGTGCTTAGACTAATAGCAGAAAAAGTGCTTAAGTCTGGCACTCCAGCAGAAGTTTTAAACGTAAACGTTCCTGCAAATTGCGAAAGAATAGAGTTTGAAGTTACACGACTCGCTAAAAGACTTTACAGGACGAGAGTAGAAGAAAGAAGAGATCCGAGGGGTAGGACGTACTACTGGATAAGCGGAGTAGAAGTAGAGGATTCAGAGCCGGGAACAGACATACACGCGCTGAGAAGTGGTAAAGTTTCGATAACTCCTTTAACTATAGACCTAACTGCCAAAAATTTGAAAGACGTGGAAGTGTGGTTGAATACGAACTATGATTAATATATAGTTGAATACGAACACAAATACGAATACAATTAAAGATTAGTAAAGAATTCTTTCCATATCCTCTCCACCGTAAAATATCTCCTGAATTTTGTCGTATATGTCTTCCATGCCGTAACCCTCTTTCGCCGATACTGGTATTGGTTTCTGCAGAAAACCGGCATCTCTAACTACTTGAAACAGTTCTCTTTCTACACCGCTACCCAGTTCTACGTAAAGTTTGTCCGGATCGCTCCAGCTCTCTATTCTCTCTATTTCTTTTTTTCCGAGTAAATCGCACTTCGAAAGGACAGGTATATGAGGTATTTTCAACCTGAAAATAGAAGAAGCCATAAGAAAAGTTGTGGAAATGAAACCATCTGGTGTTTTAGATATAACTGGATCGAATAAAAATACTGAAACGCTATCTCCCAACACTTTAATTATTATTTCACTACTCCTCCTAAGAGTGAATAGTTCCATCTGGCCGGGAGTGTCTATTAGGACGTAAGGTACGTCGTAGTAATCGATTTCTTCCTTTATCTCATCTATTTCAGCTCCAAGCAAGTCCGCACATAAGATTTGAGCTCCGTTTGGTCCAACACCGTATTCGAGCATAACGTCATTTAGAGTGAAGTACTCTCTTACGTCAACATCTGGGCTATACGGCATGTTCTCGCTTCCCGGATCGAGGTTAACTGTGATGTGGTCTATTTTATGAAAGTCTAACCACTCAGAAAAAGCGGCGAGTAAATGCGTTTTCCCACTACCCGCAGTACCAACAAAGTAAACATTAACCTTCCTCATACTTCCACGCCTTTCTCATTTCCTCGACGTGCAGTTCAATTCTTAGAGGAGATATAACCATAGAGTCTCCAGTACTTTCACCGATTACTTTCGCTTTTAATCCCTTATCTCTAAGGTACTTAACGAATTCTTCCCCTCCATCGACTTCCACGACCCACCTCGTGTTAGATTCCGAAAAAAGCTCCACGTAATCTGAAACGTTAATCTTACATCCAGAGCCGGAAAGACACATCTCCGCAACAGCTACAGCTAAACCACCTTCGCTCAAGTCGTGGCACGCGTAAACTCTGAACTGCTTGAATGCGGATAACATAGCTTCTACGTAATTCTTCAATTTTTCAGGTGAAGTTTTTGGAACTACTGTACTTTTCTGTCCCGTTATCTTACTGTAAAGACTTCCTCCAAACTCTTTTTTCGTTTCACCAACTAAAACTACGTCTCCTTTGCCTTTAAAGTGTGAAGTTATGACGTTTCTCACGTCTTCGACTATACCTATACCCATTAACGTGGGAGTTGGTGCAACAGCTGAGTAAGGAGTTTCGTTGTAAAAACTAACGTTACCGCTTACGCATGGCAATCCAAATCCTTTTGCCATCCAACCCAGAGCTTTAACGCATTCAACGAACTCTCCCATTCTCTCTGGTTTTTCTGGATTTCCAAAGTTTAAGCAATCCGCAAAGCTATGTGGAGTTGAGTTAACAGAAACTAAATTCCTAACCATTTCATCGAAAGAGCTTGCAGTTCCCCAGAAAGGATTAATCTTACACATCCACGGATTTACATCAGTAGTTATTGCCAGTCCCCTCCAAGATTTTGTAGGTCTTATAACTGCAGAATCTCCGTGAGTTTCCTCGTTAGCTTTACCTTGCAAAGGTGTCAAAACTGTTGACGCTCTAACTTGGTGATCGTACTGCCTTATAATCCACTCCTTACTCGAAACGTTAGGATGACTCAGCATTTTCAGAATTAAACTCTTAAAGTCGTGTACTCCCATAGTTTCGTCCACTTCAATTACCTCTTTAACCTTGTAATCTCTGCAGTACTCAACAGCTTTTACAACAAAGTCTATGTCCAAGTCGTAAATCTTGTAACCCTTGTAGTAAACTCTCAGCTTTTTATCCTCAGTAACTCTACCAACGACTACTGCTGGAATATCCCACTTCTGAAATATGTATAGAACTTCATCCACATGTTCAGGGCTAACAGTAAGCATCATCCTCTCCTGACTCTCGCTAATCCATATCTCCCATGGAGCCATGCCTTCTTCCTTTAAAGGCACTTTGTCGAGCCAGACTTCAGCTCCAAAATTAGAGGCGTGAGCCATTTCTCCTATTACACAGCTCAAACCACCTCCTCCCAAATCTTTCATACCAGTTAACAGACCTTTTTCGACGATTTCGAGGCAGGCGTGAATTAGAGGTTCCTTAATTATTGGATTTCCAAGCTGAACAGCACTCCTCTTCTCCTCACTACTCTCATCCAGTTCAGCAGAAGCGAATGTAACGCCGTGAATTCCATCTCTTCCAGTTAAACCTCCAGCTAAAACAAATAAATCTCCAACGTTACCAGCTCTGCTGTGAACTATTTTGTCTTTTCTAACTATACCTATACAACCCACATTCACGAGGCAGTTGGTTATGTATGATTCGTCGAAGAAAACCATTCCTGCAACAGTAGGTATTCCTACTCTATTACCGTAATCCCTTATTCCCGAAACTACACCGGATAACAAGTAGCGCGGGTGTTTTGCTGGGATTTCCTGCTCAGCACTTTCAACGCTCGTACCAAAAAACAATGGATCTGCAAGTGCAACTGGCTGAGCTCCCATGCACAGAACGTCTCTCAGTATTCCCCCCACACCAGTAGCGGCACCACCGTATGGCTCTATTGCAGACGGGTGATTGTGCGATTCCATAGCTACTACGTAAGCGTAATCGTCGTCAAAAGAAACAACTCCGGCATCTTCTTCTATAGCAGATATAACGTAATCCGCTTCAACTCCAAACAAGTATTGCCTTAGATAACATTTAGAGCTCTTATAACAGCAATGCTCACTCCACGCCTGAGCTATTGACTGCAGTTCTATATCGTATGGGTTTCTGCCAATTCTGCTAAAGTACGACTTAATTCTCTTCATTTCCTCGAGGTTTAAAGCCAAACCGAGCTCTCTGCTAATTTTTAATAGCTCATCATCACCAGCGTCTAAAACGTTTATTTCGTACAGTTCAAACGGAACATCCGCTTTGATATACAGCATAAAAGCTTTAAAACAAGAGTTGCATAAATTCGTTTTGATAATTGAAAATTAAAAATTAACTCTTCTTTGATGTCACTCTTTCGACTATTTTTAGGGCAGGAGTTTCGGGTATGTAAGTACCTCCAGCAAAAGTGTACCCGCATGACTTACACTGCCAAATCCCGGTTCCTACTCTTTTTACGGCGATTTTACCGCACCTCTTACACGGGTACTTTTTTCTCTGAAGTTCTTCGATTTTTATGAGAGTTCTCCTAACTCTCAATCCATACCTCGGACCAAATCTACCAGCCATCTTAACTTTCTTCGTCCTCGCCATTTTCACCACCTTTTAGTTGTTCTCTGACATTCTCTCTTATTTCCTTAGCCTTTGCCACGCTCAGGTCGAGCAGTTCATAAAACTTTTCCTCTGCCATGAGGTAACTTCCACTTTTCTGCATCGCTACGACATTTCCCTCTTCATCCGAAGTAATAGTCATTAGGTTTTTACCAACGCTCATTTCATCTCTGCACGGGTCAACGAGAATTCTATCGTCAACTACGAGAGACGTAACGCTAATTGGGAAATCTCTGATGGGCAATTTGAAATCTTCGCCAACACCAAACCTTTCCGCCGGAACTGTGGTGTTCATCAAAGCAGATATTGCGGCTATCGAGGACGCATCCATTAAGTTTCCATCGTCATCGAGAGCGTGAATGTCTATGAAAACAATCCAGACTTTCTCACCCTCTTCTATGCAGAGTTTTTCCAGATCTACTGCTTCACTCTCTCTTATACCTCTATCCACAACTCTCGCAAGTTCTATTGAGTTTTCGTCAGGCGGCCCAGGCTCAAACGTTGGAGATGCCAGAGGTACGAGTTCTGCATTCGTTATTATTATTCCCATATTCGGAGTGTCTGGGAAGGGTTCTCCCACCTGCATTTTAACTCCCACTACGACTTGAGTATTACCAAGCTTAACGAGAGCAGACCCCTCTGCTTTCTCTATAATCCCTGTCTTGACCTCTACTTTCCTAAACTCGTCAAAGTTTCGGCCATCTATTCTCTCTCCAGCCCTTATTCTCGAAAGAACGTAATCCCTTTTTATGTCCATGAGTATGTCTTCAGGCATTATTCCTCCTCCTTAACGTACTTCTTCATTACAGCTTCCCTTTGCATTCTGTATATTTCCATCGCACCTTTCTTAGCAAGTTCTATCCCCTTTTTAACTTCTTCAACAGTCATTCTACCATCCATCTGGAGTAAAGCTATCGACTCTATTTGATCGTTTCTTATTAGAAAGGCAACAGGCATGTCCGCTTCCCCGTAAAAGTCTTCTTCCTTCATGGGATCAAGAACTATCTGCCCATCAACTTTTGCAACTGCAACTGCCGTGACTATACCTTTCATCATAACTCCAGCATCTATTAAAGCGACACTCGCAGCGTTTAGGCAAGCAGTCCTCGTTCCAGCGTCCGCCTGTAAAACTTCTACGAAAACATCTATTCCGGATCTGGGAAAAAGTTCTTTCATTATTACAGGCTCCAAAGCCTCTCTGCTTACTTTGCTTATCTCCACGCTTCTCCTATCTGGCCCAGGTTTCTTGCGTTCTTCAACGCTAAAAGGTGCCATGTTATATCTATACCTTATCACGGCTTTACTTGGATCTTGTAAATGTCTCGGATGCACTTCTCTTGGACCGTAAACTGCCGCTATTATCTTGTTCTTCCCCATTTCAAGATAGCAGGAGCCGTCAGCCCTCTTTAGTACTCCAACTTCAATTTTTATTGGTCTCAGCTCCTCAAAACCTCTACCATCCAATCTTTTACCGTCAACTATCAGCTTTGGCTTCTCCATTTTTGTCTTCACCCTTCTTATTTTTTATAAATTCAGTAATTCTATCTGTAAGCCCCTCTGTATGGGCTTCCTCTTCTATAATGTAAATAGCCTCCTCGGCAATTGAGACTTTTTTTCTATCTCCATTAATCCATATAAGCCCATTTTGCCCAACAACTATCTGAATACCAAGTTCGGACTTAAGAAGTTTTATCATACTTCCTTTCTTGCCGATAACTCTTGGAACTCTCGCTGGATTTATTGCTATAACTCTCCCAACTCTAACAGGTTTGCAAACCCTGTCTTTCATCGTAAGAGTAACTTTCATCTTCGGATCTATGTTGAGAACCTTGGCGATTATAGCATCACCTATGTCCAATATTTCGTTCACCTTTCTGTTCTTTATAGCGTTTTCAGGATACTCAGAAATGGGAAGAAAAGCTCTGTAAGGTGAGTAAATGTCAACTACCCAGCCGTTGGCTGTAACTTCCCTAACTATGCCTATTACGACGTCTCCGGGAAAGGGTATGTATCTTCCTTTTAAAGGAATAACTCTAACACTCGTATCTGTTTTGTCGAGTAAGCCGAGGTACTTCGCGTAAACCTTACCTCCTTCAACGTAAGTTCCATGTCCAGCAACTTTTGGATTCTTCGCTATTAAATCTCCCGGCATAACTATTTTCCTCATCCCTGAATCCTCCTAAGAATTTTTGTTAACGCTTCACCTTTAGTCGTTTTAGCCAGTAAATCCATCAAATCTCCCTGCATTCCAGCAGGGATTCTCATAACACAAATCCAGCTCCCATCTTTTTGCCATTCTTCCTTTTCAACTCCACCAAAAGAGTAGAGGGCAGATATAGCTTTACCCGTATAATCAGCCGGTACTTTCACAGCTATTTCAATTTCTTCAAACCTGAGGGGCAAAATCCTCTTTATTGCTTTTACTACATCTTTAACCTGAGCTTCTACAGGTTTGAATATATCGACGTGAACCTTAGCTTCCTCCATTGCCCTCTCAATTCTCGCGGGGGGATGAGGTGTTCCCGTTCTTGGATCTACTGCATTTTTTCTTATGTACTCGACTATTTGCTTCTTTTTCTGTTCAAGCATCTCTTTTCTCTGTTCTGCAGTAATCTGTACTTCTCCCTCTAAAATTATCGTTCTCACTATGCTCTTTATGTCAGTCGTTCCAAAGGCTTTGCTTAATCCTTCCTTACTTACTCTGTCACCTTTGTTAGCGTCTTTAAAAACTTCTTCAACTGCAAGCAATTTTTCAAAGTCAACTTCCTTGCCCTCTTTCAAATCTCTCGCTAAGTATGGATCCACGAGTACTTCGAAAACTTCCCCATGCTTCCTCAGCCTCGCAACTACAGCTTTATCGAGAGATACCATCCCCATCCCCCCTACGGGGATTACTCCTTGTTTTCTCTTATTTTTTCGTTTGCCTTGTTTATGTAATTCTCAAGCTCTTCTCCCTTTATTTCCCTTGCACCTTCTTTCTCTATAACTACGAGTTCTACCCCTTCAGGTTTCAGCTCCTCTTCGATAACTTTACCCATAGCCACCATAGCCTCGTGTATAGCCTCGTCTAAGCTCATGTCATCTCTGTAAACGTTTTCGAAGTGTTCTATAACCACGTTTCTTCCAGCCCCTATGGATGTAGCTTTGTATTCCAGCAAAGCTCCACTCGGATCGGTTTCAAACAATCGAGGAGATTTGTCGTATCCAGCTATTAACAGAGATACTCCGAAAGGTCTAACTCCTCCAAACTGCGTGTACTGTTGTTTAAAATCGCATATCTTTCTCGCAAGGTCTTTGACGCCTATAGGCTCATCGTAAGTAAGCCTGTTTATCTGAGCTTCCACTCTCGCCCTCTCTATCAAAACTCTTGCATCTGCTACAAGCCCGGAAGTTGCGGCGTATATGTGGTCGTCTATTCTGTATATCTTTTCTATGGTCGTAATTTCAAGCAACTTACTTGCAACCCTTCTATCAGCTAAGAGTAGTACACCTTTCCTCGTTTTTACACCTATAGCAGTTGCTCCTCTTTTTACAGCTTCTCTCGCGTATTCAACCTGAAACAGCCTGCCATCAGGACTGAATACGGTAATAGCTCTATCGTATCCCATCTGTGGTAAGTGCATGCGTTCACCTCCTGTGAGAAATTACCTTTCCGTATTTATTTCTTTGCCGTTAAAGCTTTTAAAGCTTTTAAGAAATCTCCTACAACCTCTTAGAGTTCCACTAACTCCGAGAGTTTTTACTGCAATACTTAAACCTTCAACTTCGGTTAAAAGAGTTAAGAGAGCTATAACAGCATCGAGTTTTTCTCTCGTACACTTTAATATACCCTCCCCACTTTTTTCGTCAAACAATTCAAGTTTTATTTGGCTAAAGTACCACTCCCCATAAAGGGTTAGAGCTTTTTGACACACTTCTTGGAAAAACTGCTTTGCGGTCAATTTTTCGTTATTTCTCTTATTGTTTTTTTCTACAATTAACTTAAAAGCAATGTACCTTTTCCTCCTTCTCAGAGCTGGTGGCAAACCTTTCATTTTAAATCCCTTCATTTCAACACCTCTACGCCATCCATGATGTAGTTTTCATCGTTTAGCATTCTGTATATTCTGTAGCTATTTTTTTTCGCTAATTTAATCAATTTCTCGCTATCAATACCGCTGTCCTTGGCTAAAAAAGAAAAAAATCGATAAACCTGCTTTCTTGGTCTCGCTTCCAAGCAACAGTTAGCACCCGTAGTAAGTAAAAAAGGCGTTTCAAATTTGAGCAACAGTTTCAAAAGCAATCTCGTCTCCTCCAAAAGCTTTGATCTCTTGAAGCTTTTAGTTCTAAGAAATTTAGCGAGAGAAACTTCTATTACTACGTCTTTTTCCTTAGCCATTTTTATGGAAGTGTAGTCAAGAGCTCTATTTTCAAAGTCGAGTATAGCATTAACTTTCCTCCTCATTATAGCTTCTCTGTTAACTTTAACGTTGTCACTCATAACTCCAACGAAGCCTTTAGCTTTTTTGAGTTGTTTTTGAAGTTCAGACGTCGTGCTTGCACGTACGAGGTTCTTAGAGTTAAAAACTACGAAAAAGTCGAATCCCTCCAATAGTTCACACTCTTCCGGCTGAAATCTAAGGAAATCGACGAACATCTATTCACCCGCAAGTTTTTCTATCATTTCTTCGACAGCTTTTACAGCCGACTCTTTCTTAGCTGGATACGTAACAACTTTGACTTTAACAGCTATGGAATCTTCCCCTCCCAGCGTTAGCTCGCCCATATAAGCCTTCTGCTTATCGAACCTCAGATGCAGTACGTTTCCTTCGTCAATCCTTTCTTCGAGAGTTTCCTTTAAAAATTCTAACTCACCGCTCTCCTTAAGCCTATTAAAAACGTGCTTCAAAAACTCTTCTATTTCTTTTTTCTTTTTAAGCTCTACTTCGAGAAATGCCATTTCGTTTCCAAAGTGTCCTCTAACTCTACTGACTTCTATTTCGAACTCAAAAGGAAACAACTCCGCTATAGCCTCTCCCACTTTTTCCATGTCTTCAGTTGAGTGGACAACGGCAGAAACCGTAACTCTCTCTACTTTGTATTTCATCCAGACAAAACAGATATAACAAAATTTAAAAAATTATTTCCTAAGATTCGCTCTTAAACTTGGCCTTACTTTTTCAGCACCTCTACCTTTTCTCCTCAATCCTCTGCTCTTCCTCCCAGCAGAAGTTAAACCCCTGAAAACCCTGCCCCTCTTGTTACATATCCAGCTCAACTGTTCATCACTTGCTATTGCTGGATGAGCTCTGTCAACCAATATTACTTCAAACCACTTGTACTTTCCGTCCTCACCAACCCAATAGGAGTTTAAGACTTCCATGTTAGGATACTTCCTCGCAGCTCTTTCCTCAGCTATCCACTGAAGACTTTTCTTTGGAGTTTTCCTGTTAACCATTAGGTTTTTCGTTTTTCTACCTTTGTTCGGCCTCGTAGCTCTCCTACCACCTCTCCTAACTCTCACCCTAACGACGATTATTCCCTTCTTCGCTTTGTAACCAAGAGCCCTCGCTCTATCTATTCTCGTTGGCCTTTCGATTCTTACAACTGCAGGTTCTCTTCTCCACTTCTGCAATCTCTCCCACATTAGCTCTCCAACGTACCCTTCCCACGGATTTTTCCAAGCCTCTCTAACGTATGCGTAAACTGACTTCATCTCTCGTCACCCTGATAGTGATTTTGCAAGCTTCTAATAGTGCATATATAAACGTATCGTCCAATCAAATTACGTGAGCGAGCTAATATACTGCATTGTAGATTTAAAAAGGGGAAAAGAAAAACTGAAAGAGTTCGATGGAATGGGGAAAAAAGGAAAGTACACAGAGTACTGGTTAAAAAACGAAAAAGTAGCTGGAATTTACAAAAACTGTGTTTTCTTCATAAACACGGAAGTTGAGAATTGCAGAAAGTTCGTCGTTAAGTTATTAGATAAAGAGCTTAAAGGAAAGTTTAGGTTCGGAACTTACGAAGTTAACAGCGAAATTAAGTTAAACTGCGATTTTTCAGAAGACTTGTTTTACGATTTACTTCCAGCCCTTTTAGCAGAGATAACTTTTATAGACAATTATTTTAAAAAATGTAAAGAAAAAGCTTTGAAAATATCTTCATTTGAAAGTGAGGTGTTAAAGTACATAGCAAAAGTTTCGATAGACGCCGTAAAAAGAGGAGTTCGGGAGTTAGAAGAAATAATGGACGAGCTGAGCGAGTACCACAGCCAATTTTTCTCGATGTTTGCTTCTTTTAGAGAAGAAAACGAAAAGTTGTACGAATCTATTTTAAGGTACGAAGCTCTATGCGAGGAGTTGGAAGTAAATTTAAGATCTTACGAAGACAAACTAAGGATTTTAAAGCAATACGAGGAGAAGTTCAAGCAAACTCTCTCGGGGTTGAGAGATCTGTTCAGTCTGATGTCTCTTAGACTCGATGCTTTGAGGAACAAAGAGTACTTTGAACTGCAAAAGAAAACGTCATCTCTACAAATGGCTGCAATAGCTATTGAATTTGTTGCAGTTTTCTACTACACTATGAAGATATGGGAGCACTTCTCTCCGAAAAAACTACCTCTGTCAATAGAATTCCTTTTACTTTTCCTCTTCACAACGCTCGTCGTGACGTTAACAGATACGATAGGAGAATTCCTGAGAACGGAAAGAGTTAGCGTTAAGGGCGTATTAGTCGTAGTTTCACTGATTTTAACCGTGGCTTTTATGGTTTACCTATCGATATCTTAAAGCTTTTTAAATTTTATGAATTTTTGTAAACAATAAATATATACACCTACGAACAGTGAATTGACATGTCCACTTTCAGAATTTTCGTAAACGGAGATGAATTGAAACACGTTAGAAAAGTTTTAACTGAAGAAAGAATTAGGCTTATAAGCGTTATAAAAGAAAGAAATCCGGAAAGTATCTACGAACTTGCAAGAATTCTCGGCAGAAATAGGTCATCGGTTATGCGCGATTTAAGACATCTAAAAAAACTGGGACTCGTAGAGTTTCAGAATTTGGGGAAAAGAAAGAAGCCAGTAGTTAACTACGAAAAAATAAGCATAGTCATCCCGATATAAAGGCAAGTATTCTCTCCCAAGAAGCTTCTATTTCTTCAGCAGCCAACCCTTTGAAAGGGAAACTGAGCTGGGCTATTTGTTCAGGCAGACTTTCGTCGAAAGGTATCTTTCCAACAATTTCTATTCCTCTATCTCTGCAGTAGTTCTCTATTTTATTAGAAACTTCTACGTTTAAGTCGTATTTGTTTATAATAATTACACTTTTAATTCTAAAGTGATCAGTTAAATCTATTACTCTCCTCATGTCCGAATAGCCAGAAAGAGTTGGTTCGGTTACTACTACGGATAAATCCGTGTTTGCGAGAGATGCTATTACGGGACAACCTACCCCCGGAGCACCGTCAACGACTATCGCAGCAGCTCCGCATTTTTTAGCTTCGACTTTAGCCAGTTCTTTAACTTCCATAACAAGCTTTCCGCTGTTTTCCTCTCCGGGAAATAAGATTGCGTGAACGAACTTGCCTATTTCTGTCTCAGAAACGAAGATTTTCCCCCTAACTCCTTCGACCATTTCTACAGCCTTTTCGGGACAAGCGTGATAACAAAGAGCACAACCTTCACAGCTCGTTTCATCAACAGAGTAGTTTTCGCCTTCAACTATCGCGTCAAATCTGCACAGTTCGTAACAAAGACCGCAAGAACTGCACTTTTCTGGATTTATCTTCGCCTTTTTCATCCCTACAAAGTCTCTTTCCTCCAGAACCCTGTGTTTGAGTATTACGTGTAGATTTGGTGCGTCAACGTCGCAATCTGCTAAAACAACTCTTTTAACTCTTGAAATTCTATAAGCAAGTTGTGCGGAAACCGTGGTCTTACCCGTACCTCCTTTTCCACTTATAACAGTCAACCTAAGTGGATTTTCTGCTGTTAGCATTAAACCACCTCAAATAGACTTTATCTTGTCGTAAATTTCTTCGAAAACGTCTTTAACGCTATACATCAATTCTCCTCTCGAATAGGCTTCGGCTAATTCTCTACTGAACGGAATTTTGCCCACGACTTCATATCCCTCCTTTTTGCAAAGCTCTTCTACGTTGTAAGGCAACCCATACTTGTTTATAACAACGCCAAAAGGTTTTCCAAGACTTTTAACGACTTCTGCTGCAATTTTCAAGTCGTGAAAGCTAAAAGGAGTTGGCTCTAAAACGAGTAAAACGAAGTCAGCAGTTTTAACGCTTTCTACCATTGGACAGCTAACTCCGGGTGGGCAGTCTATCACAGCATCCTTAGCCAGATCTTTTTTCATTTCTTTTATTATAGGTACGGGAGAGACTTCTCCTATATCTATCTCCCCGTAAGTTAGCACACACCTACCGTTTTCGTAAACTTCGACTATCCTGCCTATTTTTTTATCTTTTTCAATCATCGCCTTTTCCGGACAAAGGTAAATGCAAGCTCCACAACTGTGGCATATCTCAGGGAAAACTATTACTGAATCTCTAAGCACGACTATTGCGTTGTACTGACAAACTTCTCTACAAACTCCACAAAAGTTGCACTTCTCAGTAACTTCCGGAACTGGTCTGTAAACATCTCTACTTTTCTCCTCCCCTTTGAAGAAAATTTTCGCGTTAGGCTCTTCAACATCGAAGTCGTAGAGTTTCAAATCTGTAAAAGCCGAGAGGTTTACCGAAACAGTTGTCTTTCCCGTACCTCCTTTTCCAGAGGCTACTGCGATCCTCATTTACCAGCCCCTGCCACCCATTCCTCTACCTCTGCCCATTCCTCTACCCATTCCTCTGCCCATACCTCTTCCCATGCCTCCTCCACCGGAAGGAGAGACTATATCGAGTTCTCCCCTCATCAGCCTTTCTATAGCTTCTCTAACGCTCATACCAGCTGCATCGTAAACTTTTATTCCGGCAGAAGATAGAACGTTGTATGCGTTAGGCCCAAGCCTTCCGGTAAGTATTGCAGAAACGCCTTTATCGACCATTAGCTGGGCAGCAGCTATTCCAGCTCCACCACTCGCTGCCGCGTTCTCATTTCTAACGACTTCCACGTTTAGGATTCTACTACCATCAAGCTCTACAATGGTAAAGCAAGGAGCTCTACCGAAAATGTCAATTACTATGTCGTCTAATCCGCCTTTTGATGTCGTAGCCGCTACTTTCATGATATATGAAGTTATGCTGAGCTATTTAAGTTTTTAGGTTATCCGAAAAGTAAAAAAGTTGTAAAAAGTTAAGCTCTCTCAAAAACTACTGCTACTCCCATACCACCCCCAACACACAGAGTTGCTAAACCGTAATTAGCCTTTCTCCTACGCATCTCGTGAAGGAGGGTTACTGTTATCCTCGCTCCAGTAGCACCTATTGGGTGTCCCAAGCTGATACCGCTCCCATTGACGTTTATATCTTCCATTCTACTTTCAATACCGAGCTCTCTCATACAAGCTATAGCCTGAGCCGCAAAAGCCTCGTTAAGCTCGAACAGGTCAATGTCGTCAACGCTCAATCCAGCCTTATCCAAAGCCTTCCTTACAGCTGGAACTGGAGCTAACCCCATGTAAGCTGGATCGACGGCAGAGCAGGCGAAAGAAACTATCCTCGCAATAGGTTTTATGTTCAACTCCTCAGCATAGCTCTCGTCCATAACTAAGAGTGCCGCAGCCCCATCGTTAATACCGCTTGCATTTCCAGCAGTAATTGTTCCATCCTTTTTAAAAGCTGGAGGGAGCTTAGCAAGCTTTTCTAAATTAGTATCTCTTCTCGGATGTTCGTCAGTATCGATAAGAACTTCTCCTTTTTTCGTTTCAATTTTTACTGGAATTATTTCTTCTTTAAACTTTCCACTGTCTATAGCTGCTATTGCTCTCATGTGACTTTCATAAGCGAGTTCGTCCTGTTCTTCTCTACTTATCCCGTATTTCTCAACTATGTTTTCTGCAGTAACTCCCATGTGGTATCCGTAAAACTTCTCCCAAAGTCCGTCGAAAACCATCAAATCTATTAATTCCCCGTTAAACATCCTGTAGCCCCACCTCGCTCCAGTCAAAGCGTAAGGTGAGTTGCTCATAGATTCCATGCCTCCAGCTATAATTGCCTTACAATCACTTTTAGCTGCGAGAATTATAGCCTTTAATCCACTCCCACAAACCATGTTTACCGTATAGGAGTAAACTGTCTTCGGAATTCCTGCATAAATAGCGGACTGCCTCGCTGGATTTTGTCCCTGTGAAGCTTGCAAAACGTTTCCCATTACAACGCAGTCTATTTCTACTTCTTTGCCATTTCCAATTTCTTCTATAAGCTTTTCTCTATAAGTGTCGAGAGGACAGCTTTTTTCAAGCTTCGAAGGATAGTAACTAAAGTTTTCTACTGGAATTAACTTCATCTTTTTCAGCAGACCTCTTATAGCTATGCTACCAAGTTCGTAAGCTTTAAGGTCTTTTAGCGTTCCTCCAAATTTTCCCACAGGAGTCCTAACAGCTCCGACGATTACAGCTTCCATGTCCAATCAAAAAACGTGTGGAAAGATATACTTTTTCGACATTTTTAATCCTGCAATTCGTTGATAAACGAATTAAGATTTAATACTTAATAAAAAAAGAAGTCAAGCAGGCTTAAAGAACAGAAGGTAAGTTAGGACGAGTGTTAGTGCAAAATAAGGTAGAGAATACTTGTGAAATTCAGCTAAGTTTTTGGAGTACCTCAAAGAGATTAGATTTGCAAGAGATGCTATAAGAAAGCCATTTCCGCCAACGTTAACTCCATAGCAAATCGCTTTCCAGTTAGAAGAAAATTTTGCCATGAGAATTGAAGCTGGAACGTTGCTAACCAGTTGAGAAAGAAGAGCAGACATCAAAAAAACTGTAGAAGAGTTAAGTTTTAAATGAAGAATTAAAGGTTTCACGTACTTGGTAACACAGCCTATATCTACGAACATCAAAATAAATATTGCAATCAGCAACCAGTCGGCATTTCTAATAACTCTTCTGTTGACAAAAGCGAAGAAAGCTAAGATGAGTGGAAATGCCAAGTACTCGAGTTTTAACTCCAAGGAAAATATGTACATCAAAGTTAATATAGTAGAAACAAAAGCAAGATTTTTATCGACTTCGATTTTTTTATCAGCTTTTAGCGTTAATTCTTTTTTCTTGAAGCTAAAAACGGCAAAGAGGAGTAAAACTAAAATGCAAAGAACTACAACTGGGAACATCTCCAAACAAAACTGAAAAAAGGAAATACCCCACTCGTGCCAGAGAAATAGGTTTTGTGGATTTCCAACTGGTGTTAGTGCTGATCCGACGTTAACAGATAAAGTTTCGAAAACTATCAACTTTCCAACGCAAACATCGGTAACTTCAGACATCGTAGCAGTCATTGGAACTAAAACCAAAAGAGTTACATCGTTCGTTAGAATTGTGGATAGAGTAGAAGACAAAGAAATCAAAAGAAAAGACAATTTTCTCTCAGTTTTACCTCTCCTCACGACTTTTCTCGAAATTAAGTTTAGAATTCTGCTCTCTTTTATTCCCGTAGTCACGAGTATTAATCCCGAAAGCGAAACTATCGTCCTCCAATCAACGTAACTCCAGTAATTTTTTACCCCCAACGGATTGAGTAGAGTGAACAAAGCTGTTATTACAAGCAATACAAATAACACCGGATCTTTTTTCACGAATTCTTTCACAAAGCCCAGAATATTTTAAAACAATATATATTTGTTGCTGATAGCTAAAAGAAAATTGAATTTTACATTTATAAAAATAATGAGCAAAAGACTTATAATCGATTTAAACCAGCAGAAATATATGGAAATAAGAAAGCTCCAGCTTATTGGCGGCTCAAGCTACATGGTAAGCTTGCCAAAAAGCTGGATAGATGCTAATTCTCTAAAAAAAGGCGATGAATTAGTGTTACACGTTGACGCCAAGTACATAAGGATTCATCCAAAAAATACCCGCCACGTTTTGAGAGGTAAAATAAAGCTAAGGAGGTGCGATTACAGTTTTTTAAAGAGGTTCATACATTCTATTTATGTTCAAGGCTTAGACGAAGTTATATTAGAGGGAGACTTTAACAACTGTTCTATAACGAGGATAAGCGACATTGCAAGAAATCTAATGGGATTGGAAATAATAGATGCAAGGGAAGATAGAGTTGTTTTAAAGTGTATAGCAGAAGCAAATTTGGCTGAAATAATGAATCGTTTCTCGCAAATAGTTTCAAATATGTTTAACTTACTTAAAAGAGGATTGAAGAAAAAGGATTCGAGAGAGTTCAAAGACATAGTGAAGCTTGAAAGAGATGCAGATAGACTTTACATGTTAGCCGTAAGGAAAACAAACAAAATGCTAAAGGAGTTTTCCTGTCCGACTGACTGGGATGAGTTGAGGTTTATGCTTGGAATGAGGACGGTTTCCAAACACATGGAAGATATAGCCGATTTGGTTTACAGCTTTTCAACAAAAGTCTCTTCAAATCCAGAAGGTTTTTCCACATACATACCATCGGTTTCCGAAGCTAAAAGACTTTTTGAAAACGCTTACTGTGCCTACGTTAACAGCGACGTAAACCTTGCGGAGGAAACGATAAACGCCACAGAGCAGTTACAAAAAGTTGCGAGCGGAGAAATGCTTTGCATATCCATGCAAATAAGGGGGATAGGTGAAATAGCTTTCAACAAAGCTGTAAGAGAGGAAATGTACGTCGATTAGCTCAGAACTCAATACCCTCATCATCGATTTCTCAGAGGGGCCCTTTCATCATCGCCGCGTTAGATTTTGCTTTTAAAGTTAATTAATCTGACGATAAGTTTTTAACGTAGGCGTAAACTTAAATTCATGAAAGTCGTCCTCTCCTACTCAGGAGGGTTAGACACAACTGTTTGCATACCTCTGTTAAAAGAAAAGTACGGTTTCGATGAAGTAATAACGGTAACTGTTGACATAGGTCAGCCGAGAGAAGACGTTGAAGTTGCAGAGGAGAAGGGAAATAGGTATGCAGATAAGCACTACACCATAGACGCGAGAGAAGAGTACGTCAAAGCACTATTTCAGTTAATAAAAGCAAACGGAGATTACGAGGGATACGTTCTCGGCACAGCTCTTGCTAGGCCAATAATAGCCGAAAAAATAGTCGAAGTTGCAAAAAAAGAAAACGCTAACGCAATAGCTCACGGTTGTACAGGTAAGGGCAACGACCAGCTGAGGTTCGAAAACGTCTTTCACCAGTATGGCTTTAAAGTAATAGCTCCTATGAGAGAACTAAACTTAACGAGAGAGTGGGAAATAGAATACGCAAAAAAACACGGAATAGACGTTCCAGTAACTAAGGAGAAACCGTATAGCATAGACGAGAATCTTTGGAGCAGAAGCGTAGAAGGTGGAAAGCTCGAAGATCCTTCCTATATACCTCCCGAGGAAATATACGAGTGGACTACGAGTCCTGAAAAAGCTCCAGAAAAACCTGAAATCGTTGAAATCGGATTTGAAAAAGGAGTTCCAATCTCAATAAATGGAGAGAAAATGAATGGTTTAGAGCTAATAGAGAAGCTTAACGAAATAGCTGGTAAGCACGGAGTTGGCAGAACCGACATGGTAGAGGATAGAGTGCTTGGTTTTAAAGCTAGGGAAAACTACGAGCATCCAGCTGCAACTGTGCTTATAACAGCACATAGAGATTTGGAAAAGCTCGTTCTGAGCAGAAGAGAAATAAAGTTTAAAGCAATAGTCGAACAGGAGTGGGCAGAATTAGTTTACTACGGGCTCACAAACGACCCGCTTTTTGACGACCTAAACGCCTTCATAGACTCTACTCAAGAAAGAGTTAGTGGGTGGGTAAAAGTTAAGCTGTTTAAGGGAAATGCCATGCCAGTTGCAAGGTACTCACCGTATTCCCTCTACAGAGAAGACCTCGTTTCCTTCGACAAAAAGGGAATAGATCAAAGATATGCCGAAGGTTACTCTGTATTCCACGGGCTTCAAGGCAGGATATACAGAACTATGATAAACCGAGAGTCCTGAGTATCTGGTCGATGTCAACGTAGTGTTCAACTATTTCTCTAAAGCGCTTGAGCTTTTTCTCCCCTCTTATTCTAACTCTACCAAAAGCTTTTCCGAGTTTTTCTGCCGTAGTTAGCGTGTCTTCTTTAACGAGTATTACTGGTACTCCATACTTTTCCGCCATACCTATTATCGTAGCGGGTGGCTCTAAATTGCCCGTCAAAATTAAACACTTAACTCCAGAATCTATTGCAACCGCGTGTAAATCTGCTCTATCTCCACCAGTAACTACTGCGATATTTCTGGAACTCCTAAAGTAACTCGAAGCAGCTTGAGGTGACATCGCTCCGATAAGAAAGTTCTCAATAAGTGTATCTTCCTTAGGCTCTACTAAGTAAACTCCGTTTAAAGCTTTTCTTATCTCCTCCACACTTAAACCTGCAAGCATATCATCCTTAGGTAACATCCCTACCAATTTTACACCACTTGGTTCCAGAATTCTCGAAGCTATCGTTCCAAAGTATGTTCTTTTAAAGCCAGTAACTTGATTTATTACTGCAAGCATATCTCCAATTATCTTCGAAGCTGAGAGAAGTCTGTCTATCGTGAAATCTCCAGAATACTTAGCAACCATGAGGACTTTGGAAGAAAGAATTGTAGCCACGTCGATGTCGCTTAAACCTATAGCTTCTCCAGCAAAATATCCCATAGAGCCTTCGACGAAGACCAAATCTTTATCCTTTGCAATGTTAGAGAAGGAATCTATTACTATTTTTCTCAACTCCACTGGATCAGAAGAAAGCATAA
>JALSQI010000040.1 GCA_026985525.1 Archaeoglobaceae archaeon
TTAAAATTTAAGAGAAAAAGTAGTACGCAAAAGCTATTATCAAAATTAAAACCGCTATTGCTATTGCTACGTCTATTGCAAGTAACTTAGTTCTACTTTTTCTCACTTTTCTAATCGATACGTCTCTAAGAACGTTTAACTGTTCATCAATATAGCCTTTTTCTATCAGTCTTTCTATTGCTTTTGTAACTACTACTTCTGGATAACCAGTCATTTTAGATATTAAACTAACTTTTTTTGTTTCTTTCAGGCAAATCAGGACTAATCTTTCCACTTCGGAAATGGCGGGTTTATCAACTTTTTTTCTAACCTCTCTACTTTCTTTTTTACTTTTTTTTGAATTTTCTGATTTTAATTTTCCTAATTCTTCTAATTCTAATGGAGAACTGTCGTCCATCAGGTATTCTATATCCATTCTTTTCACCTCACAGCCTAAGCAAATACTTAAGCTTGCCGTATGGTTTTAATTTCACATTTTCTCCAATTATTCTCCTCGCCAGTTCATAAAATTCTTCCGAAACCTTAGCCTCCGGCTTTAAAGCGGTTACTATTTGTCCCTTTTCCCAACTCTTTTTTATAGCTCTCGAATCTCTTATTATTCCTACAACTGATCCTATTCTTTTCTCCACTATTGCTACCGCCCATTTTTCACCCCGATACCTGTTGATAATTGCACCTCCAAACTCCACGCCTATTTTATCTATAACTTTTTTAACCCTCCAAGCGTCCATTATAGACGTCTCTTCAGGGTTTAAAACAAGGTAGAGTTTGTCGCAAGACATCATCGGAGTTATAGCATATACGTTTAATCCAGCCGCAATGTCAACTAAAACTAAGTCGTAAATACTGTCAAGCTCTCTAAGAACGTCATCAAATCCATCTATTTTTTCACTTGAACGAGAGGGTAGAACATCTATAGAAAAATCTTTAATTCTTAAATGATATATCGCGTCTCTAAGCGAAGCTTTTCCAATTAAAACATCTTGTAGAGTCGTAGCTGGTTCAAATCCAAATAAAGCGTGAAGGTTGGGTAAGACTATATCGCCATCGACAGCTATAACACTTCCAAAATTTGACAGCGATGCTGAAAGATTTGCTGAAACTGTCGTTTTTCCCACACCACCCTTCCCCGAACAGATGCCAATTACTGGCATAACTCACACCCGTAGAAGAATTCGAGATTGTTTAACCCTATTTAGAAAAAAATGATAAACTATTTATCTCTTTTCATAATTTCCTGAATATGCCTCGTCCGGTGGTAACACTCCTCTTCGCTCTCCTTCTCGTCGTTATGGCTATACATACGAGTGCTGCCTTTTCATCATCAGACTTTCACGTAGCTTTGGTTAGCAAAGTTTACGATTATGGAAAGTATATTCCAAGAAATCCACCTATTTTTAAGCCCGGCAGCACTTTAAAGCTTTACCTCGGAGTCGAAAACGTCAACATAAATAGGGCTGCTGCAGTTGACTTCGTTGTTATAATAAAAGATCCAAAAGGATACGTCGTTTACGGTAAAGTCGTAAGTCTTTCAACTTTAAGTTATAAAAATAAACTCTATACAGATATAGATATAAGCATACCTGAAGACTGGATATGTGGAAAATACACTATTTATGCGTATGCTTTTAACGTTTTAAACACATTGCCGACACAAATTAGCTACAACGACTTGTACTATAAAATTCTGTATTCGGGTGAAACTTCACCTTCTATTTCAACGATTTCGAGGAAAAACGCACCCTATGTGAAAAAGGAGCTGAGCTTTTACATAAGCAAAGAAATACCGGTAAAATTATATCTGTTCAACGAAAAACTCGAAGCAAAATCGTTACCAGTTGGAGTATCTAACAGACTTGAAGTTTCAATTTTAAATCCATCGGATGTTGAAGCGAAAACTGTTGTTAATGCAGTAGTTGACGGAAAAACTGTTGATTCAAAAGAAGTTACAGTTTCAGCAAGAAGTGTAAAAACGATTTCACTCGAAATCCCTCCACTCAAAAGTGGAACTCATTTAATTAAAGTTACGGCGGAAAATTCAAAATACATGTTAACTCAACCGATAGTAATTTCCCCATTTATATACGATGGAAACGTCTTAATTGGAAAGGTTTTGAATGGAACAGTCGTTTACTCACCCAACGACTACGTATTGGGAAGTGCCAATATAAATTCTGAAAGCAACATAAGCCTAAGCGAGGCTTTGAGAAACTTAAATTCAACAAGCATTAATAGAGAAAGTGCTGTAAGAATGTTGACAAACATTTTAGCTTACGTCTATTCTCACGAAAAGTATAGAGGCGTAGTAAAAGTAGCGTTGCTGAAGGGAAGTGATAAGAGAGCTGAAAAGATTTTACCAGTTTTGTTAGACATAATAAAAAAGGAGTCTCATGCTCCTATTGATTACGTCGGAGTTAGAGATGAATTGCACCTCAAAGGTGTAAAAATACTGTTTTACGTAAGCTCAAGTCCGGACTTTAACGTTGAAATGTTAAAACCATTTTTCGAAGAAAACGGCACTCTAATATGCGATAATCCCGATTACTGGGTAAGCTATCAGGACGAGCTTGCGGTTAAGCTCTCTTCTATGTGTATGTGGAATCCCACAACACCCACTTCTCTGTACGACTCATACTACAATTTGAGAATAGATAGGGGAATAGTCGTAAGAATATCTAAGATTACTGAAATTCCCACGAAGTTTAAGTACACGTCCTTAGAAGTTAGAGGTCCAGCTGGTACAGGAATGCCCCCTCTCGTAAACGTTAGTACTCCTGTGAACATAACGTTTGAAGTCAAAAACTTTGGTATGAGTGGAAGAAAGAAAGTTGAAGTAGCGATAAATGGAAAAATCGTTTTCAATAGGTCGATTTTCCTCAGAACGGGTCAGTCTGAAAAGATAACATTTCAATACGTTCCGGAAAAACCGGGAAGTTACAGAGTAACAATTCCGGGAACGAATTTAATGCAAGTGTTCTTTGTTAAATCAAAAACTCCAACTGTAATCACTACGCCAGTCAAAAAACCTGAGAGAAGAGCTGGAGCTGCTTTAATAGCCGTATCTGCCGCAGTATTAGCTATACTTATTGTAATCAGAATGTTCATCAGAGATTAGTGGTGGTAGTAATGCTATCTGACATAGAGGAGTGCGTTCTTGAGAGAATAATGCTTGGAGATAAAAATTCGAGAAAAATAGCCAAGTGTTGTGGAATTACTGAGTTAACTCTCAACGTCTTAGTTGAAAGACTTGTTGAAAAAGGATATTTGGATTGGGAGATGAATCCAACTGAAAAAGCTTACAGAGAGCTTAAATGGGTTAATGGGGTTTATCCAGTCGAATACTACGTTGACACTAAAAAGTTCTGGAAAATGGCATTAGAAATAGCGGCAGTCGTAATGTTTTTTGTAATGATATCAATAGCTCTCTGGTGGGTTCAGGTATGGAGTTAGAGCTTTTAGTTTCAGAAACTTTCGGATTGATTTTACTTGCAGGCTCATCGCTAATTTTAGCCTTATTAAAAGCAGGGTGTAAAATAGCAACTTTAGAAAGGTTCAGAACTGTTAACTTTGGTAGGAAGAGGAGGGAAGTTGTAGAAATCACTCTGAATTCAGCAAAACAAGAAAGCCCTCCTTACGGTAGGGTGGCTTTAACTCTTACTCTATTCGGAATTTTGCTAATGCTAACTTTAACGCACAAGCTGTTCTTCGCTGTTGTAATTTCAGACAGCATGTATCCGACATTTCAGAGGGGAGATATGTACTTAGCTCAAGCGATATACATCAATCCAAAACCGGGAGATATAATAATGTTCAGAAGACCAGATGTTGGACTACCAGTTTCTCACAGAGTTCTCAGAGTTGTAGGGGATTACATATATACTGGAGGTGATGCCTCCGGTCCTGATCTATTGCCGATAAAGAAGCAAGACGTAATAGCTCAGGCAGTAATGATTGGTGGCAAACCAATAGTGATACCCAAGCTTGGAAATTACTTTATACTGAACGCAAAGCAGATGAGGAGCATAGGACCATACGGTGAAGAATTCCTCTTCTACCAAAAAATGATAAAAGCTTTTAAGAGTTATGCTATTGCAATAATAGTTGTCTGCCTCAGTGCTTACGTTTACTTGGAACTCGAAAGCTATAGTTACAGGAAAAGAATTAAAAAGTAAATTAGCTTTTTAACCACTTAATTATGTCGCTGATCAGCGAGGATGCTTTTTTGACGAAAAAGTTACCAGACTTTTTCTTTGAAACGAATATTTCTCCACTATCTCCTTCAGATTCTCGTGATAACTCCTTTGCGTACAAGTAGTAGGCGTAAGCGTAAAGTAGCGAAGTTGAGAAAACGATACCCATTAAAGCTGGAATGCCTATTAAACTTTGAATAACTATTGACATTGCAGGAACTATTAAAACTGGAATTCCCATTACAAGCCAAGCTTCAAACTTGCTGAAGAGGTTGAACTCTCTCGTTATAAAAACCCACCATATCAAGTAAAGGACGACGAATAAATAGGGCGTATATGAGGTAAAGTAGTTTAGCATTAGCAGATACGAGCAAACGTAAACAAAACTAACAACGATTACTCTCATGTAAAAAGACACGTCACCAACAGGAGTAGCAGTTGTTTTTATCGAATCTACTTTTTTAGCCAATCTATCCAACTCTGCCTTTACTTCACTAAGCTCTACAGTGCTGTATGCAACTTCTTCCAAAACTGGCTTTAGTCTCGTAAAAACGAGCTCTTCAAACAACTCATCTGCAACAATGGAGAGAGTATTGAGTTTTTTGTAAACCCTTAAAGCTCCCCCAGTTAGAAAAGTTCCAAAAGAGAAGAACACGACATCTGTCATTAGATACTCGAAACCTTTTCCTGTTGAGAAGTCGTTGTAAAGTGATATTATTGATACCGAAAGCACGGCTAAACCGGTAAGAAATGAAACTACGATAACTGCTTTTTCCGCAGCGTACTTCATCGAATTTGAAAGGGATTCAAAGTTTATAAGTATTTTCTAATTCATCGTTACGGACTGCGAAATTGATTTATACGACTGACATTATAATGGTAATAGTGAAGGAAGAGAAAGGTCAGCTTAGCTTGGATGTACTCGTTGGATTGACAGTATTTATGGTAACTTTCATATTCATACTCCAGTACTTGCCATCGATATTCGTAGTTCAGAGAAGCGATATTTCTTTAACAGCTAACGCGTATAGAGTTGCAGCGTTACTATGTGAAAGTCCTGGGTATTGGACAAACGGTTCATATAACGGGACTGATTGGGAAAATCACTGGAAAAACAGCGACGTTACAGTTAGAGTTGGTTTAAGTAATGGAAATCCATGTGAACTTTCAATTCAAAAAATCCTGAACTTTTCTGAACTTTACAGAGATAAAGGATACGACTACATAGCGGATATGTTTGGCATTAAAAATTACAACATATCTCTACAATTTTTATACAGCAATTCCTCTTACCCCGTTTATTCTTACTACAACGGAAAACCGCTACTGTTAATTGGAGAAAAAATACCTGAGTACGGGAACGTAATTAAGTTCGAAAGAATAGTTTACCTCGACAATGCTTCTTTTGTTTACAACATTACTACCTCTCAAAAAGGAGTTAATAGGACGAAGCTTTTCAACGTAACAAACGTTGGAACTTTCGTTTTTGTCGTAAAAAATACTTCTCTCTGGGGGAATGGGTATGGTAGCTGGATACAGATAAAGCTCAGTAGGAAAGGATGGGGTGGTCCAAAACTGCTTAGAATTCCGAGTAGTGGCCATTTAACTCCTGGAATTTATAGCGTAAGTTTACCCTCAGGTTCTCTTAACCTTACAATCGTATCTCACAACTTAGCTGGGTATTTGATTTATTCCACTGCAGGACAGTACATAGCGGGAAGGATAGCTGCAAAATTAGTAGTATGCGTGTGGTGAGATCATGAATGAGAAAGGACAAGCTTTTACACTTGAAAGCGTAGTTGCTTCGCTTTTGCTTTTAGTTGTAGCTTACTTTCTCTTCAGGTCAACTCTACTAATAGCGCCTCAGTCAACACAGGTTACAGATGTTCAGCTCAGTCAATATGCAAGAGATACTCTAAGATTACTTGACAGCCCCGCTAATTCAGATGACACTCTGAAATACACGCTTGAACACATAAATTCAACTTATTCAGTGGAGCCATTGCTCAATGCAATAAAAGAATGTCTGCCTAAGGATGTAATGTTTAATCTGGACGTTTACTACTTCAACAACACGACAGGAAAAGTTGAAGTTTACGAGATAACACACAACGTACCTACTTCAAACACAGTTACAGTTTCAAGGTGCGTTGTAATAAACAGCAACGAATTCGTTAATGGTTCACCATTCGTAACGAGGAGTGCTGAAAGTTCTACCTACCCAGTAGTTCTGGAGGTGAGGTTAACGCTATGGAGAGTTTAAAATACAAATCAAAATTTAAATTTAAATCAAAATTTAAGTCAAAATTTGTACCAGACGAGAGGGCACAGATAATTATAATTCTCGCTTTATTCATCTCCGTACTCTTAGCTGAGCTATCCTTGGTATATACTCAAAATATACTTGCAGGGATGGAGAGTAGTACTACTCAGCTTACTTTTCCAAAGTACGCGATAGAAAACCTCAGAAAGATAGCATTAGTTGATTTAAAGAATTACGCAAGAACAAATCCTACAGGATTTATTAGCTACGCCGTCAAATTAAACAAGCAAGTTGAAAGACTCTATGCTGAACATGGTAGTTATGCGAGTATTAACGTTATAAATGTAAAGTACACGAGTTCCTATCAAATATCTTGCTATACTGTTAGGATAGTTTTCTTCAATCCGGAGGTTGAATATGTTGACACGGAGACAGTTGTCGTGTAAGGGTGAAAACTCCGGAGTTTCCGTGCTCGTGGAGTACATCTTGATAATCGGAATACTCGCATTAGTTATGGCTTTCATAATCCCCCAGTTAAGTAGTTTGATGTCTAAGTTACCTGTTTCCAATGCGATGAAAAATCAATTTCAGGATGTGGCGAGCGAGATTACATCTCAAATCACGGATATGATGCTGATAGCTCCTAAGAACGGAACTATAAAAAGTAAAGTTTACATGCCTTTGTCAGTTGGAAAACATACGTACAGTGTTGAAATAAAAAATAATAAATTGGAAATAAAATCAAGTATTTGGAATGAAAAAGTTGACTTAGGTCATTCTACTCTGGGTTTTATAACAAAAGGCGTTACCTTCAGCAGTGAGCCAAACCACGAAATAGTTCTCAACGCTTCAACCCATTTACTTCCAACTGCGGTAGCAATAGTGTATCCGACTTACGCAATTGTAGGTGAAAATGTAACGTTCGATATGACTCACTCTTTTGGAGAAGGTACCCTTAGCTACATGTGGATTTTTGGAGATGGTAGCAATACCAGCTGGAAAGTTTACGATCCATCAAATCCTCAGAGCGGAATAGTATATCACGCTTATAGAGTTGCTGAAAATTACACAGCGATATTAGTAGTTAAGGACAGCTACGGATATACGAGCAGAGATAGCGTTATCGTTCACGTAACAACCGTTCCCGTGGAAAAGCTTTACGTAAACAAGTATGTAGTTCCCGCAACGATATCTCCCGGCAGTACATCGAGCATTAACATATTCTTGTACGGGAATGGAATTAACCAGACTTCTTTAAATATAACCGTAATTCACACAATAGACACATCTGGCAGTATGAACGACTTTACACCTCTCAACTCTATTTATAGTTCGATATCTCCAAATCCCAGCATAGTTTCATTTAACCTTTCGTCCGGTAAGACTTACTTAGTATTCGTCACGACTTCCGATTTCTCTAACTTTTACTTTACCTACGGTGTTGGGCCTATAGCTGCTTTTATAAAGTCTCCAAATAGCAATTATGTTCAGATTACTGATTTGTTGTATTACAATGGAGAGCTTGGATACGGATATCTGGTAAGAAATCCAAATAGTGGAACTTGGTATTTGGCGATAGATAATGGAAAAATAACTTCTGAAACTGTAAACGTTTACGTTTTAGAAGTTGAATCATCTTGGTTTGGTTATTACGTCAAAAATACAGTTCTATCAAAAACGCTAACAGTTCAACCGACTTACAGTTCTTTTGGAATAAAAGTTCCAGAAGAGGCAACAGAATTTGGAGTAGAGCTAATCCCCGCCCAAACGCCAGCTACTCTCTACTTATGGGTTAAAGATAACTACACTGGAGAAACCGAATTCAGCATAGCCGATAGCAGTCCTGCATGGGTAAACTATTCATCTCCTTCCTTAGGTTATACAGCGTATGTTGTACCGATTTTACCACCTAATACGACAGAGAACTTTTATCTAAGGACGTACATACCAAAAATAGACGCTGCAAAGATTGCGGCAAAGACGTTTAATGGATTTCTGAGAAAATACGATTACGTTGGAGTTGTAAAGTTTAGTGGATACTATGCGAATTACGTTGTTAATCCTCCGACGAACGATACGAATTACGTCAATCAATCCATAGACACACTTGTAGCCAATGGTGCTACGCCAATGGCTTCGGGGATAGAGTACGCTATTGACGAGCTTCAAGCGTTTAACAACAGCAAGAATAGTCCGGCTATAGACGTAATTATTCTGCTAAGCGATGGAAATGCGAACATCGATTTGGCTGGACAATACAATGTTAAAAAGGCTATAGAGGATACTATTTACGAGGCTTATAGAGCTAAGGACTTGGGCTATATAATCTACACGATAGGTTACGGCAACGATGCAAACGTAACTTTACTACAGCAAATAGCTGACATTACTGGAGGTAAGTTTTACTTTGCCGCAAACGCTGAGGAGTTAAAAAGCATATATCAATCGATAGCTAAGGATGTTTTGACTAAAGTGGCAGAAAACGTAACAGTTACGGACGTAGTACCGTCGGACATAGAAGTAATTTCTGCACAGGGTGCGAGTATAAAAGAGACGCCAAATGGAACTGTTGTTTCTTGGAATATACCGGTAATAAGGATAAACCAGAGCTGGTTTGGTAGCATAACGATTAAAGCCACAAAAACCGGAACGTTGCTAACAGATGTAGCTAACATCTCAAACGTCACTTACTTCAACGTAGTAACGTCAAAAGTCGTGACTATCCCTCTGCCTGTGAAAAAAGTCAACGTTACAGTGGTAAAGTCTGCAAGCTTTAATCTGAGGTGATTTCATGGAGAAAGGGGTTTCAGAGGTTTTGGGTAACTTGCTAATACTGATAATAATAGCTATTTCCATCTCTGCTATATTGTCGTACTGCTATCCTTTGATAATGGCTGGACAGGAAAACGTTAAGGAGAGAAACGTTATTTCTGCTATGGTTTTTGCTAAGGAAAAGCTCGATTTAGTCGCTTCAGATATAGCTCCATCTACATCTCTAAGATTTCCACCCTCCGGAGGTTCTATAAGTGTAACACATGATTTTTCAGTCCAAATTTATATAAACAATACTCCACTTACAATTCCAGATTCGGGAGAGATAGCGTACATGTCAGGCAATAGGGTTATTGCTATAGAAATGGGAGGTGTGTGGGAAAAAGAGGGGGTTAGAGAGTGGATGGTTTACCCTCCAGAAATCGTAAAGTCTGGCAATAGCGTATCCGTAGATGTAACCGTAATCAGTGGAGAAGGTTCTGCTGGAGGTTACGGAATAACGACTGTCTTTATGAAATACTTATACGAAAAAACGTACATTTATCAAAATTCAAACTTAAAGCTCGTTATAAAAACAGAGTTTCCTTCAGCTTGGAAAAAGTACTTTGAAAGTCAGGGTTTTAGCGTTAGCGTTAACGGCAATACAGTCACAGCTTACGCGAAGGGGAACGTAACTATTAGCGTTCACGCAGTAAAAGTTGACATATTTTAGAGGTGTGCTAAATGAAGGAAAAAGCCGTTTCAAGCGTCTTGGGCTACACTATGATTTTAGCAATAGTAGTTTTAGTCCTTTCCCTCGTTTTCTCGCACACTTACTCAATGGTAACTCAAGCAAAAGAGAAAGTGAAGTACGAGAGTTTAGCTCAGGGATTTGAAAAAATTCAGAACATGATTAATTACGTTACTTACTCCGGTACCTCCAACAGGTTCGTTAGAATACTTTTAAGTGGGGGCAGTATGAGTGTTGGGAAAGGTTGTTACATAAATCTAAGCGTTTACGAGTCAAACAAGTCAGTTTACTCTTTTCGAGGTTATTCTGGCTCGGTTGATTACACATACGGTAATTACAAGATATCATATGAAAACGGAGGAGTTTGGTTAAAGAGTAGTGGAGAGACTGTTGTATCCCCGCCAAGGATATTTGTTTACAGGAAAATAATAAACAACCAAACAGTGTTTTTCATTTCGCTAATACTCATAAATGGGAGCGGTTCAGTTGGCGGTAATAGCTTTGCTGGAGTAGATGTAAGATTCAATTCTTCTAACGTCAAAATATTTGGTCCCGGTTACGTAAAGCTTAACATAACTTCTGAATACTCAAAGGCGTGGTACGATTACTTCAACAGTTTGAAGAAGAGTACATCCAATACGGCAGAGATTCAAACTGCTTTAATTGGGAATAAAGTTTGCGTTACTATTAACTTCAACGAAATGATTTTAGCTGAATACAGGTTAAACGTTAAGGTTGATTAGCCATGTCTGGTTACGTACTCGTCATTAGAGTGAAAAGAGATTTCTCAACAAAAATCGGAGCTCTTGGAGAAATTGAGTTCAAAAAAGGCTATTACATGTACGTCGGGAGTGCTAAAAGAATCAGTAGAGTTTGCAGACACTTTAAAAAGGAGAAAAAACTCAAGTGGCATATAGACTACTTAACCGTTAAGGCTGAAGTCGTGTGTGCTTACTTATTCGATAGAGAAGAGTGTGAACTGTCAAAAATGCTGTCAAAAGAGTACGAAGGGGTTAGAGGTTTTGGTTGTTCCGACTGTAAGTGCAAAACCCACCTTTACTACTCGGAGAAACTACCAGTTTTTAGAACTCAAGTAATACTACCTACCGACTGTTCCTTTTTTTAAGAATTGAGATTTTGTAAACATTGAACGAACTTCTCTGGATTTTTAACTCCGAAAACGTAGTTTCTTTTAGCTCTAACAAGAACCAATTTTCTATTTTTTCTCGAATAAACGAGGGCAGTTTCTCCTTTTATAGTGTAAACACCGTACCATCCAAAAAGTCCAGCAGTTCCTACTAATAGCCCCCACCCAAGTTCTTCGAGAATTTCTACGTTTTTGCTTATGGGACATTTCACGGATCCAAGAACTCTGTTTACTTTTATAAATTCCGAGCTAACTTCTACCGATGTAGGCATCATTAAAAACAGCAAAAAAACTAAGATAGATAAAAAAGAGAAAATCAAAGTCTCTCTAATCCCTGATAGCAAACAGTAAACTCCAAAAATTGAGAGTAAAATTAAGGCAACCACTGTTATTGCTACGGTATCTCTATCGAAGTCGAGCTCAAATTTCTCCATAATTTCTCACCCTGACGATTTTCGGGTTTTTTTCAAGTAGAAGTCTGAATCCAAGCTTTCTTAGACACTTACAAGTTTCTGAATTTGGCGAGTGAATCATAACTTCAAGCA
>JALSQI010000041.1 GCA_026985525.1 Archaeoglobaceae archaeon
GAAGAGGTAGAAAGTGCAGATAGAGAAGTTCAAACTTGAGTTTCAAACTTTTATATCTCCATAATTTTTAACATAGTTAACAAGTCCTCCAGCCTCGAGTATTCTAAGCATAACTTCCGGCATGGGTTTAGCCTTTATTTCTATACCTTTTGTTACATCTCTTATAATTCCCGATGAGAGGTCAACTTCTAACTCATCACCTTCGTCAATTTCGTCTGTATTTGCTATTAATACGGGCAAACCAACGTTTATAGCGTTTCTATAAAATATTCTCGCAAAAGACTTTGCAATTACTGCTGAAACTCCAGCCAACTTGATTGCTAAGGGTGCGTGCTCTCTACTACTCCCGCAACCAAAGTTCTTTCCCGCGACTATAAAATCTCCCTTGCTGACTTTCTTAGCAAATTCTGGATTTGCATCTTCCATGACGTGTTTCGCCAATTCAGGCAAGTTGCTCCTTAAATGGTAATACCTACCGGGGGTTATGTGGTCCGTAGATATGTCGTCTCCAAACTTCCAAGCTTTACCTCTAAGCATCATACTCTCCGCTAATCAAAATCAATTTATTTGTTTTTCCTGATTGCCCTACCAAAATTCTATTTCAAATTAAGTGATTACGACGATCTCTATAAAGATCATAAAGCCAAGACAAAAGATATATTTCAACAATAGCAAGATTCTTTTAGGTTATATCAAACCTTTCTGAAAAGAGTAATGAGTTAATGAGTTCTTTTTTACCAAATACTCAATATTTTTACCTTAAGGTGCACGTGTTTTCGCCAAAGGTTTTTTAATTTTGAGCTTAGCTCTGGTTTATGGAGTCGCTAAGAGTTATCAACTTGGGAGTTGAGGCAGGAAGGAAAAGAATTCTCGAAAATGTTAATCTATATATAAAAAATGGACAGACTTTTATTTTGTTCGGTCCCAACGGTAGCGGAAAGTCATCACTACTCTCCGCAATAATTGGTCATCCCAATTACAGAATAGTCAAAGGCAGAATTACTTTTAGAGGAGAAGACATAACGAATCTAAGCACAGACGAAAGAGTAAAAAGAGGAATTGGCATAGCTTTTCAAAACCCGCCGAGAGTTAGCGGAGTAAAACTAATAGACATGCTGAGGTTTTGTGCTAAAACGGCTGGTTTAAGTGGAGAGGAGGCTGAAAAGAGGATTGAAGAATGCGCGAAAATAATGGAAATGGAGGACATGTTAGATAGACCTCTAAACGAAGGGTTCAGCGGTGGAGAAGTAAAGAGATCAGAACTTTTACAACTCATGATACTTAATCCGGATTTCTTGATGTTAGATGAGCCGGATAGCGGTGTTGACTTGGAAAACATATCGATAGTAGGCAACGCAATAAAAAAGCTCCTGGAGAGAGATAAAAAAGATAGAAAGAAGTCTGGATTGATAATAACCCACACAGGGCACATATTAGATTACGTTGATGCCGACTACGGAGTTGTGTTGTTTGACGGCAGGATTTCTTGCATTGGCGACCCGTACGAAATTCTTGAACACGTTAGAAGGTACGGTTACGAGGCTTGCATAAAGAAGTGTTTAGAGGAAAGGAGGTGTTAAATTGAAATTACCAGAGGACGTTAGCGAAAGAGCGAAGAGCGTTGGAGTAGAATTTAATCCAGAGAAAAGGGCTGCAAGCTTTCTCCAGATTGACCAAAATTCAAGCGTTTACAATTGGATTGAAGGAGTTGAAGTTATGAGTATAAGAGATGCAATTGAGAAGTACGATTGGGTTAAAGACTACATGTGGAAAATAGTTAAAAGAGATAGGGATGAGTACACAAAAATGACAGCTGAAGATTTTAACGGTTATTTTATAAGAGCGTTACCTGATTCAAAAATAGATATTCCTGTAGAAGCTTGTCTTTACTTAAGGAGAGTTAAAGCTCAGAAGGTTTACAACTTAGTTATAGCTGAAGAAGGTTCCGAATTGAACATAATTTCGGGTTGTACTTCTCACCCTAATTCAGCTGGCATGCACATAGGAGTTTCGGAGTTCTTTGTAAAAAAAGGTGCAAAACTAACTTTTACCATGATACACAACTGGCAGCCAGACATAGAAGTAAGGCCAAGGAGTGGTGTTGTCGTTGAGGAGGGGGGAGTTTTTGTAAGTAATTACGTCCTTTTAAGTCCCGTAAAGTACGTTGAAAGTTATCCAGTAGCTTATCTCAACAAAAACGCAAGAGCCTCATTCACGAGCCTGATAGTCGCTTACGAGGGATCAAAGATAGACGTTGGAAATCACGTAATTTTAAGAGAAAAAAGCAGTGCAGACATAATATCGAGGGCAATAAGCAAAGGGGGAACAGTCGTTTCGAGGGGAAGAATAACAGGAGAAGGTAGCGGTTGCAGAGGACATTTAGAGTGCAGAGGGCTTATGCTAAAAGAGGGGACGATATTAGCCATTCCTGAGTTAGAGGCAAAACATCCAAATGTAGATTTAAGCCACGAAGCGGCAGTTGGTAAAATAGCTGAAGAAGAGATATTTTACTTAATGGCGAGAGGTTTAAGCAGAGATGAGGCAACTTCGGCAATAATAAGAGGATTCTTAGACGTAGAAATAAAGGGATTGCCAGAATTTCTAAAAAGAGAAATAGAAAAAGCTGTAGAGATGGTTGGAGAGGACTTAATGTGAATCTTCTATTTCGACTAACTTTTCCGGTGAGTATTCTTTTTTCAGCTCCAACTTTTTCCCTTTTACCTCGTATTCGACGACGTATTCGTCTTCTCTCTCCTCCTCAGGAACGTCAGGCCCGTTAACCAATTTTTCAGTAGTTAGAAACATTTCATCAACGCTTTTGAAAGCCACATCCATAAAATTCGTTGACTTCCACGCACCCTTAGTGCATGTATCTTCACAGTAGTGGCAGAATATGCACTTAGCGTAATCGACGCAGGGATAGTACTTGCCGTTTGGAGCTTTTTTCATGTGTATTGCATTAGCTGGACAAACAAAGGCACATTGAAAACAGCTTATGCACTTAGTAATGTCGAGAACTAACATGCCTCTGAATCCTTTTGGTCTCTTTCTCAACTCCCTTGGGTACTGTATTGTCATCCTACTAGGCTTTATCGCTTCTTTCAGTCCAGTACTAAAAGCTTCGAGGTGAAGCTTAACCCTCTCTACGAAGTCTGGAGAAGGTGGCTTTATTCTCAAAACACCCATCACAACCACCCCGTGACGTTAACAGCTCCAAGCCCAATTCCGGTAACGAGTGCAACTACTGCGAGTGCCATTAGTGTACTCCACCCTATTTTGAGTGCCTGATCAAGCCTGTATCTGGCGTAAAAAGTTCTGAAGAAGACGAATATCATCATAAGTGCGATCGTTTTCAAGAACAGCCAAAAAGCGGGCGATAAATCACCTAACGGCGGAATAAATGGACCGTTCCACCCTCCTAAGAACAATATGCTGAAGAGCATGCAGAGCAAGTACAGTTTCTCGTAAGCGAGAGTCATAACGACACCAAATATTATTCCCGTGTACTCTATGAATGGTCCGAACACAACTTCTTGATCAGCTTCAGGTATTTCGAATGGAAATCGAGAAGTAGCCATTGCTATTGCTACAAAGAAAGCTAAAGCTGCAAACGGATTCAGCACTATCCCTGGAACTACGCTTTGCTTATCAACTATGCTAAATGCGTTTGCACTGCCGTAAATTATTACCATAGACATCGCAGAAATTATTAAGACTACTTCGTAAGAAAAGTACATCATTGCTTCTCTTAAAGAACCAATGTAGGCGTATTTGCTGTTAGATGCCCATCCGATTGCAACTATTATCATCGGTATTAAAGAAATCAAGGCTATAGCTACAGGTATTGAGTACGGAGTGTTTATTGCATAAATCGCTCCGGCAGGGATGACTAAAATTGGCAGCAGTACTGGAAGAAAAGTTATTAGGGGAAATTGCAGAAAGTAAGGTCTGTGAGCTTCTCTGTGAACTATAACTTCCTGGAAAAAGTACCTCATACCATCCGCCATTGGCTGAATTATACCTCCAACACTCCTCGAAACTTCTAAGGGTCCGTAACGCCACTGTACTCTGGCAGTTACTTTTCTTTCAAACCATATTATGAAGAGAATTGCAATCAATATACAGACTAAACCGGGAGCGAATAATACGGCAAAAAACGGCTTCCAGAACAGCAAAGCGACTATTAAGTTTAGTATCGGTATTTTTGCGAACAAACTCGTTAAGGGAGGAATGTAAGCTATTTTACTCGCTGTGTGATACAGAACGACTTTTCTCGTTATCAGAGGTATTCCCACAGAATTCTGTCTGAACATTTCTAACAGAGACTCGTAAGACAGCATAACACCACCTCATCTGTCTGCTTCAGGCGGGAAGTACCCAAAACTACCGTAAACAGCCTGCAAATCTGCCAACCTACAACCCTTCAAAGACTCCATAAATCCCTTCAAATAGTACCATCCGGGAGTTACCATTCTAAGCCTGTATGGTGCGTTGGACTTACCATCGCTAACTATGGTGTAAAGTAGCGTCCCTCTTGAAGCTTCAGTAAGAGTTGTGAACTCTCCAGCTGGCAGAGTTAACCTTCCAAACATTCTAAAGAATGCACCTTTGACTGAATCGAGTAGTTTTCCCTTAGTATCTACAGCTATTTTTCCTTCTGGCATATCTTTAAGAGCTTTAACGCACTGCCTGATTATTCCTATACTCTGCTGTATTTCGTTAACTCTTACGAGAAATCGGGAGTAAGAATCTCCGTCGTCTGCAACCACAATGTCCCAAGTTAGCTCATCGTACGCATCGTAAGGCTCAATAGCTCTAACGTCGTACTCTACACCACTTGCCCTTAAGAAGGGCCCAACTATACCGTACTTTATAGCTTCTTTTTTACTCAGAACTGCAACGTCTTTCATTCTCGCTATCGTAACTGGATTCTTTATAAAGATTTTTTCAAAATCTTTAGATTTTTGTTGAATGTATGTCATTGCATCTGATATAAAGTTTAAAGTGCTTCTATCAACATCCCTTCTAACTCCTCCGGGAATGACATATGATGCCGTTATCCTCGCCCCGCTAACCCTCATGAGTATTTCACAAGTCAGCTCTCTCAAAGCAAAAGGCCACATGAAACCGGTAGTGTGACCGAGGAAGACTGAAAGAATTCCTGCATCGTATAAGTGCGTGCCTATTCTGCAAACTTCAGCCAACATAGTCCTTATGTACCTTGCCCTCTCAGGGACTTCCATGTCCAGAGCTTTTTCTATAGCCCTAACGTAGCCCAAACTAAAGTTAACACAATCCATTATTGCCGGTCTTTCCACGAGGGGAATGTTTTGAACGTAAAGTCTGTTTTCAGCCAACTTTTCCATTCCTCTGTGAACGAATCCCGGATCAGGAATGACTTCTCTTATAACGTCTCCGTGAACTCTAACTATCAACCTCATGTGTCCGCTCCCGCCGTGCTGAGGCCCAACAAAAAGTACGAGCTCGTCTCCTTTCTTAGAAACTTCCCCTAACCAAGGAGGAACTGGTAATTCCAAACTCTCTATCTCAGCAGGAGGCTTTACGGGAACGGGAACAGAATACTCTTCCATAATATCACCCCTCTAAAACGTAACTCGGTTCTTCAAGCTTGAAATCTTTCCTAAGTGGAGTTTCCACTTCTGGTGCTAACAAGAACTTGTTACCCATCCACGGATTTCCTTCGAACCAAACTCCAAAGAAGTCGTGCATTTCTCTCTCCTGATAGTCTATGGAAGGCCATATATCAATCAAACTCTTTATTCTTGGGTTTTCTCTCGAAATTTCAACAGAAAATGTCACTATTACTGGCATAAGCTCTTTAACGCTGTAACTTGAAACAGAGCACTCCACTATGAACTTTTTCTCGTGCAAAACATCTATCACGTTAAGAGATTTTACGTGGTCGAACCCCTCTTTCTCCAAAACTTCTGCTACCTTTCTATAAAACTTGGATTCAGATTTTATGTAAACTCTGTTTTTGTCGATAACGAATACTTCAGCAAACGGTAGTTTACTACTTAGCTTAGCAACAAGCTCTTTTCCAAATTCCCATTCAACTTCTCTCGGCTCTATTTTTATTTCTGGTTTTGGCTCTATTTTTAATGGAGGTTTTGGTGGTTTTCTCTCCTTTTCACCCTTACCAAGTATTTTTTCGAGGTCGGCTTCCCTAAACTCTGCAGTTGTTTTCGCTTCACCTCTTTCTATCTTTTTCTGCAAAGCCCTTATAGCAGAAATCAACCCTTCTGGCGTTGGAGGGCAGCCGGGAACGAAGTAGTCAACTGGTATTATTTTCCAAGGTCTCGTTATGTGGTAGCTGTTCCAGAAAAGCCCACCTTCTATACCGCAAGCACCGATGAGTATTACGAATTTTGGATCAGGCATCTGTTCCCACGTGATGCGAAGAGCTCTTGCCATTTTCTTCGTTATCGTTCCTTCAACGATTATTAAATTCGTCTGCCTCATCATTCCGAAGTTTAGAGAACCCCACCTCTCCGCATCGTACCCACTTGCGTAAGCGTGAGCTAACTCAACACCACAGCAGGAAGTTACCAAGTGAACTGCCCAAAGGCTCCACTTCGCACCCCACTTTTTAACTGGAGCTATAACACCACTGCTGAGAAATTCTATGTTTTCAGCGTTAACGTCTTTCATTCTACCACCTCCTCTGCATAAGCAGCCTCACAGGCAAGCTTATATCCAACATATATCGCCGGAATTAACATTAGAAAAGATATTGCGAGTAGAGGTAAAGCTACTCTTAGTGGAGATAGAATAAACAAAAGTACTACTACTGGCTCAACTCCGAGAAACAGTAAGAGGTATCCCGTGTACTGCATCGGCAACGCGTATTTGGGAGTTAAATAAGGTAAATTACCAGATTCGAACCTCTCAGTTTTAACAACAGAAGGCGTTTTGCTCGGAGTTAGAACCTTAGCAAGTATAACTATTACTGCATCTATGAAAATGCATAAGCCTATTACTATCGCAACTATGACTATGTTGCTAACAACTCCCACATCAAACACATCAAACACCTCCAATAATCATTTTTGCTACGCTAACAAACCAGTTGGGAGGAATAAGAGTTATCAGCATAGCCGCACTGGCGACAAGAGCAATAGCCGTAACTTTTCCGGGAACTGTATCTCCAGCAAGGTTTCTGGCTATTCTGAGGTAATACGGTATTGATATGGCAGAGTTAACTATAAGCAGAAATGCCAGCCACACAAGCCCAGCTCCAACGAGCGATGTGAGTATAAAGAATTTAGACCAGAACCCCATTAGAGGTGGAAGTCCTATGAAGGATAGAGCTAACAAGTACATCAAAGGCCTCGAATTTCCATTTGTTTTTATGGATGCAAAGAAAGAAGCTTTTCCAAATGCGTTGACTATTAGCTGGAGTAAAGCACCTGCAAACGCGAGGTATAGGTAGTTCTTAGAAGTAACTATTGAAAGAGTTGCGATAACGTAACCCATATTTGCCACTGTCGAGTAAGCCAGTATCCTTCCAGTCTCTTTAGCCGTTAAAGCCCCTATGTTTCCAGTAAACATAGATATGACTGCTATAAACGCCACGAAAATCGTCAGATTGCTTAGCTGAGGCAATTCCGTTAAAAGTATAATCTTGTAAGCTGCAACGAAAGGAACTATCTTAGTTATCGAGGCTATTACGGATAAGGGCAAGGGGTCTGCTGCTGAGAACACATCCGGAACCCACTCGTGCATGGGTGCACATCCGACTTCCATACCAAGCCCAAGTATCAGCATTACGAATCCGAGAGTGTAAAGAGTAGGATCTCCAGCTTTGCTTGAGAACGTTAGCATTAGAGTACCAATTATAAACAGAACGGTAGCTAAGACCATGAAAACGATGTACTTCAAAGCCACATCAACCATAGGTCTATCTCCAGCAAATACCAAAGCGTAAGTTGGAACGGAGGCTATTACGAAAGCTGCAAGTATGAAAGCAACGTCGTTTGTATAGGCTATGTATATCGTTATCAGAGCTATTAAAGCTACGAGTGAGTAATCGACTCCGCTCATTTGATTTTCTTTAACACTCATGCTGAAAATTGTGAGAATGCCTATGGCTACAACTAACAAAACGTACATGAAAAGCTGAGTTGCCGCAGCTACCGGGAGTGCTATTACCAAAGCTAAAATGCTCACAGCTAAGGAAATTCTACTATCCTTAATAGAGCAAACAGCTCCGAGAGTTATTAAGATTAAGGAAACTACCGATTGCAACATTAGTAGCATCATCACAACCACCCCAGCATTGAAACTACTATTACCGCCATAACAAACGCAAGAGCTATTTTCATGTAAACTCTCAAGTATCCCACCTGTATCGACCTTATTCTCTTAGATACAGATAGCATGAATTCTGGCAACCCAAAGTGGCAGAACCAGTCTATTGCTCTGTGAGTGTATTCTATGAGCTTTGATATTGCCCAACCTATGGATGGAACTATGAAGTCGTTTAGAGCTGGAAGGTACATTCTATCCCCGAGAAAAGTTCCAATAGGAGATAACGCCTTTATTCTTGGAACGACGAGTGCAAAGAGGTAAGTTGCTGTCACCCCCAAACCTACAATTAAAGAGCCCTTTTCGAGTCCAAACTCTAACAAGTGTCTTTCGACCAATGGATCAGTTCCAGTAACAATTCTGTAAAGCAGTAGAAATACCATAGACACTACACATGCATAAGCAAAAGGCATCAGCTTTTCTCCGTGTAGGTGAAGGTGGTACTTATCACCTTTCCAGAAGTTGAGGCTAAGGAACTTAGCTAAGAAAGCTGAGTACAGCAGTGAAGTCAGAATTAGCAAGTCGAGAGGTAAACTGCCTACCATCTCAACTAAGTGGTGCATTATACCATCCATTCCAGCCTTTACCCAGTAAGCAGTTAGAGGAGGTAAGCCTCCAAGAGCAATTGTGGCAATTATAGTTGCAACAAAGGCAGTTTTCATTTTCTTAGCCAAGTTGAGGTCTCCACAGCAGAACCTGTCGTGTGTTGCATGTATTAGGTGTCCTGCCACTAAGAAGAGCGTTGCTTTGGCAAAAGCGTGAGTTAGCAAGTACCAAAAAGCAACTATTAGGGCTAACTTACCAAACCAATACGATGCTGCCGCACATCCAAACATCAAACCGAGACTTGACATCGTCGATGCCGCTAACAGGACTTTCCTCTCAAGACAGCCTATTGCTACTGAAGCACCGTAAAGGGCTGAGATTAAGCCTAAGAGAAGTACGAAGTAGTAGAGCATTTCAACGCCGGGAACGGAGTGGAGAGCCCACGGGTGTATGTACCAGCTAATTCTTATGAACAGGTAAGTTCCAGCAGCGACCATCGTAGCTGAGTGCAATAAAGCACTAACAGTCGTTGGACCAGTCATAGCCGTCATGAGCCATTCGCTGAAAGGTAGCTGAGCGGACTTCGTAAATGGACCCATTAAAAAGCAAATCATCAAAAATAGAGTTCCTACGGCACCTATCTTTGAGAATAAAGCGCCCCAGTGAATCTGAGATATGTTTAGATTGCCCGTCAAAGCGTATATTGCTGCAACTGCAAAAAACATGGGCATATCTCCAACTCTTATCGTAGAGATAGCTCTCCACCCTCCGTAACTCGGTGGCCAGTACATTTTAAGAGGTCCTACTTTTCTACCCACAATTCCAACGTAGGCTATTTCGTCGTCATCTCTAAACCAATGGCCTATTAAACCCCACGAAGCTAAACCTAAGCCTTCCCAACCTATGAGGAGCATTAGAAGGTTATCGCTGTAAACTACTAAGAGCATCGAGGCGGTGAACATGTTGAAGAAAAACCAGTACCATCCTAACCTATAGTCGTGCTTCATGTATTCTAAGCCGTATAAACCTATCATGAATGCTATAAAAGCTGTCAAAGCCCCCATGTACTTGCTTAAATAGTCAAATATGAAAACGAAGTTCAGGTTGTAGTCGGGTAGCCAAGGAATCGTATATGTTCCGTTTGGGTAAGTTAGAAGTATGTGGATAGCTATTAAGAATGAAATGAAGAGGCCGAACACTGAGAGTATAGGAAGCTTTCTCGCTCTTTCACTTCCCGGCTCCTTTACCCAGAAAAATGCTATGGGTAAACTGCATATTACGGGTGCAACAAACAATAAAACAATTTCCCAGTTCACGGTGCAACACCCCCAAGTAAAAGAATCTTAGCCACTCCAGCTTTCAAAGCGTTGAGAAGTATTGCGGCGAGAGGTGGAAATATGAAGAGTATAGAAATCACACCTATGACGAATAGTGGCGTATCCAACAGTCTGTTTACTTTAACTTTCTCGTAACCAGCTGGTTTTCCACAGTAAATCCTCTTAAAAGTGTAGAAGCTGTACAGACCAGAAATTATGAATACGAATATCACCGCTAAGATTGCGGATACGTCAAATCCAAATGTGTCAACCAAGCCTTTCAGTATGAAGAACTCTCCAAACATTCCAACTGTAAGTATTCCACCGAGATTCATGAACCCCAATAAAGCTGCGTTGGAAATCGTTGGAACGTATTCGTGCATTCCTCCCATTTTTGTTATATCCCTCAAACCGTGATAGTTTGCTATTATTCCTCCAGCAGTCATGAAGAGAATAGCTTTGCCAAAAGCGTGAGAAATGTACTGAATTATTACAGCCATTATGCCGTAAGTACCTAAGCAGAACGCTATTAAGCAATACCCCATTTGAGATATCGTGGAAAAAGCGAGCAACCTCTTGTAATCGTTCTGTCTGAAAACCATAAACCCAGCGTATATACTCGATACGACTCCATATATGAATATTGGAACCATAAACTTCTTTATGAACCAAGGACTGATTAGGTAAGCTCTCAGAATTACGTAAGCTCCAAGACCAACAGTAAGTGGACTTAGCAAAGCACTAACGGGAGTTGGAGCTTCGGCGTGAGCCCAAGGTAACCAGACGTGGGGACCAAGTCCCGGAAGCTTAATTATCATACCCAAGAATATCAATAGCCAAGCTGTAAATCCGATTTTAGCTATCGAATCGAACGCCAAACTACCATTAGTGGAGGCTACAAGCAAAAACCCAATTAAGGCTAACATTCCAGCAATGTGAGTCCATATAAAGTAGAGAGTTGCGACTTTTCTTCTGTCTCCATATCCGTACATGTAAATCAGCAGGAAAGATGCCAACAAAGATATTTCCAGAAATATGTAAAGCATTATGAAGTTTCCGCTGAAAACAAGCCACAGCATTGAAGTTGCGTACAAATCGTAGAAGAATATGTACTTCCTGTATTCGCTTTCAAATTCCCTCCCCATCTCCTCAAAACGGTGTGCCATGTAGGGTAGAGAGTACAAAGCGACCATGGCTGAAACGAGGCATATAGCGAGGGCAAAAGAGAAAGATATTTGATCTCCCAATATGTAAAACTCGCCTATTGGTTTCACTATGTCTATTATTGGCTGTTTTACGACCAAGTTTTCAGCTAAGCCATATATCGTGTAAACAAAAGGTATTAAGAAAGATATTGCAGAAACTGCTGTAGCAAGTTTTGGCCTCATTAAAGGTGCCAAAAACGTAATGACGAGAGGTATTAAGAGAATTTCCAGCATTACAACTCACCTCCAGCCGTAACATCATCTGTAGAAAAGCTGTGGAATTTTTTGCTAAAAGTGACCATAGCAGCTATTAGTATCATTAGCTCCCCCCCGCTCGTGAAAATAGTTAGAACTGCAATTCCAAAAGCAGAAGTAATTAAGTTTTGAACCGTAAATAGGGGCATTAAAGCTAAGAATACTGCGCCAAACATTAATTCAAGAGATATGAGCAATCTAACGAGCTCTTTACTCGACATCGCCATTACATATCCTATCAACAGTATGGCAATAGAAGTGACTAACACCAAGTAAACCATCATACGCCCTCCCTCCTAACGAACTTGACTACCGCAAGCATAAGCAGAATTGCTAAAGCGAAGAAGAACAGTGCTAAAACTGCGTATTCTTCGACGAACGCTGAAACTGCAGAGCTGCTGAAAACAGAAGGGGCACTTTCAAACCCGAAAATCGAATTAAAAACGATTGCAAAAGTTATAATTGCTGGTAAAAACCATATAAAGTCGATCTGGAGTTTTGGTCTCGTATCCCTATACATAGCCGCTAAAGCAACCGTAACGGCACCAATCGCACCGACGAATATGAAAGCTATTAGAACGAAGACTGGCTGAATGTTGTTCAGTGCGTACATTCCAGCGATCGTCAAAAGAGTTACTGACATAAACAGAGCTGAGTAGAACGTATCTTTCGTGAATAGAGCTGCAAATGCTGTTAAAACTGCAAAGCAGCACATAGCTATCAAAGCTAAGGATACAGTGTCCATGTGGCGAGCTAATTATTTAAATTAATAAACCTTACTATTTTTGCCCTTTCAAAATTAAGAATTTAAAGAAACAAAAAAGATTCAAAGCCGATTTTGTTTACAGAGATTAGAAAAAGCCGCAAACAAAATTTAAAATTTCTAAGATCCAAATTAAACCAATATAGCTTATAATCTCAACGTTTTAATTACTGACACTACGTTCAATTTGGAAATATAAGATAATGATAATTAGTAAATTACAATAGGTTTCGATAAATCTAAAAAAGCAAATGTCGAATTTTAAACATTAGTTACCTCTATCGCTTTTTCAAAATCTCTTCTTTCAGGTTTTAATTCATCAAGAATTGTATATCTCGAAGGTCTTATGCTTTTTGCCTTTAAAAGAGCTTGAATCGCCTCCTCCTTTGAGATTCCAACATCTTTGAGTTTGACAACACAACCAAATCTCTCCATAGCCTGCCTAACTTTCATCCAATCGCCCTCATAAGCAATTTCGTGAAAGTACTCCATGATTATAGTTCCTATCCCAACTTGTTCACCGTGCAAAGCTTTTCCAAAGCCAAGCATGTCTATTGCATGACTAAATTTGTGTTCAGCCCCACTAGCTGGTCTGCTACTACCAGCTATGCTCATAGCGACTCCACTCATTATAAGCCCTCTAACCAACTCATCTACTTCCGGAGTTTTTTCTAACAACATTTCAGCTGGCATATATGCTATGCTCGCTGCTATCTCAGAGTAATCAATTGGTTCAACATCCTTAGCAAGTCTCCAGTCTTTAACTGCAGTGATGTTCGATATTAAATCTCCAAAACCCGCTCTTATAAGTCTGATGGGACAAAGAGAAATTACCGAAGTGTCTGCTATTACAGCCGAAGGTGGACGGGTAAAAATAGAGAAAACTTCTCCATTTCTAAAGCTTGCTACGGGTGAAGCTATTCCATCATGAGATGCCGTAGTTGGCACTGTTACGAGTGGAACGTTTAGCTCAGAAGACAGGATTTTTCCAGAATCTATAATCCTCCCACCACCGACTGCAATTACACAATCTACATCGCTATAACTTAATTTTGCGACGAGTTTCGATACTTCATCTCTTGGATTTCTTAGCGAGAAAACTTCAGATGGTTTAACTATCGACTCCACTTCTCTTCCGGCGAGTTCATAACTAATTTTACCGCATAGCATAACAACTCTTTCTGCTTTTAAACTTTCTACAAAAATTTTAGTTCTATCTAAAACTCCTTTACCTACTTCTACAAAGCTTGGAAGTTCAACGTGTCTGTGTTTCATATCTCACCCATTCTAAGTTTTTCAGCGATCTCTTCCAATTTCCTAATCCTCTGCTCAACTGGTGGATGAGTTGAGAATAGAGACATTATTGTTTCGCCACTTATCGCCGGGATTATAAAGAATGCGTTGAGTCCTTCGACTTTCTTCTTCTCTTCAGGCGGTATGTACTCCATCTTACCGCTTATCTTGAGCAGGGCGGATATCAAGTGTTCCGGCTTCCTTGTTATCAAAGCACTTCCCATGTCCGCTGCAAACTCTCTGTATCTGCTCAAAGCCATTATCAGTAAAAAGCTTACAAGCCAAACCAAGGAGGATATTGCAAACAGGGCTAAGGGTGCCAAATCATCTCTATCCCTATCATAACCCCACATCCCCATAAACATTGCCCACCTCATAACGAACCAAGCAAGAGTGGCTACGAAGCTCGCAATCGTAATTACCGCAACATCTCTGTGCTTTATGTGGCTTATCTCATGCCCCAACACAGCCTCTATTTCGTCTCTGTTGAGCGTGTTCAACAAACCGGTAGTAACTGCAACTGTAGAGTGGCTCGGACTTCTGCCTGTGGCAAAAGCGTTTGGAATTGGAGTTTGTACAATTGCAACTCTTGGCTTTGGTATTCCGGCTTTTGTCGCCAATTCTTCGACTATTTCATGTAGTTCAGGCATTTCATCTCTACTAACGATTTTAGCTCCAGAAGCAAGAAGAGCTATTCTATCGGAGAAGTAATACTGAACGAAAAGCATGATTCCAGCGAAGAAGATTAAAAATGGTGTGCTTACGCCGTACATCCACAGTATAGTTAGAAACGCTAAGGTTAACAGAGCAAGAGCTGACATGGTTATCCACATTCTCAACTTCAAGCCCCAATCCATGAACGTAAAACGAAGGTGAGTTATATTAATTTTGACGTCGGAAAAAGTATGAGAATTGCGATTGTCGGTTGTGGAAACTTGGGAAGTGCAATAGCAAAAGCTCTGAGAGAGTACGAAGTTATAGCTATAAGAAGAGATTTATCAAAAATAAAACTTGAATGTGAAAAGTCTTCAAAGATAAGTGATGCAAAAAAGTGTGACGTAGTAATTCTAACGCTAAAACCACAAGATTTCAGAGAAATAGAGATGGATTTTCAAGATAAAGTAGTGATAAGTTTTATGGCTGGTGTTAGCGTTGAAGAGTTGAAAAGAGTTAGCAAAAAAGTAGTTAGAGCGATGACTACCTTAGCTGCTGAGTATGGAGAGAGTTTTGTTACGTATTGCTGTGAAGGCATTAGTCCAGATGAGGAGGAAAGAATTCTAAAAATTCTGAAAAAGCTTGGAGAACCCATAAAAGTTGACGAAGAAGTCGTTAATACTTCAACTGCATTTGCGAGTTCTATTGCTTTCGTTTCAGAGTTAATAGAAGCACTGACTTTTGCAGGAGTTAGGCAGGGAATTAAAAGAGATGTAGCTGAAAAATTGTCAATTCTAACGTTTCGTAGCTGCGTAAAGCTCGTTGAAAACTACGATTTTAGAAAATTAAAATACAGTGTTGCTACACCGGCTGGAGCTACTGTTGAAGGGTTAGCAAAGCTAATGGAGTGTAAAGCAGCCTGGTGCTTGCAAGAGGCTTTTTGTTCAGCCGCTAAAAAGTTTAAAAGCTAAAAAAATTACCAGCCTCCAGCACCACCACCTCCAAATCCACTTCCACCTCCAAATCCTCCACCTCCAACTCCACCAAAGCTACTGCTATCTTTGGTAGAAGCAGCGGAGTAGAACGTGTGGAATCCTACAAAGATGTCGCTGTAATCCGTATCAATTTCAATGTCCAAAGCTTTCATAGCCTTTGCGACTTTATCTCCAACACCCAACGCCGTTCCATAAACCAACCATTCCTGCCACATTACTATATCCTCTGGAGCGTACTTCTTTATCATAGCCATGTCCGATAGAAATCTGGCAAAAGCCCTCCACTGCAACCTTTCTTCGTATTCTCTTTCTTTCCACCTTCCAAAAAGCTGGGTGGGAGTTGCAAGGCAGGCTAAACTTTCGTAGAGAGTAGCTATTCCCATTGTTGCTGAGTACTGTTGGGGATAGACAAAGCTTACAGCAACTCCCGATATGGCAACTAAAAAGCTGAAAGCTAATAACTTGTATAAAGCCTTTTTACCTGAAACGTCTATAAATTCTTTTTCGACTTTTCTTTTGAGTTTTATTAAGTCACTACCTTGCATTAGCATCAAGTTTTTGAGTTCAATTACCTCTTTCAAACCAGTTATCATAGATACCAAATCTTTCGTTTTTCTAAGATTTGCCGTGTCAAAAACTCCATCTTCAGAGTAGTTTTTAATGTAATCAAATACATTCCTTTCGTATTCGTCTTCTAACTCTTTTTCTTTGATAATTTTAATCCTGAGGTCTTTTTTCGAATTACCATAAGTTTCCAGCTTAATTAACCCCATCTTTTCTAAGTTGAGTAAAGTAGCAAAGAAGCCATCAGCATCAAAAGTGAATGCATCACCTTTAAAAGCGAGGTTAACTACCCAAGGTTTTCTTTCATTATTTGGCACGTAACTCAGGAACTTGGGGACTGTAACTTTTATTTCCGAACCGTACTTAACGTAAATGTAGTATATTATTCCGGGAAATATAAGGGCTAATAGCACGTAAATGTAACTAATATTCTTAACAATTTTCATTTCCATTTCATAAAATTTATTTGCTGATACAGTTTTAGCCTGCACATTGCTTACTCTTTCCAAGTAACCGTTAACGGGTTTAGTCAAAAGCATTTCAACTTCTATCAATCCGTTTTCAGGACTTTTACCGGTAATAATCCATCCATAATCAGTTTTCACAACTTTTGAATCTGGAAAGTGTACAAACAGCTCCTTCACTTCTTTCTGCGGGTCTAAAATCTTTAAAACTACTCTGTCGTATGGAACGTGTTCACTCGCCAGCTTTATGTTTACGTGATATAACTTACCATCAGTCTGGACTGGAGGAAATATTTCAAACTTGTACTTAACTTCATAGTTTCCTGGGTTAAAGTGGTGTGAATTAACAATGCCTACTTCGTTCTTGCTTGCGTGTTCCCTTATTAACTCCCTCAGGTAGTGCGCATTGTATGCATCCCACAGATATATGTGTCCAAAGCAATCCACTGCGTATTCAGGATAACTACTGAAAATCGTTAGCAAAGTGTAGTGGGGCTCATTAGAACTGCTCTGAAATAAGAGAGGAGCGTTAAACCTCCTGTAAAGAGCTCTGTACTTAGAAGTGTGTACGTGGTAAACGTAATCTTCTGTTAAGTAAAGATTAGAGCCTACTTTAAGCGTAGCAGAGTAGTCAGCTGTCAAAGGATTGCTAATTACGTTTACACCCATACCTTCATGAGAAAGCAAAAAAGCGAGAAAAACGATAACTGATATGCAGAGGAAGAGAGATATCAATTGCCCTTTTTCCTCAAGTTTTCTCGAAATAGCAAATAGAATTAATAAAGGTATCAGAGAAACGAGTGCAAATGCTAGAAACATAGTTCACCACCTAAACGTTCCAATCGAGTTCGGGTCTTCTCTCCACACTTTCTTCAAAGTGTAAGTATTCTAACTTCTTCAAACCCATTAAGCTTGCAATTATGCCGTCCGGAATTATGTCCATTCTCGTATTGTATTCCTGAACTACATTGTTGTAAGTGTATCTCAAACGGGCAATTTCATCTTCAACAGACTTAGCAGAACTCATGAGTTCCTGCACAACGCTTGAAGTTTTAAGTTCTGGATAGTTCTCAACGCTAACAATTATGTTTCCTAACAAACCTCTCGTCTCAGCATCTATTTTTTGCAAATCCTGAGGAGTTGACGCTTTCATAACTTCAGTTCTCATCTTAGTCACTCTTTCAAAAGTATCTCTCTCGTATCTCGCGTAACTCTTAACGGATTCGAGCAATTCGCTTAGTAAGTCGAGTCTTTTCTTCATAGCAACTTTTATCTGATTAAACGTTGCTTCAGCCCCATTTTTGAGTTGCTGAAATCTGTTGTATATAGCTCCAATGTAAATGGCTAATGCAAATACGATTAAAGCTATTATTACTAAAAAACCTATTGTTAGTAATGTTGACAGATTCATATCGATGCGGAAATATTAACTTTTATAAATGTTTCGTTTTAACTAACGTTTTTGATAAAGTCTAAAGCCTTAGAGTAGATTCCAAAATTTAGTTCTTCATCCTGAACGTAGCTCTTACCAAGCTTTGCAGCTATTTCAGCTTTTTTCAGCTCCCTACCGATGTAAGCTGCGTGATCAAGTCTGGAAATTAAGCCTAATTTTATCACTTCTTTGCAAACGTTTTCAGCACTTCCCTTAACGGCAATTCCAGATTCGTGAAGTGCTACGATTTCTTCATCTAAAATAAAGATTCTGAAATCGCCTTTTGGATCTCTAACGAATCCAGAGGGTTTTGCGTTTACAATTGAGATTTCTTTTGAAATTTCTTCTTTTAAATCTTCTCTTACAACGACTTTTTCTTTCAACGCCAGTAAGTTGAGCCCTAAATCCTTTGGGGGTGTTTTTCTCAACTTTGCCGCTCTCGCCATGTAACTCGCTACCTTCAACTCTTTTACACTCCCCTTCGTCTTGTAACTCGCTTCAGTCGTAAAAAGAGCGTTTACTCCAATTTCTTCAGCTATAAAAGCTAAAAGAGCGTTAATTCCAGTAGAGTCCGCATCGCATAACTCAGTTACATTTCCAGCCCCCATTAAAACTGGAGTTTCTCTATCAACAACTCTAAACTCGGCGTATCTCGAAAGAGAAGAGTACAACCTCAGTGGAAAATCGAGTATGCAATCTGCAATTACGTTCTTACCCCTTTTCTTAGCGTAATCTACTAATTTTTTCAACTCACTCACATCTCTGCTAACGATTACTACTGCTTGTTCTTCTATCAAATCTAATGCCTTCAAGTTGTCTTTCGATACGCTCATCACCATGTGCACTCCAGCTTTAACTGCTCTGCGTATGATTTCGTAGCTAAAAGTATCAACGCTGACAGCATCACAGCAATCTAAAGCTAATTTAACAGCTTTTTCCGCCTTTTCAGCATCAGCAGATAAAGGGACGCCGACATCTATAACGTCAGCTCCACTTTCAAGATAGTACTCTATTTTACTGCTCAACTCGTCTCTACTCAATTCAGTCGCATCAACTATTTCTGCAACAACTTTCATCCTACCTTCTCCAATAACAACACTTCCAACCCTAACAGGATTTACTACCCCTTCTCTATCTCTATCCACCATTTCAACTACTTCTTCAGCAATAACCGATGAGAGCAATTTACACGCAGGAGTTGTGTGGGAGAGTTCTATTTTATCTAAGTTTTTTAGAATCTTAGGTAAATCCGCAGTGTGTACACTACCAAGCCTTATCTTAACTCCAACCCTCTCTTCCAACTCTTTCCAGTTGCCCTTAGCATTACCGGGCAGTAAAACTAAATCGTAGTTGGAAAGAGGTGCTTTTTCCACATGTGCTGGTGTTATAAAAGCTGCAACGTCAACATCTGCAACAAAAACATCTACGTTAAAACCCTTTACAGCTTTTAGTACTTCTTCTTTCGCAAGTTTTCCAGTAATTACGAGAATCCTCATGGCTCTATCCAAGTTCCAGAAACTTTTCCTAAAACTGCTTTTTCTATGTTACCGGGAATGCCTTTAAACACGACAGTTCTTATACCACTCCTCTCAATTACCTTAGCTGCTAAGAGGTCAACTATATTGTTACTTCCAGCCATAGCTTCTCCTTTACTCACTATTTCAACTAATTCTTTCGCCTTCAACTTTTCGTACTTAATAGCCGCAGGATTTTTCTTAGGATCGTCAGAGTAAACTCCGTCAACTGAAGTTGCATTGAGGAACATATCAGCTCCAACGTATTCTGCAAGCAAAGCAGCAGTAGCATCTGTGGTATGCCCCGGAAAAGTTCCACCCATAACTACGACTTTCCACAGTTTCGAAAGTTCTAAAGCTCTTTCAAACGTTTCCGGCACCTCTTTTGGAGCTGATTTAATGTGAATGGCAAAAAGCATGGCATTAAGCCTTGTAACTCCAATGCCTAAGGTATCGCACAAAACGTTGTTTGCGTTGACTTTTTTAGCTATTTCTATATAGTTTCTCGCAACTTTTCCACCTCCGACAACTACGAATACTTCGTGATTTTTTGAGATCCTTTCTATCTCCTCAGCAAAATCTTTCATGAGTTTGCACTCTGGAAAATCGCTCATCAAAACCGATCCGCCGAGAGATATCACGAGTTTCACATTCCATCCTCCTCCCCTAAGTTTTTAGCGATGAAATTGTAAAAAGCTGTGGCGATTGCTGTTAAAGTTGGAGCTATAAAAAATCCAGAAGCTCCTCCTGCAATAGCTCCTCCTATGAAAGACAGAAGTATTAGCATTGGGTGTATTTTGCTCGCATAACCTAAGAAGTAAGGTCTCAGGAAAAGCTCAGGCAAGATGTACATAAAAACTACTCCAAAAATTAAAAACCAAATTGCAAGTATAAAACTCTTAGTTGCAAGAAAAGCCGAAACGGGTAACAAAACCATCCACTCTGCGAATACAGGTATTAAAGCTGCTAAAAACATGAGTCCACTTAGAAGGGGGATGTAAGGCACGCCAAAAATTAGAAAGAAAGGAATGCTGAGTATTCCAACAATTATTGCAAAAGCAAAGTTACCAAACCACAAAGAAATGAGAGTTTCATCTATAAGTATAAAAAGCTCTTTAAAGTTATCCCTATACTTGCGAGGTATTAAAGACAACATTGAATCTGCAAATCTTTCACCATCTCTCAAAGCGTAAAAGCAAACTACTGCGGAAATCAAGAAGTTCATAAAAAACATAGTAGCTTTTACCGTCAAATTTAAAGCTGAAAATTTAATGTACTGCTTTGCATAACTTTCTACAGAAGGAATAGCTGAAATTACGTAAGCTACGTACTTCTCAGGCAGACCCGCCTCTCTCAAAGTATATGCTATTGAATAAGACAACTCCTTCTGATGCGTCAGCAAGTAAATTAGCTGATTTAATCCCTGCAGTATTCCGTAGAACATTAAAAATGAAATGGGAAGCAAAATCAAGACTGTAGAGATAGCACTCGATAGAGTTTCGCCAAATCTTAGCCTGTTTTTTATAGGCTTTGCGACGTATGCGAAAACTACGCCCATAACAACTCCGTTGAGTAATGGCGAATAGTAGTAAATTAGAAATAACGATAAAAGAGCTAAAATTATTAAAAATAATTTATTTTTCATCGTTTCAGCTTTCTCTCGTCTTGGCTGCGATAAGGCAACCTCTCGCTACGCTGAAGAGTGGATCTCTTGCAACCCTTATTTCAGAAACGTTAACCGGCAAGCCTATTTCACTTAACCTTTCCTCGAAAAGAGACTTAAAGCCTTTTGGCTTAGAAGTACCTCCTGCAAGGACTACTGGAAATTCTACCGCTGGTGGTGTTACCTCCGCCAACTTTCTCGCAAGAGTTTCCACGATGTTAGAGATCAATTGGTCGTAGTAAATTGCCAAAGCTCCTTCTACACTTCCAAGCTCAACTTCTTTTTTAAGTTCAAAGCCGCTTTCCTTTATTGCACACACTTGCTCTCTCGACATTCCAGTAGCTTTTGCTACATTCTCATCAATCCAGTCTCCTCCCTTCGCTATGCTGAAAGATACTATTGGAGCTGCAAAATAAGCGGCAGTAACGTTCGTCATTCCAGCACCAAAGCTAACACCTATTCCAGTAAAACTCGTATCAGCTAATTCAGAGTAAACGACTGCCAACCCCTCGTCTATCACGTATGGTGTGTAACCTATTTTCTTTATCAGAGCCTCCATGGTTTTTCTGTGGTAGAGAACTTCAATATCCGAATCTATCGGTTTTGCTGGAGAAGATATGCAAACAGTCTCTCCAGCATACTCAGGAGTTCCAACGACTTTTTCAATTAGTAGCTTTATAATCGGAATAGCCTCTTTTTCTTCTGGGCTGAGTACTCCAGACTTCATAGGTCTCCTAGTACTCTTTTTGAAAACAGTAGCAAACCTCAAAGCATCATCTCCAAGCACGTAAATTTTATTACCTTTTATCACGTAAGCTACTCTCGCGTTGTCCAGCATCATCTTCGTCATGTCGTTGTAGTCTAATTCAAGGAAAGCATTTCTCTGCTGAACGAAAACGATCTCGTCTCCTTCCATCTCGGAGCATATTATGTTCATAGTCCCGACATCCAAACCCTTGGACATGAAAAACCACCTCCTAAGAAAGCTTACCTTTAATCTTACTCTCTTCAATCATTTTTAGTACCTTTGCAGCGTTATCAACTTCACCAACTTCTTTTTTAGCAACTCTTCTACCACCTTCTCTCAACATCTTAAGCTTTTCAGCTTCTGGAACTGAATCTTTAACCCTTACGACGTTACCTCTGTAATTTCCATCTTTTAAAGCTGAACCAACTACAAAGTTCTCTTTTGGTTCTACGATTTCTATATCTAACACTTTGTCAAAATCTGGCTCTATTAACTTTGCCTCTTCAATTTCTATGTCTTCTTCGATCTTCTTCCTTAGCTTCTTTTTCTCAGTGTAAGTCGTTTCCTTTCTAATCTCTATCCCCGGTGCTTTTTCGAGCAATCTCAAAACTGCCTCAGCAAAAGAGCTACTGAAAAATAAAACCAAGCCGAGAGCGTAGAGTATTGCTACGTAAATTACTTGAGGGTAATACCAGTATTCTGGATACATCAATACGAATAGTACGACAGCGAGAGTTGTTAGAGCAAAAGCGGCAATTGTTGCAGGTCTGTATCTCTTAAAACCGTACATTGCATTTACTCCGTATAGAGCCATTGGAATAGCTATTCCAATAATCACTCCAACGATTTCTATTTGAACTGGATTGGAATACCTGTTTACTTGAAAAATCGCTATCAGCGCAAGGCCTATCAGTATTAAGAATACACCAGCAGCGAAAATCATTGAAGGTAGATAGTACTCCCTGTCCCGCCGTCCCATTGAGCGAGAGTTAACAGGAAAGGATATAAAATTATCGCTTTAACGTTTTAGTTTGAAATTGTTTTTTGCTTATCTTCTTTTTCGTACTTCCTATATTCCTTTACTGCAATTTCCCATTCACTTTCTGTTAAAAGGGGGTCTTTAACTTTGTTCAGAAGAAAAGCTTCTGTTCTCTCTAAGCACGTACCACACTTCAAACAAGGCCTATCTCTACCCTCATAACAGCTCCAAGTCAACTCGTAAGGTACTTTAAGCTTCAATCCAAGAGAAACTACTTCAGCCTTGGTCATATCTACGAATGGTGCTTTTAATTCCACAGGAGTGAAAATAGTCGCGAGGTATATAGCTGAATCTAAAGCTTTAACGAATTCCTTTCTACAATCCGGATATATTGCGTAGTCCGATTTGTGAGCTGCGTAGTAAACTTCACTCTCACCCATTTTAACAGCATAACCAGCTGCTATAGACAACATTATCATGTTTCTGTTTGGAACTACTGTTACCTTCTGCCTTTCGTCTGTGTAAAATCCATGAGGTACACTCTCATTCCCCGTAAGAGCTCCAGAGGAGATCAAATGAGAAATAGAAGAGATGTCAACTACTTCGTGATAAACTTCAAACCCAACCTCCTTAGCCTTTTTAACGATTTTCTTAGCATGCTCTATCTCTCTCCTATGCCTCTGCCCGTAGTCAAACGTTAAAGCGTAAACTCTTTTTCCTTCTAAACAAAGTTTCCACAACAGAGTTGTCGAGTCCAAACCCCCACTAAGAATCATAACGGGCATAGGAATCACCTAACTCTACTACCTACTGGAACTTCTCTTTCGGGGGTTAGCAACACAGCTTTTCCATCGACATCGGCAGCTAAAATCATGCCCCTGCTTTCAACACCCATGAGCTTTGCAGGTTTCATGTTTGCAACTACTACTACTTCCTTTCCCACTAATTCCTGTGGAGAGTAAGTTTCAGCAATTCCAGCAACGATTTGCCTCACTTCGTCTCCGATGTCAACTTCCAGCTTTACAAGTTTCCTACTCTTTTTGATTTTTTCAGCCTTAACTATTTTTCCTATTCTTAAGTCTAACTTGGATAAGTCTTCCACTGTTACGACTTCAGCTTTTTTCATTTCAGCTCTTTTTATTCTTTCCTTCATAATTTTCTCCATCTCCTCTACAACTTCTTTTTCAACTTTCTTGAACGGTGGTTTTGGTTTTTTAATTACTCTTACTTTTTCTAACTCACAAACTCTATCCATTCTAAAATCTTCGAGACCGATAATTTCTGCAACTTCTTTCATAGTAAAAGGCAGAACTGGATAAGATAGCAAAACAAGAGCTTTTACCAAGTGCAAACAATTAGCTATAACCTTAGTACACTCCTCTACATCTCTTTTTATCAGTTCCCACGGTTCATTACTCTGGAAGTAATTGTTTCCAAAACTTGCAAGCTCCATAAAAGCGTCGCTCGCAACTTTGAAATCCCAGTTTTCAAGAGCTTTGATTATTTTATCTCTCGCCTTTTCAACAGCTTTTACTACTTCTTCATCAAACTCAGAAGTTTCAACATCCCCATTAAAGTTCTTCCACGCAAAGTAGGTAACTCTATAGATGAAATTTCCAAGATTTGCTATAAGTTCATTATTTACTTTATCCATAAAAACTTTCCACGAGAAGTTTAAATCTTTTTGATGAGATGTATAGTTAACTATGTAATACCTAAGGTAATCTGGATTAAAACCTCTGTTTAGGTAATCGTCTTCAACCCAAACGACGTATCCTCTCGATTTAGAGAAAGTTTTTCCTTCGACTTTAACCATTCCGCTCGCCACGATCGCTGAGGGCAAAGCAAAATCAGCCCCTTTAAGCATAGCAGGCCAGAATATGCAGTGGTGATAGACTATGTCCAAACCTATGAAGTGAGTTATATCCCCCCACTTAATTTGATCTTTCTTAACGCCTTTTATCCATATTTCTTCCCAATCACACTTTTTCTCCTTACAAGCCTCTCTCGTGTAAGAAATGTATCCTATGGGTGCATCAACCCAAACGTAAACTACTAAGTTTTCTCCCGGAAATCTTACTCCCCACTCCAGATTTCTTGTTATACACCAGTCCTTTAATTCCTGCCTAACCCACTGCTTGGCGTAGTTAAGAGCGTTCTCCGTTCCTTTAACCCTATCTAAGTAGTTTAGCAAGAACTCCTTAAAAGCAGTTAACTTGAAGAAGTAATGTTTCTGTTTTCTAAACTCAGCTTTACTCCCGCATATTTTGCATCTTGGATCTTTTATCTCTCCCGGCTCTAAGTACCTTCCGCAACCCTGATCACATTCATCTCCTCTCGCTATGGCTCCGCAATAAGGACATATCCCTTCAACGTATCTGTCGGGCAAAAACCTCTTGCACTTCGGACAGTATGCAAGCTCTATTTCCTTAGAGTAAACGTAACCATTTTCTATCAATTTTTTTACGAAATTCTCCGTCATTTCGTGGTGATAATCACTGTCAGTCCTCCCAAAGTAGTCAAATTCAACGCCAACCGCAGAAAACACTTTTTTAAAGTGTTCGTGATACCTATCCACAAGTTTTCTCGGCTCCACACCTTCTTTTTCGGCGTTAACGACTATGGGCGTTCCGTGACAATCACTCCCGCATATGAACAAAACTTCTTCACCCATCATTCTCAGATATCTAACGTAAACGTCCGCTGGAACGTACGTTCTCAAGTGTCCTATGTGAGCCTTACCATTAGCGTACGGCAGACCACAAGTTATGAGCTTCATGTATTAGCGAAAAAACATAAGGGTATATAGATTTCACCTACCGGCGAAAAGTTTTAGCCTAAGCTATTAGGGTTTTAATTATGGTCGTTAGAGAGGCTGTAAAGTTGATTTCGCTTAAAGAAACTATTACTTCAGCAGAAATGAATGCAACCGATTTGAACTGCGAGTACTACGGTCTTTCGAGATTGCAATTAATGGAAAATGCTGGAAGAGCTGTTGCAGAAGAGATAAAAAAGTTCAAACCTGAAAAAGTTGTAGTTTTTGCAGGAACGGGGAACAACGGAGGAGACGCGTTCGTCGCTTCGAGGTTTCTCTCAAACGAGAGCGAAGTTGAAATTTACGTCTTAGGGAAGGAAGTGAAGACTGAAATAGCTAAGAAAAACTTGGAACTCGCAAAACTTTCTGGAATTGAAGTTAAAGTTGCAAACACACCTGATAAACTTCCAGAAAAGATAGAAGCGGATTGCGTAGTTGATGCAATGTTGGGGAGAACGAAAGGTAAGTTAAGAGAACCATACTCTTCCACCGTAGAGCTAATAAATTCGACTAAGGCTACAGTCGTTGCTATAGATGTACCAACAGGAGTAAATCCAGACACGGGAGAATTTGAAAAAGCTGTCAAAGCAAACGTAACCGTTACATTTCACAGGTTAAAGCCTTGTTTTCTAAAACCAGAAGTAAAAGAATACGCCGGAAAAGTCGTAGTTAAAAGCATAGGTATTCCTCCAGCAATAGAAGTGCTTTCGGGACCGGGAGATGTCAAGTTAGCTTTTAAGAGAGACGAATTTGGACATAAGGGAAAGCATGGGAGAATTTTAGTCGTTGGGGGTGGTCCGTATAAAGGAGCTCCATTCCTATCGGCTATCTCAGCTCTAAAAGCTGGAGCAGACCTCGTTTTCCTTGCAGTTCCTTCAGAGATAGAAAAAATAGTTTCATCCTATTCTCCAGAAATAATAGTCAGAGGTTTTAACAGTCCGGAAGAGCTAAACTTCAAAGTAGATGTGGCAGTAGTTGGAATGGGGATGGAAGAAAAACTCGCAAAAGAGGTATTAGAAGTGTTGAATTGCGAGAAATTCGTTTTGGATGCAAGTGCAATACCATACTTCGAACTCATCGAAGGAAAAGAAGTAATTTTAACACCACATAGGGGAGAGGCTAAGAAGTATCTACGAATAGACAGTGCAGAAGAACTCGTCTCTTTTGCAAAGGAGAATGGCTTAACAGTTCTGCTGAAAGGAAAAGTAGATTTTATAACGGACGGAATTAACGCTAAGGTAAACACAAGCGGTAACTCAGGAATGACAGTTGGAGGAACAGGAGATGTCTTAGCCGGGATATGTGGGGCTATGCTTTCAAATTCGAGTGCTTTTAAAGCTGCAGTAGCATCTTCATTTCTCTGCGGACTCGCCGGAGATTTGAGCTTTGAGGATAAAGGGTATTGCCTAACGGCAATGGATGTCGTGGAAAAAATACCTTCAGCTGTAAAGAGATGTCTCGAATTTAGTTGACGAAAAATTTTTAACGATTTTATTGAGATTTAAGTTATGGATAAATTAGGGAAAATTATGATTTTAATCGCACTTTCAGCTTTTTTAATTGGATGTGCTCAAAACAATGCTCAGAACGGTGCGTATAACGAGAGTTCGTACAAAAAAATGCAAGTTTTCTTCTACTACGAAACTGGATGCCCCAACTGTAAGATGATAGAACCTTACATGAAGTACCTCAAAAAAGAGTATGGAAAGGAAATAGATTTTCACTTCTGCAATTGGGATAACAGAACTAAGTGGAGTAACGTTGAAAGAAAAGTATTTTCAGAAACGAATCCCTACGGATTTCCAGCTGTAGTAGTTATAAACGGAAAAGAAAGAAAAGTTTACATAGGCTGGTATGCTATTGGTGAAAACTTTACAGCTTACCTAAATGGGCAAGGATACAAAGTAAAAGCTTTCTACAACAAAACATCATACAACGTCGCTGAATGTCTAAACTGCCACGCTGAAAAGCACATACCGCCCCCATCAAAGTACAACTGTACTTACTGCTGCCACATGCACGGTAAAACTTAATTAGCAAAACGAAGTTACGCTAAGTTGGGGGCTCGTAGCTCAGGGGCAGAGCGCCGCCTTCGCAAGGCGGAGGCCGCGGGTTCAAATCCCGCCGAGTCCACTATTTTTCTAAATAGTTTTGAGATACGGTGTTAAGTTTGGGATTACTACTGACAAAGCTAAGGATACGAAAATAAGGTAGGCTAAGAACTTAACGACTTTTTCAGCTACTTTTTCACCTGAAAAACCAAATTTATTCGCTATCCAAACCAACACTTCGTATAAAACTCTACCCCCGTCCAGAGGTATTGCTGGCAAACAGTTGAAAAGACCAACGTAAAAGTTAACCCAGCATATCCAGTAGAGAGCAGTGAGAATTACGAACAATGTACTTCCGAAAACCATAGGCTTGAAGTACTTTGTTACACTACCAGTAAAACCCTTAAAACCCATCAAAGGCATGGCTACCAACAAAAGCCAGCCTCTAACACTCTTAAGCTCAGACGGTATGCTTTTTAGCTCGTCGAGTAAAACTTTACTGTAACCAAGAGTAAGACCTGAAACGTATCCGTAAACTTCAACACCGAGAAAACCCGAATTCGAATAAGGCGATTTTACAAGCCTGACTTTTATAACTTCTCTCTTACCTTTGTAGTAAACGTGAAGGGTTAAAACTTCTCCCGGTTTGGTTTTCGACATGTACTTCTGAAAAGCGTAGAGGTTTGGCGTGTAAGTTTCGTTTATCATATAAATTATCATGCCCGGCTTTATTCCAGCTTTCTCTGCTGGATAATTTTTGTACAGTCCCACTACTTTTACTCCACAGACTCCGTGAAGTTTATAAATCCCGCTTTCTGTCCTAACAACAATTGTACCGGATTCAATCGTTTTTTCAAGAGCCTTAGCCACATCAGCGGGGGTTGAAACGTTAACTCCGTTTATGCTGTAAACTATCTCTCCAGCGTGCATTGTAGTATTGGAATTAGAAGTATTTGCTACGAAGACAACTGGTTGCAAAAAGTTAAGTAAAAGTAAAAAGAGGATAAAAGCTATTGTAGCAACTGCAAAATTGCTTATTACGCCGGCAGAAAATATCCTCACTTTCTGAATTCTACTCGCCTTTTTTTCCAATTCTTCTTCGTCTGGCTCCGCAAAACCACCAATTGGTAAGAGTAGCATTAATAAACCCAAAGCTTTAACTTTTATACCTTCAACTCTGCAGAGTATTGCGTGACTGAACTCGTGAACTACAAGAGTTACGATTAACCCTATTAAAAGGTAGAGAGGAGGAAAAAGCGTATTTACCCACGGAATTAATAGTACGTTTCTCGGAGAAGTAAGCTGTGACGGAGGCGGAGGAGATTTTACCATCATCACGTCCATTAAAACGATTAAAGCGAACATGAAAACCATTCCAGCAAAAACAGATGGAATACCAGCAGTAGAGATTACTCTCCAGAATTTCTTTGGCTTAGAAATTTTTTCGAGAATTCCAAGACCTTTTTTAGTTCTTACTATTAAAAGAGGGCCATAATTGCTTATCTCGTATTTTTCCAACACCCCTTTACTCCTTAAAACTTCCACGCAAATCCAGTATGAGATGAACACTATTAGCGCAATACCTTCCAAGCTGATCCGCATTAAAATGCGTTTACGATAAACGTTAATTAAATTTGCTGAGAGTTTTTAAAGCGAGTGCAGACTGAACTCTATGAGCCTCGCGTTTGTTTACGTAACGTGTTCGAGCCTTGATGAGGCGAGAAATATTGGAATAAAACTCGTAGAAGAAAGGTTGGCTGCATGCGTCAACGTATTTCCAGTGAACTCAATATACCTGTGGGAAGGGAAGGTTAAAGGAGCTCTCGAGTTTGCTTTGATAGTGAAAACAACTGAGTCGAAGTTTGAAGAGTTGAAAAAGAGAATTAAAGAGTTGCACAGCTATCAAAACCCGTGCATAGCTTTGTTAAGAGTTGAAGCAACAGAAGAGTTCGAAAACTGGATAAAAAGCGTAGTAAAATGAGACCTAAAACAGCTACTTTTGGGGAGAGAAGAGTAGTCGAATACTGCAAAGAAAGGTGGAAAATACTTAGAGAAAAGAGAAAAATAGCTAATAAAATAATGAGTGAACTGGAAAAAGCGGGAATACCTTCAATAGTTTACGGAAGCGTTGCAAGAGGTGATGTGAAAGAAAAAAGCGATGTTGACGTATTTATTCCAGTGAAAATTCCGTCTTACAAAATAGAGATAGCTATCGAGGACTGGATCGACAGAAGGATAGTTCAGGCTACTCCGAACTATGCAATAAAAGGAGAGATCATAGTGGACGAGGGTGTTAGCGTTAGCTTCCCCCTCGTAAAAATGAAGGATAGGGAGATAGACTTCTACAAATTTGGAGGGTGTTTAAGCATAGAGCAGTTAAGAAAAAACGAAAGAGTGGTGGGAGTTGACAAAAGGCTTGTAATGATAATTCCAAATGAAAAAGGACACGAAGAAGTGCCAATAAACGAGTTGTATCCAAATGAAGTTGCGAAAAGACTTGGTGTAGGCTTAGAGATAGTCTTGGAGAGGATAAGAGTTTTGGAAAGGAGGAGAGACGTTGGAAGAACTGGCGTATTTCTTCTACATTCCGTACCACCCGGAGAAAGCTTCGAGTCAGAACTAAAAGAAATAGCGAAGAGAAAGCCGGCAGTAAGAAAACTGATAGAGGATAGATCGTGAACAGAAAAGAAATTTATATCTCACAACTCACTTGCCGGTATGGGTAAAGTAAAAGTTTTAGATACGACTCTAAGAGATGGTGAGCAAACACCCGGACTTAGCCTCAGCATAGAGCAGAAAAAAATGATTGCTGAGGCTTTAGATAGCCTTGGTGTTGACGTAATAGAAGCCGGAACTGCAATTGCATCCAAAGGCGAGTTTGAAGCAATAAAAGAAATTTCTTCCTTAGATTTGAATGCTGAAATTTGTAGTTTTTGTAGGATTAAAGAAGTCGATATAGATGCTGCTGCTGATGCGGGAGCTGATTCAATATTTATGGTCGCCCCCTCATCTCCCATTCACATATCAACAAAGTTTCCGGGAAAAAGTGAAGAAGATGTAATAGATATGTCCGTAAAAGCAGTAGAGTATGCAAAAGAGAGGGGTTTAATAGTGGAATTTGGAGGAGAAGATGCTTCGAGAGCAAACTTAGACTTCATAAAAAGACTTTACAAAGAAGTGCTGGATGCAGGAGCTGATAGGCTGACTTACACTGATACCGTTGGAGTTATGACTCCAGAAAAGTGCGAAAGCGTTATAAGAGAACTTAGAAAAGAGTTCAAAGACGTTGACTTAGCCATACACTGCCACGATGACTTTGGTTTAGCTACCGCAAATACGATTTTTGCTGTAAAAGGAGGGGCTAATGAGGTACACGCAACTATTAATGGTCTTGGAGAGAGAGCTGGAAACGCGGCACTTGAAGAAGTAGTAACAGTCCTCAAAATACTTTACGGAATAGAAACAAACGTCAATCTCAAAAAAATTTACAGAACGGCAAAACTCGTAGAAAAAATAACTGGAATAGCAATTCCACCAAACAAAGCAATAGTTGGAGACAACGCTTTCACTCACGAAAGTGGAATACACACTTCGGCTATTTTGAAGAATGCTTCTGCTTACGAACCAATAACTCCAGAAACGGTTGGTAGGGAGAGACACCTCGTATTAGGAAAACACGCTGGAAAAGCGAGTGTTGAGGCTGTGATGAAAGAGCTCGGTTACAAAGCTACGAAAGAGCAGATGGAAGAAATACTAAGAAGGATTAAAGAAATTGGGGATAAAGGCAAAACTGTTACCGATGCAGACGTGAGAACGATAATAGAGACAGTACTACAGATAAAAAGGGAGAAAAAAGTTATTCTCGAAGACTTATCCATAGTTAGTGGTAAAAACGTAATGCCAACTGCGAGTGTTAAGTTAAAAATAGACGGAAAAGAAGTTATAGAAGCTGCAGTCGGTACGGGCCCAGTGGATGCAGCTATAAACGCTATAAAAAAGGGTGTTAGAGAATTCGCAGACATAGAACTCGTAAGCTATAGAGTAGATGCAATAACGGGTGGAACGAATGCACTCGTAGATGTCATAGTTCAACTTAAAAGGGGAAACAAAATAGTCACGGCGAGAGGTGCGAGAACAGACATAGTCATGGCTTCAGTAGAGGCTATGATGGAGGGACTTAACATGTTGATTTGAAACGAAAAAGATAAATTTACTTGGGTTTACTTTCATCGTGTCTAACAGATTGTTTTTACTCCTTAAAAAAGGTGAAGGAGAAAATGTAGAGTTTAAAGAATTTTTGAATTCGTACCATTTAAAGGAGGGGAGGTTTCAATCTCTCGCCTGTCAGATGAGTCACAGGCTGATAATGGGAAGAGGTAAAGCTATATACGTCATAGGCGTATCAGATAGTGGAGAATTAAAAGGAATTGATGAAAAGACGTTTGAAGAAACTGTAAATGTTTTAGAAAAACTTGCCAAGGAAGTGGAGGCAAGAATAAGCTCAATTGAAAAATACGAAGTGGAAAAAAACAGTTTTGTTGGAATAGTAGAGATACAGAAGAATAGTAACGGAAAGGAGAGAGTACTTATTGGTACTGCAGGGCATGTTGACCATGGAAAAAGCACCTTAGTCGGCTGTCTTATAACTGGGAGAGCTGATGATGGAGACGGTTCTACGAGAATATACTTAGACGTACTCAAGCACGAGATAGAGAGGGGATTGAGTGCGGATTTAAGCTTTGCAGTCTTAGGTTTTAAAGACGGGAAGCCTATAAGGATGAAAAACCCATTAAACAAAAGAGAAAAAGCAGAAGTCGTAGAAAAAGCAGAAAAACTCGTATCCTTCGTAGATACAGTTGGCCACGAGCCATGGCTTAGAACGACTATAAGAGGATTGTTAGGACAAAAAATAGATTACGGTTTGCTCGTAGTAGCTGCAAACGACGGAATTACAAGAACGACAAAAGAACACCTTGGAATTCTGCTCGCTATGGAATTACCAGTTATAATAGTCGTTACAAAAGCGGATATGGTCAGCGAGGAAAAGCTAAAAGGTGTAATTTCTTCCATATCTTCTTTGCTAAGGAGCGTTGGAAGGTTGCCATACAGAGTTGAGAGTGAAGAAAGTGCTGTAAAAGCTTCAAAACTCGTGTTTTCAAAACCAGTAGTGCCAGTTGTTGTGACTTCAGCCGTAACTCTTGAAGGCTACAACGTGCTTGAAACTTTGCTCTACAACTTAAAGTCGAGGAAATTTACAAAAGAAGATTTCTTAATGTATATAGACAGAATATACAGAGTTAGTGGAGTTGGAACGGTAGTTAGTGGATGCATTAGATCAGGAGAGTTAAGAGAAGGAGATGAAGTATTTTTAGGGCCGTTTCACGACGGATCTTTTAAAAAGGTTAGAGTTCAAAGCATGGAAATGCACTACTACAGAGTCGAAAAAGCCGAGGCTGGGGACATAGTTGGAGTCGCAGTGAAAGGGGTAAAGTACGAAGAAATAGAGAGGGGAATGGTTCTATCTAAGAAAGAACCAAAGGCAATAAGAGAGTTTGATGCAAAAGTCATAGTTTTCGCCCACCCTACAAGAATTAAAGTAGGATATGAACCGGTTGTACATGTAGAAACGATAGCGGAAACTGTTGTTTTCAAAGAAATAGATAGAGATTACTTGAAAGCCGGGGATAGAGGATTTGTCAAAATGATGTTTAAGTACAGACCTCATTACGTTTTCGAGGGACAGAAGTTCATTTTTAGAGAGGGCAGGAGTAAAGGCGTTGGAGAAATAGTAAAAACGTATGAATTGGCATGATAATCGGGTGTTGCGGTTTTTGTACGTCAATGAATAATTACTTCAAAGAGTATAGAGCAGTTGAAGTTCAGAAGACGTTTTACAAACCTCCGGGAGTGGAAACTGCAAAGAGGTGGAGGAGAGAAGCTGACAAAGTAAACAGTGAATTTGAATTCACAGTCAAAGCTTGGCAGTTAATAACACATCCACCTTCAAGTCCAACTTACAGAAGGGCAAACATTTCTGTAAAGCTCTGCGGTTATTTCAGGTTAAACAAAACGGTAATAGAGGCTTGGGAGAAAACTAAGGAAATAGCTGACATTCTAAGAGCAAAAGTAATCGTATTTCAAACTCCTTTTTCTTTTAAAGATAGAGAGGAGAACGCCAAGAGAGTCGTTGAATTCTTCTCAACTATAGAAAATGGATATTACTTCGTCTGGGAGGCGAGGGGTTGGAGTAGCAAAAGCGTTAGAGAAGTCTGCGAGAGAGCGGGATTGATTCACTGCGTTGACCCTATGGTTGAAGATCCAGCTATTGAAAGAGAAGTTATGTACTTCAGATTGCACGGCCATTCTCCAGATTGCAGGAATAAACCGTACGGCAAGTTGAACTACAGACACGTTTACAGTAAAGAAGAATTGGAATGGTTGAAAAACTATTTAAAAAAGTTTTCTGGAACTATTTACGTTATGTTCAACAACACCAACATGTGCAAAGACGCTAAGAAGTTCGAAAAAATTCTTACGATATGACTATCTTTTCAACTCCATCAACTTCGAGGAACTCGTCAACGAGCTTTCCCGGTATTTTTGAGTCTGTAACAATCGTCAGCTTGGATTCGACACTTATTTCCGGGTCCTCGCCCAATATGTACCTTATAGGTATTCCTTCCCTAGCAAGTATCCCCGCTATCGCGGCAACTATGCCGACTTTTTGGCTTTCAGCGTAAACTTCTAAGACTCCGCACCCCATGATTCTCGCAACCTCAGCTATGTTTGCTACGGGCTTTAAAGCTGAAAAAACGCTCCTAAGCTCTTCATCGCTTTCTATGTTCTGTATAGCTGAAATCACTACTTTCCTATCAACACCTATTGCCTCAGCTATTTTAGCAGGAACCAGTTCTATATTGCCACAATAAGCCTTTCCGTTTCTAACGCTTATTCCAAGTTTCAAGAATTCCTTAGCAACCACTATTTGAGATGGGTATCTTTCAAACTTTTCTACTATCTTGCTCCACATCATTCAACCGTTAATGTGAATAAAGATAAAATCGTTTCCAAATACGTGATAGGTAAATTCCTAAGTGGTTTGCTAAGACACTTCCCCCACAAGTTTGGGATAAAGCTGGATAAGTTCGGCTGGGCAGATTTAGATGAAGTTGCAAAAGTAATAGCGACTAAGTACGGAATTGAAAAAGATGAAGCAATGAAATTGATAGAGAAAACAGTAAAACAGGACGAAAAAGGAAGGTTTGAACTAAAAAATGGAAAAATTAGGGCTAAATACGGGCATAGCGTTAAAGTGGAAACGAGGTGGAGCGATGGTGGAGAAATACCTAAGATACTATATCACGGAACGAGTAGAAAGGCGATTCAATCGATTTTGAAGGAGGGAATTTTGCCCATGAAGAGGAGAGAAGTTCACCTCAGTTCTACATACTCTGAAGCTTTTGAAGTTGGAAAGCGATACGATAGATACCCAGTCGTGTTAAGAGTAAACGCAAGAAAAATGATTGAAAATGGATATGAAATACGGAAGAAAGGTAAGGTTTTTACAACAGATTACGTACCTCCAGAATACATCGATGTAGAAAAAGGTAATTAAAGATACTTATAGTATTCCCCTGTAGTGAATTGTTGCAGGACAACCCAAGCACCTCTCAGCAACGTATCTGCTACAGCTCGCACAATGCACACCGCAAGGAGCTTTTTCTAAATTCTTCTCAGGAATTACGTTTATGTCGAAGTAAGGGCTATAGTAAACGTCTTGAACTGGATAAATTTCAAACCTTTTTATACCCTTTTGATTCCTCAAAGAGCATTTTTCTAAGCTCATGCTTTCAAGCGTGTTGTAATCTTCAGCTATTACGAGTGCAAATAGGTTATAAGAACCGGTCGTTACGAAAAATCTTAACACTCTCGGACAATTCCTAAACCTCTCTATTGTACTCTCTATCGCCTCTGCACTTTCCATTTCAACTGCCAATACTGCTAATTTGATCCCAAGCTTTTCCACATTAAGCATCGATCTTATTTTTAGAATTTCACTTTTTTCTAGTTTTTCCGCTCTCTTTTTTACGCCCATTACTGAAAATCCTATTACCTCTGCTATTTTAGACAACGGCACCCTTCCATTCTCCTGCAACATCGAAATTATTTTCCTATCTTTCTCATCCATCGGTTTATTTTGTAAACAATATGTAAGATAAACTTTTCTAAATTTGTTCGATTGTTGTCGTTAAATGACATTGTTCAGAGAAGACAATTTATTAACGAATTAGACGTTTAACGTTATTAAACTAAAAAATTTAAAACACCATTTCTAATTTTTAATAAGTTAGAACTTTGTAACAATAATTCATTAAATTTCGACCAAACAGTATAGTATTCGCAATTAGACATCAAAAAGCAATTATACTTCAAAGTAGAATTATTAAATGATGGAGTTATGCGAAAAGTGTTCCGTTAGAGCCAATGTCAAGTGCAAAATAGTTAGCGAGAGGGAGTGCGTTTACTGTTGCGGACTTTTCAGCAAACTCAAAAGAATTGGGAAAGAAATATCCGAATTTTTAAAAGAATATAACGTAAAAACGATTGAAATAGGGTGCAAAATGAAGGGTAGCATTAAAGAGTTAGAAGAGTTGTTAAAAGTGGAATCGAGCATAAAAGAAGAAGTAAAAAAAGAACTTTCAAGAATTTTAAGCGAATTTAAAGTTGCAAGACTTGCCGATGCAATTGTAACAGTTAATGCTGAAGACTTAAGCTACAGCATAAGAATAAATCCGATCTACATATACGGTAGATATATCAAAAGAGTTAGAAACATTCCTCAGACGAGGTGGATATGTTCTGCTTGTAAAGGCAGAGGTTGTCAAGTTTGTGGGTTTACCGGTAAAAAATACGACATGTCAGTAGAAGAATACATAGGTCTTCCAGTATTAGATATTACTAAGGGAAAAGATGCAATACTGCACGGGGCGGGAAGAGAAGACGTTGATGCAAGAATGCTGGGAAAGGGTAGGCCATTCATACTCGAAGTTAGAGAGCCAAGAATTAGAGAAGTTGACTTAAAAGAACTTGAAAGGGCTGTAAACGAATTTGCAAAAGGAAGAGTTTCGGTAAAATTTTTCGGTTTTGTTAGACCAAAACACGTTTCCGAGCTAAAAACTGGAAATTACAAGAAAGTTTACAGGGCGTTAGTTGAATTTGAAAGAGAAGTGGATAAAAAAGAGCTCGAAAGAGCACTTGAAAAGCTAAGTTACAGAGAAATAGAGCAGTTCACTCCCGAAAGAGTTGAGCACAGAAGAGCAAACATTTTAAGAAAGAGAAAAACTTACGGAATTAAACTACTACTGCACAGAGGAAAAAGAGCAGTAATAGTCATAGAGGCAGATAGTGGACTATACATAAAAGAGCTCGTCAGCGGAGATAAGGGAAGGACAAAACCAAGTTTGTCGGAAATTTTAAATAACCCCTCACGGGTTGTCAGGCTTGACGTAATCGATGTGATGGGTGGATTAAAGTTCGACCCTTATTCAGGAGGTTGAAAAAATGGGCTGGAAATCTCACGGTTTCAGGTTCAAGTCGGGTAGGAAATTGAGAAAAGGAGTTAGAGAGAAGGGTGTGAAGATAAGGAAAGTACTACAAACTTTCGAAGTTGGCCAGTACGTTCACATAGACATAGAACCGGCTGTTCACAAAGGAATGCCTCACCCCAGATTCCAAGGTAGAACAGGAATAGTAGTTGGGCAGAGAGGGAGAGCTTACTTAGTACAGGTGAGAGATGGCGGAAAGATGAAAACTTTAATAGTAAGGCCCGAACACCTCAAGCCCCAGAAGGGGAGTTAAACATGGGCTTCAAGAAAGTTTTAGATTTTGAATACATAACCATTTCAGAAGCAAAAGAAGTGATGGATAAAATAGTAGAGGAGAGAAAGGCTATTTCCGAGCTAACTTTTGAAACGAGAAGGGCTTTAAAACACCTCACGCTTTTTTATAGAATTCCTGCTGAAAAAGCAAAGGAGCTTGTTTCGGAATTAGAGAAACTTCCACAAGTTGGGAGAAGAGATTTAGCCGTAAAAATTGCAGACATTCTCCCAAGAGTTAGAGATGAAGTCAGATTGATATACGCAAAAGAGAGAACTACTCTAACTACCGAACAAATAGACGAAATCTTAGAGGTTGTCAAAAAGTACAGGACATGATTTCACTCCTCAGCCGACTTGAGTTTTTAGCCATTCACGTAATACCAATTTTAGTTACTGCAATAATTGTTGCAAACGTTTTAAACGAGCTTGGAATTATAGAAAGAATTTCGTGGATAATAAAACCGGTCGTAAGTTTTGCTAACTTATCTCCAGAAAGCGGTTTGGCTGTAATAACGTACATCGCAAGTGGTAACGCTGGAAGTGCAATGCTTTCTTCATTTTATGAGCAAGAGATTATAGGAGAAAGAGAAACGATAATTGCTTCTTTCGTAAGCAGTTTTTTTAGTTTTTTAAACCACCTCTTCGTTTACTTCATCCCAGTTGTTATACCTTTACTTGGAATTAAAGCAGGCTTACTCTACATTTCTGCAAGAATGTTTATAAGTCTTTGCGTAACGCTAACGGCAATTTTAGCGGGACATTTTTTGCTAAAAAATAAAAATTACGAAAAGAGTAATTACAAAAAAGCTAAAAAAGAGATGAAAGATTTTAAAATTGGAGTTAGAGAGGGTATTAAAAAGGCTTTTAGAGTTCTAAAAAAGATAATACCAAGGTTAGTATTCGTATATACGGTAGTAACTATTTTAATGGAATACAACGTATTGAAACCACTTGAAAATTTCAAAATCTTAGGTTTACCCGGTCAAGTCTCTGCAATAGTTGCAGCAGGTATAGCTGATACGACTTCAGGCTTTGCCGCTGCGGGTTCTATGCTTGCAAGCAATGCAATTACACCTATACAAGCAGTTGCAGCTTTACTGCTTACGAGCATAATATCTATGTCCGTAATTTTTGTTAGACATTCTTTGCCTGGCAGAATAGCTTACTTTGGATTTAAGTTAGGAGTGAAAATAGCAGTTATAAGTTCCATACTAAACATACTCTACACAGCAATAGTGTTGTTAGTTTTGTTACACTGGTGAGAAAATGAAGCCTGAATACACAGCTTACGCAATAACCTTAATTGGAGTTATGGGGGTTTCAGCAATAACTCCCGGACTGCCAGAAATTGCGAGGACTTTTTCCATCAGTTCAGCAGAAGTTAGCATGCTAATAACTTTTTTTACTTTACCGGGTGTGTTTTTCTCTCCGTTAACTGGGTTAATAGCTGA
>JALSQI010000042.1 GCA_026985525.1 Archaeoglobaceae archaeon
AAAGTCGGAGACGAAAAGATGGTGTTCGTTACTGGATGCAAGAATCCGAAAGCCGTAACTATACTGATAAGAGGTGGAACGGAGCACGTAGTAGAAGAGATAGCGAGAGGCATTGAAGACGCAGTAAGAGTTGTTGGAGTAGCTATAGAGGACGGAAAAGTAGTAGCTGGTGGCGGCGCTCCAGAAGTCGAAATCAGCCTAAGACTAAGGCAGTGGGCTCCAACTCTTGGAGGAAGAGAGCAGTTAGCTGCAGAGGCTTTTGCTAACTCCTTAGAAGTGATACCAAAGACCTTAGCTGAGAACGCTGGACTCGATCCAATCGATGTTCTCGTAGAGCTAAGAGCGGCTCACGAGAAGGGCGAGAAGTACGCTGGAGTTGACGTCGAAACGGGTAAAGTTGTCAACATGAAAGACATGGGTGTTTTAGAGCCATTAAGAGTGAAAACGCACGCAATAGAATCTGCAACTGAAGTAGCAGTAATGATACTCAGAATCGATGATGTCATAGCTGCAAAGGGCATGGAAAAGACTAAGAAGACGGGATTCGAAGGTATGGGAGAATCTGAATTCTAAATTTTAAATTTAATTTTTATTTTGTCTTGCAGTTTTTTAGCGGTAGTTTTAGAAATTGTCTTGGCTAAGTAAACTAATTGAGAATTTAAGGATTTTACAAAGATTTTATTTTAAAACACCAAATAATAGAGTCAAAACGATAGAATTATAATTGTTCGAACACAAGACATTACTCATGATTTCTGTGGACATAAACCTCGTAAAAGAGCAAGAGGTCGAAAAACCTGTTGTACTAACGAGTTTTCCCGGTATAGGTCTTGTTGGGACAATTTTAGCTGCTCACTACATAATGGAACTAAAGCCTGAGCAAATAGGCATTATAACTTCAGATGCATTACCACCAATAGCGACTTTGATGGATGGGATAATTACGCCTCCGGTCAGAATATATCAGCTTAAAGAAATGAACGCAATTTTAATCCACTCAGATGTACCTATACCACCGGAACTCGCTAATAGAATGAGCAGGGAAATAGTAGAATGGTGCAGGAAAATAAACGCTCTTAGAGTTATTTCTGTTGCAGGAATAACTACTTTTGAAAACAAGAAAAGAGTTTTCGGTGCTGCTACAAACAAAGAGCTTTTAGAAGAAATAAGCAAAGTAAGAGTTGAGATTTTCAGAAGTGGAACTATTTCTGGAATAGCTGGCTCACTTATGAACGAGTGTGTGGCGAAGAACTTTCCGGGTATGGCTTTGTTGGGAGAAACCATTGGATTTAACCCTGATCCAAGAGCTGCTGCTGAAGTAGCTAAGGTTTTAAACGAGCTGTTCGGATGGAACGTTAGTGTGGAGAAATTGATAAAGGAGGCTGAAATAATCGAAGCACAGATGCAGAAGTTAGCGGAACAAACGAAGATGCAGGAAAGCAGAAGGGAGGAAAAAGAACTACCAATGTTCGGGTAGAGGTGGTGTTAATGGAAAAAGTAAGGTGTTATGTTTTGACTGGTATATCAAGAAGTGTTATAGAATCCCTTATTAGAAGAGAAATAAGGAGCATAGAGCTAAGAAGTGCTCACAATGTCGCCACCGCTTTAAAAGCTGAAGTTGGAAGTTGCATAATGTTAACTCCCGCAAAGCTTTGCGATCTCGGTAGGGGTGTTACTGGGCTTGTAGCAGAAGTTAGTGGAAAAGAAGTTATGTCTCACTCAGTGTTCTTCTCTTCAGGAAGTTACTTTGAAGAGAGCGAAATGACTGCTGTTAGGTTGTTGTTAAAGCCAAAAGGTTTTGGAAGAATAATTTCGGTGTTAAAGTCGGGAATACTCGATTCTACTGAAGCGGAAGTCGTTTGCATGACTCACTTAGACGCTGGATGATTCTCTGAGCCTGTCCATTATTGCCTTACCTACTCCTTTTTCTTCTACTTTCTGGAAAATAACTGTATCTAAATTGCCCAGCTTTCTCATCGCGTAAAACAGTTTTTTCGAATAATCTTTAACGTCTCTAAAAGTTACGACTTCCACTTTTTTTGTCAACTCTTCTGGTATTGAAAGCTTATTGCTTACGCACATTCCAACTTTTTTTCCTTTTAAAACTTCTACTTTTGCTATTTTAAGTATTTCTTCCGGCTCTGCTATTACTACTTCTGCTTTCATTCTGTAATGCCCTTTCCTTTCTACCACTTCTACTTCTCCAACAACGCTTTCGATTTCCTCAACACTTATTGCACCAGTTCTAAGTATTTTAGCGGGTTTTACCGTTAAATCCAATATTGTGGATTCTATCCCTATTTTTGTTTCTCCTCCGTCGATTATTGCGTCTATCTCACTTCCAAATTCCTCAGCAACCTCTTTTGCACTCGTAGGACTAATTCCACCGGACTTGTTTGCTGAAGGAGCAGCTAATATGCCGCTCAAATCTATCAATTTCAAAGCTACATCACATGCAGGCATCCTAACTGCAACTCTATCGCTACCACCTGCTGTTATAGGTGGTACGACGCTTTTCTTTTTGAGTATTATTGTTAAAGGACCGGGGAAAAATAAGTCTATTAATTTCTTAGCGACATCGTTTATTTCGGCTACTTTCTTAATCTGAGAAATACTTGAGACGTGAAGAGTTACTGGCTTATTAGCTGGTCTTTTTTTTACTTTAAATAGTCTTTTAACGGCTTTCTCGTTCAATCCATCGCATCCCAACCCGTAAACAGTTTCAGTTGGAAATGCAACTAATCCACCTTTTTTTATTATTTTAGCTGCTTCTCTCAAACTTTCTTCGTCAGTTCCAAGCACCTTCATATCTCTTAGCTTAACCGTAGTTATTAAATCTGTAGCGTTCAAGTTTTTGCAATGTTGAGGATGATAATAGCTGCAGCTTATAGAGCGAAGGGAAAGAGAAGCATGAGTAAGTCTGAGCTTACATACTTCATGTCTTTTGACTTGAAGTGGTTCACCCACGACGGAAGCGTAAAAGTAATTGAGAAAGCGATAGAAAAAGGTTTGCTAATTGAGGAAAACGGAGAGCTCGTACCATCTTTTGACGTTTCATCTGTAGAAATACCTGTGGACTTTAAGCCCAGCCTCAATGCCCTGAAATCCTCGATATTCGAAGAGATTGTAGAAGAAATTGCGATAAAAACTGGAAAGGAAAAGAAAGAAGTTGTGGCTGAGATTAACTCATTACAGGAAAAGTCGGAAGGGCTTATAGATGCGGAAGTAGCGGCACTCGTTCTTGCGAAGAGGTACAACGTTGATGTATCGAAATACGTCGAAGACGTAGAAAAAGAAATCTTGCAAATAAAATGAAGTTGCTAAAAGTTCTCGATTATCCAGCTCTACTTATATTGGGTAGAAAAAGAGTTCTCGTAGTCGCAGATTTGCACATAGGTATTGGTGGATTTTTCGACAAAAGCCTTTTAGTGGAGCTTAAAAGATTATACTTCAACTGCGGTGCTGACGAACTCGTCATAGCTGGAGATTTTAAACACTCTATAGTTTCTAAAAAAGAAGCTGAAGTTTTAGAGATGTTGAAAAAAGATGTAGAATTAGTTCTGGTTAAAGGAAACCACGACGGAAATTTAGATGGTTTGAGAGAATACGAAGTCGGAAACGTTTGCATAATTCACGGACATTTAAAACCCGTGTCTTCAAAGAAAAATTTAGTAATGGGTCACGCACATCCGGCAGTTTTTATAGATAAAGGCGTAAAGGAAAGAGTGTGGTTAGAGGGTAGTGCCGAGATAAACGATAAGCTTAGGAAAATCACAGTACTACCAGCTTTTAACGACGTCTGTGCTTCTACAGCTTTAAACGTTGAAAAGGCGCCCGGTATTTTAAGAAAAGTTGATCTGTCGAATTTTAAAGCCACAATGCTGGATGGGACTTTTCTTGGAGAGCTTTACACTCTTTAATACCACTATTAGATAATTCGATAAAAAATTAAAAAAAAGCGAGTTGCTATTTTTGCAACATGAAGTCAATCAACTTCGACGAAGAGTACGTTGGCCTAATTTTGTCTGGCAAGAAAAAGAGTACGGTTAGAAAAGGGATAAAGAGTTACGAAATGGGAAAGGTAGTTTACCTTACAGCATCTTCGAAACCTTTTGCAAAGGCTAAGGTTACAAAGGCTGTTGTTAAAAGAGTAAAGGAACTGAGCGATGAAGATGCAATAAAAGACGGGTTTAAAAGCAAGGAAGAGTTAATAGAAGCTTTGAGAAAAATATATGGCAGGATAGATGAGTCCGACTTGGTAACGATAATACACTTCGAGTTGATTTAGGTCGTGTATTCTGAGTTTATTCTAACGTATTCGTAACTCAAGTCGCACCCTACAACGCAGGCTTTACATTTTCCAGCTTTTAAGTCTATGTGAAACTCCACTACGTCGCTTTTCTTCATTATCTCGGATGCAACACTCCTTTTTCCAGTATCTTTTCCGTCTTTGACTATGAACACTTTTTCATTTTTACAGCCGGAAAAGGCTTCTTCAGCTCTCCAACTACCCCCAACAATTGCTATGTCTAACTTTTCATCGACATCGATGCCTGAATATCCAATAGCGGCTATTATCCTCCCCCAATTAGCATCGCATCCAAAAAGTGCAGTTTTAACCAGAGTCGAAGACGCTACAGCTTTTGCCACTTTTTTCGCTTCTCTTTCACTTTTAGCTCCGTTTACAAAAACTCTCATAAGCTTTGTAGCTCCCTCACCGTCTGCTACTATCATTTCCGCTAAAACTGAGCAAACGTGCTCGACAGCTTTCTTTACTCTCTTTTCATCACAAGCTTTTTTTTCAGTTGAAACGAGTATAAACGTATCGTTCGTTGACGTATCTCCGTCAACTGTTATTGAATTGAAAGTCTTTTCTGCAACTTCTTTAATAAAAGAGCAGTCTATTTTTGCATCGGTAAACACGTAGGCAAGCATTGTAGCCATGTTCGGTGCAATCATTCCAGCACCTTTTGCAACACCAGCAACTACGACATCACCAATTCTAACACCCCACTGCTTTGTAAAGGAGTCCGTCGTAGTTATGGATTTTGCGAATTTCCAAGAGTTTTCTTCGTCCGAGCCTATCTGGGGATAAACTTCTCTGAAAAGAGATTCTATCCAGTCCATGTTTAATTGAACTCCTATTACCCCAGTAGATGAAACTAACACTTCTTTTCTATCGCATTCAAGTTTTTCAGCTAACATCTCCGCCATTTTTAAAGCGTTTTTAACTCCCTCTTCTCCAGTATATGCATTTGCATTTCCGCTGTTGACAATTATCCCTTTAATAAATCCATTTTTTAAATGCTCTTCAGTAACTATTACTGGAGCCGCCTTAAATCTGTTCTTAGTAAAAACTCCTACAGCTTTTCCCTCGCACTTTACTATTCCAAGTCCTCCACCTTTTACTCTAACTCCAGCGCACTCGACTCCATCTACCTTAGTTATTACCTCCGGCGTTTCGTACTGCAGTATCATGAAGATACGTTAACTCAGGTGTTTAAATTATAGCTGCTGGAATTTGAAGTATCTCTTCTCCATCTTTGTAAATGGTTATATCTCCACCACTCTGGGATACGACTATAGCTATTGCGTTAGTTTCCCTCGAAATAGCAGCACAGGCGAGATGTCTTCCACCCAATCCTGACCTAATTTTTATTTCTTTTGCGTGAACTTCTATGTACCTCCCAGCTGAAACAATGTATCCCTTTTCATCAACAACGAATACCCCATCCAACTGTGCGAATTCCCTTATGCTTTCCCAGTTCGCCGGGTCTTTTACGTCTCTAACCGACTCCGGATGCCCTTTATAGGGATTTATTATAAGCTGTCTGCTCCTCCTAAGCACTTCTTCGACGTCTCCCACTACGAAAGCTGTGCCTACAGGCTTACCTTCTCTTCCCTTGTGGGCTATGCTAATGGAAACTGCAAGCAGAGCTTTAATAACTCTCGGTTCAATTCTCTCGGCACACTCTTTTAAAGCTGAGTGTAGCTTTCCTTTTTCAAGGTCAACTAGGACTACGCTTTTTAAAGAATCGAGATAAGTTACTGCAACTGCTTTTCCATCTAAACCCAATCCTTTCAAGTATAACATTAGGGATAGGTAGTCCTTAGATTGAGAGATCAGCAAAATTTTTTCAGCTAATTCTCTTCCAATTACGTCGTCCAAGTTTACAGCTTCTAAGGATGAGACAACACTTTCGAGCAAAGTCGTGTACCTTCTCGGTGCTGGAATTACGTTTATTCCATCTACTACTTTCTTCGATACATCCCTATTAGAGATTACTACTACTGCCTTTGCCTCTACGCTCCTCGCTATCTCCACAGCCCGTTCTATTAAAAAATCAAGCATTGAATTTAAATCAATTTACAGCTTTTTAAATTTGTTCTCGAATCAAACATTTCTCGGATCGGTTATTTCACCGTATATTGCCGTTGCAGCGGCAGTCGCTGGAGAAACGAGATATATTTTTCCTTCCGGACTTCCCTGCCTACCGACAAAGTTTCTGTTAGACGTAGATACGCTAACTTCGTTACTCGCTATAAGGCCAAAGCTACCACCCATACAGGGACCACAGCATGGAAATTCTACTATAGCTCCTGCCTCGACGAATACATCTATAATGCCATCTCTTAGAGCTCTTTTGTAAACACTCCTCGAAGCTGGAATTACAATTAGCCTGACGTTTCTCGCGACAACTTCTCCATCTAAGATGTCAGCGGCTATTTTTAAATCTTCATACCTACCGTTAGTACAGGAACCTATGAAAACTTGATTTACTTTAACTCCTTCGACTTCTGATACTCCGCAAACGTTGTCAACTCTGTGAGGTTTAGCTACTTGTGGTTCCATCCCCGTAACATCTAACTCAACTTTTTCGAATTTTGCATCCTCGTCGTTTTGGAAAACTTGGTAATCTTCTATTTGGTAATCTCTACCTTTTAGGTATCTTTCCGTAACTTTGTCGAACTCAATTATTCCCGCTTTTCCACCCATCTCTATAGCCATGTTGCAAATTGTAAATCTATCACTCATCCCCATTTTTCTAATCACTTCCCCACCGTAAACGCAGGCTTTGTAGTTTGCACCATCAGCTCCAACCATGCCGATTAACTTAAGTATAATGTCCTTTCCACAAACGTACTTCTCTAACTTTCCTTTTACTTCGAAGTATATCGTTTCTGGAACTTTAAACCAAAGCTTTCCAGTTGCAAAAACGAATCCCATATCAGTTGAGCCTATCCCTGTAGAGAAACAGCTTAAGGCTCCGTACATACAAGTGTGACTGTCAGCTCCAACTATTAGCTCTCCGGGAAGTACGTGTTTTTCTACCATTATCTGGTGAGCTATACCTTCTCTAACGTCGTAGTTCAGAATTCCGTTCTCCTCTGCAAACTCCCTAAGCATTTTATGTGTTTCCGCAGCCTTAACACTATCAGCTGGCACTTGGTGATCAAAAGCCATTATAACTCTTTCAGGATACTTAACTCTTCTACTGCCCGTTATTCTCTCAAGAGCCTTTATTGCGAGAGGAGCGGTTATGTCGTGAACCATAGCTTTGTCTATTCTTGCTAAAACAAAATCTCCAGCTCTAACGTCTTTTTTAGATGCTGAGGAAAATATCTTCTCGGCAATCGTCTTGCCAGCCATATTCCAAGAGCTGAAAAAGGTTATTTAAGCTTTCAGTCCTGTTCAGTTTTCACAGCATCGACTATTTTCTTTCCCGCAACTATCTCGTCAACGCTGTGAATTGCCGCACCAAGGTCTTCTATCACTTTTTTTACTTCTTTATAGTTTATGTTATCTCCTACTATGGTTATTTTCAAAGTTTCAGTATTCTGGTCTATCTCCATTAAGCTAAGGTTTACTCCGTCTATATTTTCTATTTCACTCAGTTTTAAAGCAAGAAATACGTTGTCGGGTTCGTGCGGCTTCATAACATCCAGAACAAGTCTTCTAATTCCTGTCACGGTAAAAAGTAAAACACCAACATATTTAACTTTTGTCTGGCTGTTTGCTTTTCATGTACTTCGACTTGCACACTCACTCAGTATTCAGCGATGGAGAACTAATACCTTCGGAAATGGCGAGGAGGATGGCTGAAAAAGGAGTTTCGGGATTTGCTATAACGGATCACGTCGATTTCACGAACGTTTCTTGGATTATGGAGAGGTTAAGAGAGTTACAAAATTGGAGAGATGAGTATGAAGTAAAGATTTTATTCGGGGTTGAAATAACCCACGTCCCCCCTGAATTGATAGATCGGGCAGTAGAAATTGCGTGGAAAGAGGGAGCAGAAATAGTAGTAGTTCACGGAGAAACTCTTGTTGAGCCGGTTAAAGCAGGAACGAACTCTGCAGCTGTTGAAAGCGAGGTTAACGTTTTGGCGCATCCGGGTATAGTGGATTGCGAATTAGCGGATAAAGCAAAGAGTTCTGGAGTTTACCTTGAAATATCGACGAGAAAAGGTCATTCTCTATCCAACGGTTGTGTTGCCAAATACTGGGAAATAGCAGTTGTCAACACCGATACGCACTCTCCAGAGGACATAATAAGTCCTGAGTTTGCCGAAAAAGTATGCTTAGCGGCTGGTGCAAACTCAAAAGTATTGGATAACAACTTGAAACTATTTAACAGGCTGTGGAAAAAAGCGAGGCGTTAATGAAAAAATGAAAAGGTTGTTAATGAAACAAAATAATAATAAAAAATAATAATGAAAAATTAAATAATAAAATTTAAAATCTAGTAAAATCGAGGGTGAAATCATGCTGAGAAAAACTCACGCTTTATTTGCCGCGGCTGTTGCTTTCTTTATTGGGCTTACGCCCTCTCAGATCATTGCCTCCTCGTTTTTTGGCATCATAAGTGATATGGACAGGGCTTTTGGCTTTCGTCATAGAGGTTTCACTCACTCGCTACTCTTCGCCCTGCTAAGCTTTTTAATTTCTTCAGCACTATTTCCAAATTTGGCTATACCTGTATTGGTTGGAATAACTACGCACGTATTTGCAGATATGTTGAATCCAAAAGGCGTTGAACTTTTTTATCCCTCTAAAAAGAATTACAGAATAGCGAAGTTCAGGTTTAACAGCAAAGCTGGAAATGGAATAATAATAGCAATGTCCGCCGCTTTAGTAATTTTGAAGCTCAAAGGCTACTCGTTCAACGTAGAGTTTTTAAAGAACCTTGCATACGCTATACACAAATACGCTCAATCATTTGGCTTGAAGTAGCTCGCTATAGCGTTTAAAGCTCTAGAAAGAACTTCTCTGTTATCGTAGTTTTCGAGCAAACTTTTTAGAAATTCTTCGTCTTTTTTCGTGAACTCCTTAGCAATTTCAATCATTTCTGGTATAGCCCTAACAACGTTGTTGACTATCGTTATGTCTGCCATCTTAGCAGTTCTCGATAGGGGGTTTAAGTCTATAGCTATTACTCTTTTACCATGTCTTCTTAGAATTTCACACCTATCTCCGTCTTCCAACATTACCATTACGGTATCAGCAACTAAAATTCCCCTGCTATCGACTATTCTCCTGAGGTGTTCTATTCCCTCTATTTCTGCATCTCCGGCGTAGAGAACGTTTTTGCAACCCTTGCTCATCAACCACTTCGCTATTTTTTCAACTCTCTCTCTACTCCAGTGAAAGACATTAACTTCGAGAGGTGCTTTTAAAATCTCAGATAACTCTGAAAGTCTCTCCGCTACAAGAGCTGCTGCATTTCCGTTAACTGATATAACCGGTTTTTCTGAAAGTAACATAGCAGCTACTGCTGCTTTTTCAGCTTCTAAAGCGAAATCACGAGTTTTCTCTCCAAATATGTAGTCAAAAGCCTCCCCTCTACCGTGAGCAATTAGTCCCTCTGGAACTACTATCCCCTCTCTAAACCCCTCTACGAGCTTTTCCCTCGTAATGAGCGATTCGTATCTTGGATGAGATTTCGGTATCATGATTTTTCCACTTCTTTTTTCATAAGCTTCTGCCTCTCCTTCGCAGAGTATCCAGTTAACTCATGGAGGAATTTGTTGTACCTCTTTATCGTTTCTACTGCCACATCCTCTGGAGCTTTTGGATTTGTTCTCGTTTCAGCTAACAACTTTTTTCCATCTAACTTCATCTTTAATTCTTCTATAGCTCCAAAGCTGACTATGTAGTATTCTCCATCTTTTTTAAATTCTCCGAAGTGCTTTTCTATCATCTCCACAAGCCTCTCTTCACTCGGCTTAAATCCCCTCTTAAACGGATACGCTCTCATCGAACTATAAAAGCTGTAGAGAGTAAAATAACTTGTCGTTTACTTGTCGTTTCAGCAAGAGTTTTAAAGTCTTTTAAAGCTCTCCTCCTATGCGAAGGCTGAATATACTTTTAACCGGAGTTGGAGGGCAGGGAATTTTAACTTCTTCAACAATTCTTGCAAGAGCTGCTATAGAGGAAGGAAAAAACGTAATTACAGCTGAAACCCACGGAATGGCTCAGAGAGGTGGAAGTGTAGAAGTTCACGTTAGAATTGGTGACGTTTACTCCCCCTTAATTCCGGAGGGTAAAGCAGATTACGTAATATCCTTAGAAATGGTAGAAGCCCTTAGATATACTAAGTACTTCTCAGATAGAACTGTTTCGATAATTAGCGAAGATAGAATAATACCTCCGTCAGTAAGTAGGAGTGAAGCAAGTTATCCGGACAAAGATACTGTAAGAAAAAATCTGCCGGGAAAAGTTTACTTCTTCAATGCAAGGGCTGTTGCTAACAGAGCTGGAAACGTTTTAGCCGCTAACGTAGCTATATTGGGTGCTTTCTGTAAGGTTTGCAATCATCTATCCGTATCTTCTCTCGAAAAAGCAATAGAGTACGTTTTTCCACAAAAATTAGTTGAAGTTAACGTAAAAGCTCTTAGAATGGGTTACGAGGAACTCAAAAACCAGTAAACTACAGCTAAAATTCCAACAGATATAAAAGCTATAATAAACTCAGGTTTAAAATTTATAAGTAGTACTGGATACAGAAGATAGGCTAAAATTGACACAAAAAAAGCTACTCCAGCGTATTGAATTTTTTCACCTTCTACAATCTGGGAAAAGCAGAAAAGTGTTATTACCAATGGTAAAGTCGGAGTAGGTTGGGGCTTTAGTGTTGTCAGGTAATATGCTACATTAGTAAAACCTGCGAAGTTTAATGCGTTTATAAAAGACGTGTATAGAGGTGTGGCTGGAAATATTTTTGGCA
>JALSQI010000043.1 GCA_026985525.1 Archaeoglobaceae archaeon
GAAGTTACTCCCATCAAACTTGCAGCTTCAATTCCTTCCAGCATTGCAACTCCGAGAAGTAAACCTGAAGCACCTATTATTCCTCCTCCCGGTTCACCTTCCTCAAATCTTACTCCGTACTCTTTTAGCTCTTCTACCAGCTCTTTCTTATTAGCTGCACCGAGAACGTACGGCTCTTCTACGAGCTTACCAATCCCGTAACCACCTAAGGTAAATATCCTCTTAGTGTTGAACTTCTTGGCTATTTCTATGTACGTGTTAACTAACTCGAAATGACCTTCGTTGCTTATACTTTGAAAGTCTCCAACGAGTATTAACAAGTCAGGGCTTTCTCCTTCAGATTTGTAAGCGTAAATCTCATTCTTGGGTATAGTTATAGTTCCGTCCTCTTTTACCATTACCTGCGGCGGGAAGTGATGAGAGTATATTTCAACTATTTTTTCAGTTTTCAACTCTTTTACCAAGTGATCAGCAACTAACTTACCCACATGTCCAATTCCAGGCAACCCCTCTATGAATACGGGATCTTTAACGTCAATTTTTTCGGGATCAATCGTAAATCTAACATCCACTCTTTTTAACAACATATCACCTCCATTTAGTACTTTCTGTAGAAAAATCCAAGCTCCTTTCTAAGCTTTCTTCTATACTTCCCGTACGGATCTTCTGGAGAAAACCTTGGTGGAATTGGTGTAATCGTTTTTTCTCCACAGACGGGGCAGTTCTCTTTTAAAGTATAATTTCCGCACTTAGGACATTTCCTCATTCTTACTTTCATTTTCAAGCAGCCTCTCTTACGAAGTTACCCGTTCCTCCAAGTTTCTTTATCGTCTTAAGCACGGCATTAGTTATCTTCTTTAAAGCTTTTTCTGCTATCTTGTAGTCCTCAGCTTCTACTATTATTCTATACCTTGGAGCCCCTACGTATTCTAACTTCATTTCCACGTCTTTTGCGTGCTTGTAAGCTTCCATTAATGCCTTTTTTATTCTCTCTACACCATCCGGAGCGTTACTCCTCAATTCAAAATACCCCCTTACTTTAACTTTCGGTGGTTTTATGTTTTCTTGTGCTATTTCAGCCATAGCTTTTGCTAAGCTTTCACCGACCAACTTTGAAATAACTTCGTATCCTTCGAATGCTACTTCTTCAAAAGCCCCATAGACCGTGTCAAACTTTCTTATAAGCTTTTTTCCAACTTTTATGAGTTCCTCTCTACTCACTCCTACTTTTTCCCCCGCTATTTCGAGCCACTTAAATGCTTTCATTTCATTTTTCCATTGAAGAACTTTTTCTTTCCTCTGCCTTTCGTTTACGTCCTTTATCGATAGATCTATGTGTCCCCTTTTTGGATTAACGTCTAAGACTTTGCAAACTACTTTCTGACCTTTTTTGACGTAATCTCTTATGTCCTTTATCCATCCCGGAGCTACTTCGCTTATGTGGACTAACCCTTCTTTGTTTTCGTACTCGTCGAGAGATACGAAAGCACCAAAATCGAGAACTCTCGTTACAGTACCAATTACTATTTCTCCCTTAGACGGGTAACCATCTCTTTTTATTATCAATCTGTCCTGCTTTTTTTCTTTTTCAGCCATCTCTTCTCAGTAAGTTTGCTACAATTTAAGGTTTTTGAACGTGTGCTTAAAAACATTTAAGTTCTCCAAACATACTTCTGATTATGGCAGACCTGCTGTTTGGAATAGCCGTAGTACTGTACGCTTTGACTTGGATATCGCTTCAACTTTCCTGAAATTTTTTTATTATGTCCAATACCGTGTTAACGGCTTCGTCCAAGCTATTTTTTACGCTATCTGATAGCTCAAGTCCCTCTTTGACGATTTCTGGTTTTACTCCAACGACAAAGATTTTCTTAGGTATATCTATTCCGCACATCTTTGCGATTCCTATTATCTTTGTATAGTCGAGGTCGTGTATTGTGAAGAACTCCGCCCCTTCTACATCAGATATGTCAAAAACTCTCACTTCTCCTGCATGTCCATCGAAGTCTATAGCATCTACGAATATCGCTAAATCCGAGTTACTCATGTACTCGAGGAGTTGAAAATTTAAGTTTCCACCGTCGTAAACTTCTACGTTTTCTAATTTTTCAGACTTCACGACTTCAACTAACTTCTCCGCAACTCTTACACCAACACCCTCGTCACTCATTAGAACGTTTCCAATCCCTATAACGCATACTTTCATTCAAAACACCTCAGAAAAGTGGGCCCGCGGGGGTTTGAACCCCGGACCTCTCGCTTATCAGGCGAGCGCTCTAACCAGGCTGAGCCACGGGCCCCCCGAAAGCACTTCTTACGCTCAATTTATGAATTTTTTGGTTACTTCTGAAAACCTCAGTTACTCTGGAGTTTCCCTCGTAACTTCGGCTATGTTCATCTTAGCTACGTATTTTATCGCCGGAATTATGGATATTGCGAGAGTTAAAAATATCACAACTACTGTTACGATATAACTCTTAGCGTCCATAACGAATGGCATGTGAAAAACGTCATTCTTGTACGTTTCTTTGAACAGCTGAAGAACTAACATCGCCAACGGAAAACCTAACGCAATACCGGGTAATCCAACTACATAAGTCTCTATAATCATTGTGTAAGCTATTTCTTTTACAGTATATCCCAACATTAACAGTGTTGCGAACTCTCTTTTTCTCTCTAAAACGTTTGTTATGTTAGTGTTAAATACTTCTGCAAACGATAGAGATACGCCGAACATAACTGAAAAGAGAAAGAACGTGTACATCATACCCATCATTTCTTCCATGT
>JALSQI010000044.1 GCA_026985525.1 Archaeoglobaceae archaeon
AGAATTAATTGGATTTGCTTGGGGATTAAAATGCTAAGAAAGCACTAACCAGAAAAAAGTTAAAACGCAAAAATAGAAGACTGATCGTGAGTTCGGGGCCACCAGAAGATGTTGACATGGAGTTAACAGAACACATTGCAGAACTAAGAAAAAGGCTTACGAGAATAGTAATAGCATTAGTAGCGGGACTTGTTGTAGTATTTAATTTTTCTGATAAAATAATTAGAGAATTGTGGGATTATCTTTTTCATACGCATATAGCAATGGTAGCTTTCTCTCCAACGGAGTGGATAATGGCGAGATTGGCAGTTTCACTCGTTATATCCTTCACAGTTTTATACCCGTACATAATGTACGAGCTTTACTTATTCGCAAAACCGGGGCTTTACGAGCACGAGAGGAGATTTGTTAAAATTTTTCTTCCCTTCTCCTACGTACTATTTCTCACCGGAGCAGCTCTTGCAATTTTCGTAGTATTACCGAGAATGTATTCTCTGTTCGTTAGAGGTTATCTCGGTGCGAGACCATTTTTATCAGTAAAAAGAACACTTTACAGCACTTTTAAAGTAGCTCTCGCCTTCGGACTTGCTTTTCAGATACCAGTACTCGTAGCGATAGCCGCAAGACTTGGTATAGTAAATTCAAAGTGGCTCAAAGATAAAAGATTAATAATTTACATAGCCGTTTTTCTACTTGCAACAAACGTAACTCTTGATTTTACAGGGATAAGTCAGCTAATAGTACTTTCCGTAGTAGTAGTAATGTACGAAGTCAGTATATTAATAGCAAAATTAATGGAAAAAGAAAGTAGAGAATCGAGTTAAATTATTTAAGATTTAACGTTCTCCTACCCACATGGAATTGAAAAAAGAAATTAAAAAACCAAAAACAAAGATAGTAGCTACTGTTGGCCCCTCTTCTTCAAAAAAGACGGTTCTTAGAAAAATAGTCGAGTATGCAAGTATTTTAAGGATAAATCTGGCACATGGGGATAGAGAAAGTAGAGAAAAAATGATAGAACTCGTTAAAAAAGTTTCAGAAGAGAGAAACATTAGCATTTTAGCAGATTTGCCGGGACCAAAAATGAGGATAGGAAAACTCGATAAAGCGATAAACCTTAAAAGAGGTGAAAAAATAATATTGTACGTAAAAGAAAAAGTAAAAGAAATACAAGGAATACAGAAAAAAGAAAAAACATCAGAAGAAATAAGAATTCCGGTTGAATACGAGGACTTTCCAAGTATAGTAAAAAAAGGTTCTTACGTTTATTTATGCGACGGGATGATAAAACTTAGAGTTGAAGACGTTAGTGAAAACGAAGTAATATGTACTGTTTTGTGCGGTGGAACTGTAACTTCGAGGAGAGGAATAAACGTTCCCGGAAGTGTAAAAGTTAACGTTCCGACTGAGGAGGATAAAGAGTTGATTAAAGAGGTGGAGGGAAAAGTAGATGCAATAGGCATATCATTCGTTAGCTGTAAAGAGGACGTGGAGAAAGTTAGAAAGCTTAGCGATGCCTTCTTAATAGCCAAAATTGAGAGGGAGATAGCTGTAAAAAACATAGACGAAATTTTAAGTGCTGCAGACGGAATAATGGTTGCGAGAGGAGATTTAGGAGTTGAAATGCCCATACACGAAATTGCAATCGTACAGAAAAAGCTAATTCTCAAAGCAAACTTGGCAGCTAAGCCAGTTATAACAGCTACCCAGATGCTCGAATCCATGACTGCAGATATTAGACCAACGAGAGCAGAAGTTACTGACGTTTCGAACGCAATACTCGATGGAAGTGATGCCCTAATGCTTTCTGAGGAGACGGCGATAGGTAAGTATCCAGTAGAGGCTGTTGAAACTATGGCAGCAATAGCAAAGTTTACTGAGAAGTATAGAGAAGAGTTAACTGAAAACAGAGTTCTTTCGAAAGTCAGAAAATCGTGTAAAGACGTAGTAGATGCCATAACTCTTGCAATTGCGGGAGTTATGGATTGCATAGATATAGACTACATAGTCGCAAGGACGAGGAGTGGTAGAACTGCAAGGTGTATATCTCGCTTCAAACCCAACTGCTGGATTCTCGCATTTACGACAAGTGATAGAGTTTGCAAGAACCTAAGCTTCTCTTACGGCGTCATTCCATTTAACTTGAAAGATAGAGATGACAAAACGATAGTTAACTTTCTTAGAAAAGAAGGTGTTAGCGGTAGAATAGTTATAACTGAAGAATCGCGGTTGGAAGAGAGCGTTAGAGTTGGTACTAATGCGATAAAAATAATTAACGTATGAATTTAACGTAAACTTTTCTTTTTCTCGGACCGTCTAACTCCAAGAATAAAACTCTTTGCCAAGTTCCAAGTGTTAGCTCACCGTCGCTTACTGGCAAAACTACGCTGTTTCCCACAATAGACGCAATTATGTGTGCTTCAGCGTTGTTGTCTATTCTGTTGTGAAGGTAATTCATTTTTGGAACTATCGAAAATAAAGCATCTATTAAGTCTTTCATCAATCCGCTTTCCGCCTCGTTAACAGTTAAAGCTGTCGTCGTGTGAAAGGTAAAAACGATAGCAATTCCACTTTTGCCTTCAGATAACTTCCTAACTGCCTTTTTCACTTCCTCCGTAATGTCTATTACCTCTCTTTTACCAGTGCTGAGTTCAACAATCATGTTCAGGAATTTGCAAAAGAGTTAATTTTGTTTACGGAATTCTAACGAATTCTTCCCTTCCGTTAACGA
>JALSQI010000045.1 GCA_026985525.1 Archaeoglobaceae archaeon
TGATTAGCAAGATGAGTTTAAAAGAGCTTGAAGATATGCTAAGCAATCTTTCTGGTGGAATGATTCCAAAAGCCGAGGCAGTCATACACGCTTTAAAGGGAGGAGTAGAAAAAGCACACATAATAGATGGTTCACAAGAACACGCTATACTTTTAGAGCTTTTCACGAAAAAGGGGATAGGAACGATGATAGTAAAATGAGGTGTCTCTTTGACTGCTAATAGGCTTGGCTTTTTACTCGGTACCCAGCCAGATGTTAGGCATGACGCAAAGAGAGCTTTTGAGTTTGCAAGTGTCAACGGATTTCACCACATAGAACTCTTGATGGATCACCCAAAGTACTATTTTCTCAGTTACGCGGAAATTCTGGAACTAAAAGGGAGTTACGATTTAGAAGTGTTAATACACGCTCCAGCAACTTTTATTAACTTTTTATCAATAAGCAAATCCGTTAGAAAAGCGAGCTACTGTGAGTTGGAAAGAGTCTTAAATCTCGCAGAGAGGTGTGATGCAAAGCTCGTTACGGTTCACTTGGGCTGGAATCCAGGATTTATAACGGCAAAAGGGTTCGTTTTCCAACCAGAGCTTTACGAAAAACACAACTATAAAGTTATAACAGAAGAATTCTATGTTTTTGCAAAAAATTATGGAGAGCTAATATCAATAGAAAACACAATTTCTGGCACTTCGGTTGAAAAAGCATTGGAATTCTTAATAGAAAACACAGAAGTATCGCTTACTTTCGATGCGGGGCATAACAATATTAGAAAAAATGAAATTTTTCTAAAGAATTTTGATAGGGTTAGAAATGTGCACTTACACGACAACGATGGGAGTAGAGATACGCACTCCACTCTCGGAACGGGCACAGTTGATTTTAGCTTCTTGAGAAGCTATAAAGGATACGCAACCTTAGAAGTTAGAGAAGAAAAAGCGATAATCGAGTCGAGAAATTGGCTTTTTAAGTTTCTTCAGTAAATTCAGGATTTTTTAATAATAAATAGCGCCCGGGTCGGGATTTGAACCCGAGTCGCGGGCTCGACAGGCCCGCATGATAGGCCGGGCTACACCACCCGGGCTTCTGTAATAGCCATAACTCTTACACAATTTAAGCTTTGTGCTCAGTTAATTCCTTCTTTTTTTGAGAATGCTCTCTGCAGCTATTAAGCCAGTAACTGCCGCACCTACTATACCCCTGCTAATACCAGCTCCATCCCCTATAGCGTAAATGTTCTCTATGCTCGTTTCCATCTCACTGTTTACTTCTAACTTTAAGGAATAAAACTTGATTTCCGGTGCGTAAAGCAGAGTTGAGTCTCCAGCAACTCCGGGAATAACTTTATCGAGTTGTTCTAAAGCATCTAATATGTCGTCGATAACTCTTCCGGGATAAGCTAAGCTTATGTCACCCGGTATTGCAGTTTTTAGAGTTGGCTGAACGAGTCTGTTGTTCTTTATCCTATTTTCCGTGCTTCTCCTTCCAAGCCTCAAGTCTTTTAACCTTTGAACTATTGGATTTCCACCACCAAGCTTCGTAGTTATTTTTGCTAAATCTCTTCCCCACTCGTTTGGATACTCGAAAGGCTCAGTAAATACGTAGTGACAAAGCAAAGCAAAGTTCGTGTTCCCAGTTTTTTCCTTAGCTTTACTGTGCCCGTTTACGAGGCAAAAATCACCATACTCTTCTCTTATAACCCAACCTCTTGGACAAGTGCAAAAAGTCCTTACGTAGTCGTCATGCTTTTTCGTCGTTATTCTAAGTTTTGGATCGTAAATTATAGAAGTTATCTCCTCCATAATAGATGCCGCTACTTCTACTCTAACTCCAACGTCTATCGCCTTAGGTTTATTACTCGTAGCAAAACCGTACTTTCTCACCCACTCTTCTAACCAAACCGAGCCGCCCCTACCAACTGCGATAATTAGGTAATCGTAATAGTACTTTTCTCCTTTATCTGTAAGTATGTACTTTTCCTCTGGATTTATATCCGTAACGGTTACGCACGTGAATATCTCCACGCCGTTAGATTTTAAGTAGTCTTCTATGCTCTTTATAACCTTGGGCAGCTCATCACTTCCAACGTGCCTCTGCTTTAAAGGTACAAATTCTATTCCCGCCGCATTAGCTTTTCTTATTAGCTCTTCCAGTTTTTCGTTGTTCATCCCGTAAACCTCATCTGGAGCTCCGTGCTGTAAAAATATGTAGTCAACTTCATCCATTTTTTCGAGTAAGTACTCTTCATCAACTAAGCCAAGAAAATCTCCACCCACTGTATAGCTCGAAGGGTATTCCGGTTTTACGTAGTTCAGTTTTCCGTCAGATAGACCGCCAGCACCGCCAACGCCAGATGTTATGTTACAAGGCTTACACTTAAGGCAATAGCTTTCAGCCAAATCGCTCGGACACTTCCTTTTTTCTATTTCCCTGCCCATTTCAAAAATCGCTACTTTCACCTTTCCAGCAAGCTTGTAGGCGGCGAACAAGCCACCCGGTCCTGCCCCGATAATAATGACATCGTATTTCATACATTTGTTGCCTGCTTTTGTCAAGCGTATTTATCGTTTTTGCTTTAACGTTAAAAGTTATATTCCTGATGAAGTACGTAACACATGTTCTCCGGAAGAAAAATAGTGCTAAGCGAAGAGGACTTACCTACGAAGTGGTACAACATACTACCTGATTTGCCAGAAAAATTACCACCACCACTACATCCAG
>JALSQI010000046.1 GCA_026985525.1 Archaeoglobaceae archaeon
AAAAACTAAAGTAAGATATTTAAATTTGTCCCGAAAAAAGTAGAAAGTTTTAATAACTTTTTCCATATTCGAAGTTATATGGAATACGAAAATGTATTTGAGGCAGAATCATCCATGACAAAAAGTGAACTTGCCGAATTTCTGAGAAAGTTGGCTGATAGCGTTGAAAAAGGTATGATTAGACTTAACATTGACGAAAAGATGATAGAATTACCTCTTACAGAACCTGTAGATGTTGAGATATATTACGAGGAAGATAGTGGTGAATTGGAAATAGAATTCGAATTTAGAAGGAAAAGTAAAATAGAAATCAAGTAAAAATCAAGTAAAATGGCTTGTATATTTGGAATAGACATAGTTAGAGGATCAATAAGGGGAAAGAGAAGGCCAAAGTATGCTTTGTATGTCCTCGACGACAGTAAAAGTTTAAAGTTTAGAGAAATTTCTAGAGCGAAACTCTTCAGATTAGTAAAAAACTACTCTCCTGAAATAATAGCAGTTGATAACACTTCTGAGCTATTCTCTTCTAAGGAAGACATGGTTTCTTTTCTGAAAAAGTTACCAGACGTTAAGTTGGTTCAAATTGCTGGAAAGTACTCCTTACCTTACCTCGCCAAGAGGTTTGGACTTAGAATAAATATAAAGGATCCTATGGACGAAGCGAAAGCGTGTGCAGTTTTAGCAAGTTTTGGCGTAGGTGAAGAAGTATCCGTGTTTTCAGACGAAACGAGAATTATCGTTTCGAGAAATAGGAGTCTCGGTAAAGGTGGTTGGAGTCAGAACAGGTATAGAAGACTCGTTCATGCAGACGTAATGAGAGTTTACAAGGAGGTTAAAGAAATACTTGAGGAAAAAGGACTGGAATACGAAGAGTACATTAAAAGCGGATATGGTGGGATTTCGAGAGGTGTGTTAACTGTCAAAGCTCCAAGAAAGCTCGTTCCAGTAACGTCTTTTAAAATGGGTAACGTTCAAGTCAGAGTTGAGGCTGTTGAAAAAGAAAGAATTGAGTATATTCCATTATCCAAGCAGACTACTTACACGATAGTTGGTGTTGATCCGGGAATGACTACGGCTGTTGCGGTATTGGACATAAACGGTAAATTGCTTGGAGTCAAGAGTAAGAAAAACTGGAATTCTGCAGAAGTTGTAGAATACATACTTTCGTTTGGAAAACCAGTTATTGTGGCAACTGACAAAAGCAACCCCCCAGAATTCGTGAGCAAACTCAGAGCGAGTTTCAACGCACTCATCCATGTACCAAAAGAAGATACAAGTGTAGAAAGAAAGAAGTACCTCGTTTCTCCTTTTAAACAAAACATTTCTAACGATCACGAGAGGGACGCTCTTTCTGCAGCAATAGACGCGTACAATGCCCATAAAAACAAATTGATTAGTGTTGAAAAGAAGATTCCACCGGGAGTTGACGTAGATGCCGTCAAAGTAGGAGTGCTAAAAGGAATGACTCTTAAGGAGCTGATAGAGAAGAAATCCGAAAATCAGGAAAAGATACCACGTCAAAAGTCGAAGATAAGGGAAATCGATAGAAAGCTGGAGAATAGAATCAAAGAGCTTGAAGAAGAAAACGAATTTCTGAGAAAGGAAATTTCAGAGTTGAGAAATGAGATTGAGAGATTGAGGTGTAAACTCGTTTCAATTTCTCGAAAAGAACACGAAAAGATAAGAAAGGACAACTACGTAAAAACACTTGAAGCTGAGCTTTTAGAACTGAGAAAATTCTTAAAGGAGAAAGATAGTATTATAAAAGAGCTAAATGAGAAAGTTAAAGCTCTCAGATCCATGAAAATTCTCGAATTTAGTGGATGGAAAAGCGTAAAGTTGTTGGAGAGCTTTACGAGGGCGGAAATAGAGAAATTGGAAAGAGAAATGGGGATATGTGATGGAGACGTGATATATATAAAATCTCCGGCTGGTGGTGGAAAATCTCAGGCGGAATACCTTTGTCGTAAAGGCGTTAGAGCTGTAATAACTAAGTCCGATAAAATGGCTCACACAGCTTTGGACGTGTTTGAAAGAAACAACGTTCCCGTAATAGACGAGGAAGAGTTGGATGTCAGAGTAGCAGAATACTTCGCAATTGTAAACTCGGAGACTTTTGAGAAAGTGTACTCAGAAAAAATAGAAAAAATGAAGAGCAACAAGTTAGACAATTTAGAAAGGATGATCTTAGAATACAGAAACAGGTTTAGGAAAACTTCTTTGGAATAAATCTTTTGAAACTCATCTTAGTTAAAGCTACACACCACTCTTCAAGGTATTTTAGCTCTTCTTCACTTCTCGCGTATGCTATTCCTTCTCTTGTTAGTATAACTACTTCATCTCCACTTTCTTTTAACACTATCCTATTTTTCCCAATTTCTATTGTATAAGGTGTGTCGTATATAACAAAACAGCTATCTCTCCAACATCCATTGCTAACGACCTTAGATATCTTATCTACCGTGTCCATTACTTTTCTGTACACTGCAATATCCATATCCTCTAATCCCTCTCGTGTTTGAAGTTTTTTTACCAAAAAACTTATATAGAACTACTACCCCACAAAAAATTGTAACTCAAAGTTACGATAAGGAGGTGGAAGTGTATGGCGACTTTACAGGGGCAGCCTGTGTTAATTCTTAAGGAAGGAACTCAGAGAACTGTCGGTAGAGATGCTCAGAGGCTAAACATAATGGCTGCGAG
>JALSQI010000047.1 GCA_026985525.1 Archaeoglobaceae archaeon
GATCTGATTAAAGCTAAATTAATTAAAAAAGTTAAGGAAAGAGGAATTGTTAGGCTTTTAAAGGAGATAGCAAAAGACGTGGATAGAGTTACTATTGCTACGGACTACGATAGAGAAGGAGAATTGATAGGTGTCGAGGCTTTAGAGGTGATAAAAAAGGAAAATCCTGAAGTAAAAGTTGATAGAGTGAGGTACAGTGCTATTACTCCCGAAGAGATAAAAACAGCTTTTTCTAAACCCGGTAAAGTTGACTTCAAGCTTGCAAAATCAGCTGAAGCGAGACAGAAAGTTGATTTGATATGGGGTGCAGCTTTAACGAGGTTGATTTCTCTTTCTTCTGGGAGAATGGGCAAAGAGTTTTTGAGCGTTGGTAGGGTTCAATCTCCGACATTGAGGCTAATAGTTGAGAGAGAAAAGGAGATAGAAAACTTTAAACCTGAACCTTATTGGGAGATATACGCGACTTTTTGCAATAGCGATTGTTTTGAAGCGAAACACGTGGAGAGGTTTAAAGAAAAGGAGAAAGCTGAAAAAGCTTTTAAAGCTGTGGGAGATAAAGCAACTGTAATAAGTTTTGAAAAGAGAATCAGAGTGGAGAAAAGGCCGACACCATTTAACACCACTGAATTTCTTAAGGAAGCATCCAAGTTTATGAATCCAGCTAAAGCTATGAATATAGCTGAAAATCTTTACATGGAAGGTTATATATCCTATCCAAGAACAGATAACACTGTATATCCTGAAACTTTAAATCTAAAAGAAATAGTTAAAATGTTTTTAAACTCAGAATTCAACGAAGAGGCAAAATTTGTTTTATCTGGAGATATGAAGCCTTCAAAAGGTAGGAAGAAGAGTGAAGACCACCCCCCAATCTATCCAACTGCTGTAGCAGAAAGGAAAAAGCTTGGAAGAGACGAATGGATAATATACGAGCTCGTCGTTAGGAGGTTCCTCGCAACTCTGTCTAAGGATGCTAAGTGGGATTGGAGAAAAGTCAAGTTGGAAAGCAATGGACAAGTTTTTGCTACTACTGGCAAAGTTTTGATAGACGCTGGCTGGAGAAAGATATACGTGTATTCCTCTGCTGAAGAAGCGAGCTTACCTGAGCTTGAAGAAGGGCAAATTCTAAGAGTTATAGACAAAAAACTCGTTGAGAAAGAAACTAAGCCACCGTCGAGATACGGAACGGGAAATCTAATAAAAATAATGGAAAGACTTGGACTTGGAACGAAATCGACGAGACACGAAATTTTAAACAAACTTTACAGCAGAAAGTACGTTTACGGAAATCCCCTAAGACCAACTCAAACTGCGTTTGCAGTTATAGATGCTTTAAAGAAGTGTGCCGAGGAGATAACTCTACCGGAAATGACTTCTCGGCTTGAAGAGGAGATGTACGCTATAGCTGAAGGAAAAGTAGAAGAAAAAGAAGTCGTTAGCAACTCCATAAGAATTCTCGATGAAATACTGGGTAACGTTAACGTTGATGAGTTGTCAAAAAGCCTTAAAGAAGGTATAAAGCTGGATAAAGTCGTGGGTAAATGCCCGGAATGCGGGAGAGAATTGGTTATAAGGAAGAGCAAAAAGGGCAGGTTTATAGGCTGCTCTGGTTATCCAGAATGTAAATTTACTCTTCCTTTACCTCAAAAAGGCTCTATCTACGTAACTTCTAAGGTTTGTGAAAGGCACGGAATTAAAAAGCTGAAGATAAGGACGAAGAGGGGATACTGGGACTTAGGCTGTCCTTACTGTAATTACATTGAGTGGAAGAATAAAAAAGAAAATAATAACGTAAAAGAAAATTAAATACGTTTTGCAGTAAAATGTTTTAACAGTAGTTAAAGTGTTTAGTACAACAGCACTGCTGTAAATCTCTTTTAGATTATAACCAAAAAAACCCTTTCTGGATTATTTTTTCGAAAAGGTTATTAAATAAACCCGTTGTTGCAAAATTAATGCTGCTATCGCTAATCTGTGCAGTGAGTTTCGCAATAACTCTGATAAATTACTCAATACTGTGTAGGTCACAAATAGAGGAACTTAACTGGAAAGTAAAGGAAACTTTCTACGCTTTACTTATCTTAATGGTAATAATCCTTACCAGACTCTTTCTTGACATCGTAGCTGGAAAACTTTGCAACTACTTTTACTTCTGCTTGGCAAAACCCGTAATAGACGAAGCAAGATTGCTACTCGAATTTGTTACGATTACGTACATACTTGCTTTCAACATCGTACTTTTTAGAAACATCTTGAAATCTACTATGTCTAAGGTCAATCTCTGCAAGGATTGCTTAAACATACCTTTCTACATAGCAGTTTTATGGATCGTTTTTGAAAGATTTGAACTTAGTTCTGATGTAGTAGATGCTGTACTGTTTATTTCTGCTCTGACTATACTCTTCATACTCGTTAACTTGTTCAAGTACATCAGACTTTTACCTTCCATAATCGAACCTGCAAATCTACAGCCGTCACTTATGGCGTACCTCGTTTTCATGATGTTTTACACAGCATCAGTTCTTGCCAACATATATGAAAAAAGCGTAGCTCCAAAACTTTACATAGTTTCCTTCTGCGTAGCTGTGTTTTCAATGGTATTGATGTACTTTGAATTCAGAAGAATTCTCAGTAGCGATAGTTTTTTTAACTGAGTTGCTTCGCTCACATCAAGGGGCCGTGGGGTAGCCTGGTGATCCTCCCGGCTTTGGGAGCCGGTGACCCGAGTTCAAATCTCGGCGGCCCCACTTTCGATTTTTTAGCTTTTATAGGCGAAAAGTATTAAACCAATTTTTCTGAGTTGTGTGCATGAAAAAAATCGCTATCTTGCTTTCAGTTTTAATATTAATAATAATGCCAGTAAAAGCTCAGTTAACTGCTACTATAAGTTATACTCCAACAACACCTCTGCCGGGGGATGTAGTTAAAGGTACAATTACTTTAAAAGCGACAACTCCAGAAACTGTTAACGGAATAACTTTTATGACGAATCTGGATGTAACGCCAAAAGACGTTTCTGGAATAGGTACTTTTTACGGAGAGTACTCTCTACCTTTTACGATAAAAACGACATCTGCTGGTACTTACACAGTTAAAGTTTACATATTTACGGAGAACGGAACACTCGTAAAAACTTTCAACCTCAACGTAATTAACTCAAAGCCGGAGATAGTTATAACCAGTCCGATAACTCTAAACGAAGTTAATGTCGTTCACTTTACGGTAATAAATCCCGTTGATGCTAAGGACATAGTCGTTATTCCACTATTCAAAGCTTATCCTTCTTCGATAGCTTTGAATAACTATCAGGGCAGTTTTCAGTTTTATCCTACTAAGAAAACTCCTCTGAAGTTTAGAATAGAATTTTTCAACGGTTTAGCGGAAAACTTTCACAGTTACGTTGAAACCGTCTATCCATCATATAAAAAGAGTAGTGGTATTACTTTTAACGTTTCAACTCCTCACGAGTATTACCTACTTTACGACGTTATACCCATAAGCGTTGAGATTTCAAATTTAAGGGGAGATGCAATAAACTCGGTAAAAGTAGCCGTTTCGACAGGTAACTTTGAAAAAGTCGTGGAAATTCCTGAAATTCCGGCTGGAAATTCTAATAAAGTAGTTGTAAACTGTCCAGCACTAAAGCCGGGTAAAGAATCGATTAGTATAAACGTCAGCTACCGCGACACTCTTGGGAACATCTATTTTGTGCATAAAAATTATACTGTTACAATTAATCCAGAAAAAGCTGTAAAAATAAGCGATTACTCTATAGAAAGAAATCTCAACGGTGTGGAGGTAACTGGAGACGTTAGCAACAGTGGTTGGAGCAAAGTTTACGGAGTTACAGTTATGGCTGGAAACAAGTCTTATTTCATAGGAACTATCGATCCTTCCGACTACGATACTTTTGACATAATAACTCACAACGTCACAAGTCTTAAAGTCGTGTGGCAGAACAGTCTTGGACAAGTTTTCTCTAATGAAGTTAAAGTTCACTACCGAATTAACGCTCCAAAGAAAGTTAAAAGCAGTAACAGCTTATTTATCGCCGTTATTGGCTCGTTACTCGTGATAGTTTTAGCTTTGATCGGTTTCCTTAGGAGAAAAAAGTAGAGAGAAAAAGAAAGAAAAAGGTAGAAAAAGGTAGAGAAGATGTACGCAATAGAACTAAAAGACGTTAAAAAAGTTTACAGAGTCGGAAATGAGGATATATACGCCGTAAACGGCGTATCTTTAAAAGTAAAAGTGGGAGAGTTCCTTTGTGTAATGGGTGCAAGCGGTAGTGGTAAAACTACTCTACTTAGCTTAATGGGTTGCTTAGATAAGCCTACTTCGGGGAAAGTTATAGTTGAAGGAGTTGACACGAGCGAATTGGGAGATAGAGAGCTAACTAAAATAAGGAGGGATAAAATAGGATTTGTCTTTCAGCAGTACCACCTAATACCAACTTTGACCGCTTTTGAAAACGTAGAACTTCCAATGCTTTTGAAAGGTATATCCAAAAAAGAGAGGGAAAGAAGGGCTATGGAATTGCTGAAGATTATGGGCATAGATAAAGCAGCTAATAGAAAGCCCTCAGAATTGAGTGGTGGTATGCAGCAGAGAGTTGCGATAGCGAGAGCTTTAGCAAACAATCCAAAAATTCTACTTTGCGATGAACCGACTGGTAACCTCGACACTAAGAGCGGTGAAGTTGTGATGAACTTGATAAAACAGCAAAACGAAAAAGGAGTAACTGTGGTCTTAGTTACTCACGATCCAGATATTTCCAAGTATGCGGATAGAGTTGTTAGGATAAGGGATGGAAAGCTCATCGGACAAGAGAGCGGGTGAAATTATGTACTTTCAAATGGCTTTTAGAAACTTGAGGAGAAATGGAATTAGAAGTTCTCTTGCAATAATAGGCATAATTATTGGCGTTATGGCAGTAGCTTCAATAGGTATATTTGGTGCTAATCTCAAAGCTACAGTCCTTTCCAATTTTCAAAACATAACAAACGAGGTTTTGATATATCCAGCTTATTCTGCGAAACTCAGGCATGGCATAGTTACTACTTCTGGCGTAACTTACATAGACAAGAGAACGGCTGAAAGAATAGTTAGACTACCTTACGTAAAAGATTACGCTTTCGTATGCTCTAATTTTGCAACTGTTAAGTATAGGGAAGGGGTTTTTGGAGCTACAGTTTACGGAATGGATGAGAAATCTGTTAAAAAACTATTTAGCGTTGAAAAAGGTAGTATAAAGCTCTCAGGTAGCTGTGTTGTTGGTTATGACTTGGCAGATAGGCTAAACCTTAGAGTAGGTAGTAGGCTTGAAATAAAAGGAAAGGAGTTTAGAGTTGCTGGAATCTTAAAAGAAGCTGGAGCGAGGTTTGACGTCAATCCGAACAACGCAATAATAATTTCTCTTAGAGACTTCGACAAAACTTTTAACGCTAAGGGTTACAGCTTTATCGTAGTCTGGGTCAGGAGCTTAAACGACGTTCAACTATTTAAAGATGCTGTTGAAAAAACTATAAATGCAAAGGAAAAGAAAGTTGACGTGTTCGAATTGAAAATAATAATTAGTAAAATAAATGAAACATTTAATTTTGTTTCGAGGTTTTTGATGGCTATAGCTGGAGTATCTCTACTTGTTGCTGGAGTTAGCATACTAAACGTAATGCTAATGTCAACTATTGAAAGAACGAAGGAAATAGGTGTTATGCTTGCAATAGGTGCTTATAGAAGTACGATTTTAAAACTGTTTTTGTTGGAAGCCCTAATTCTTGGTATTATAGGTAGCGTTATTGGTGCACTTTTGAGTTTGGCTGGAGGCTATACAGTTGACATGTTAATACTCCACTCCACTAAGTACTTGTTTAGCGTTACCACAGTCTTTTACATGTTAGAAGGTATGTTTTTTGGTCTGCTAACGACTCTTCTAAGTGGATTCTATCCGGCTTGGAAAGCGAGTAGGTTAGAACCTTTAGAGGCTCTTAGGTACGAGTAGTTTTGTAAGGAATAAACATTTAAAACCATTTGTCAAGCTCTTGGAAGTGATCGGGGTTTTCATATGCAAATGTGGGGTTAACATTGCAGGCACGGTTGACGTTGACAGAATCGCAGAAGTCGTTAGAGATAGAGGATGTTATGCTGAAGTTCTGGATTATGCCTGTTCTAAATCCGGACAGGAGACGATAGCAGAGAGAATTAAAGAAAAAAATCTTAATGCTTTAGTTATATCTGCTTGCAGTCCGAAATTACACGAACACACTTTTAGAAAGTTAGCTGAAAAAAGTGGTGTTAATCCGTACAAAGTCGTTATGGCAAACATAAGGGAGCAGTGCACTTGGGTTCACGACAAAAATCCGGAGACTCAGAAAAAAGCTGAGGAATTAACCCTCATGGCTGTCGAAAGAGTCAAGCATTCGAGGGAGTTAAAAAAGAGAAAAGTAAAAGCCGTAAGGAAAGTTTTAATAATTGGTGGGGGAATTGCTGGAATAGAAACTGCACTTTTACTTGCAAATTCAGGGGTTGAAGTCATTCTCGTAGAGAAACAACCGAGTTTGGGAGGACATATGGCTCTACTAAATGAAATTTTTCCCAATAACGATTGTTCTATATGTGTTTTGGCTCCAAAGATGAGTGAAGTTTGGGAACATGAGAAAATAAAAGTTTATACGTGTTCGGAAGTTGAGGAGATTGAAGGATATGCTGGTAACTTTAAAGTCAAAATTAGAGTTAATCCGAGATACGTAAACGAAGAATGTAAAGGTTGCATAGAGGATTGCACGTCAGTCTGTCCAATAACAGTTTACGACGAATTTCTTGGATGTTTTAGAAAGGCTATATACGTTCCCTTCCCCCAATCCGTACCGCTCTACGCGAGAATAGATAGCGAAAACTGCATTAAGTGCGATATGTGCGTTAAAGCTTGCGAGCCAAATGCGATAGACTTCTCTCAAAAGCCCAAGACGTTAGAAGTTAACGTTGGTGCTATTGTAGTTGCTACGGGCTACACTCTATTCAATCCTGAAATTTCTGATAAAGGTGTAATTACTCTATTAGAACTTGAAAGGCTGGTTTCTTCTAAGAATTTTTCGGGAAAAAAAGTGGCATTCGTACTTTGCGTCGGTAGCAGAGATTTGAACACGAACAAGCACTGTTCCGCAGTTTGCTGTATGGCTAGTATAAAAAATGCCATGATTTTAAAAAATAAGGGAGCGGAAGTTACAGTGTTTTACACAGATATCAGAGCACCGGGTAGCTACGAAAATTACTATAGAAAAGCTATGGAATCTGGCGTAAAGTTTGTTAGAGCGAAACCAGTCGTAGAAAATGGTGTTGTAAGATACGAAGACACGTTGCTGGGGAGAGTTTTTGAAGAAAAATTCGATTTAGTTGTGTTGGCTACTGGAATGAACGACAACTTCGTAGAGGTAGTTCATCCAAAGCTTAGGCCAGTTGAAACTCTGAGAGCTGGAGTCTTCGTTGCAGGCTGTGCTTCTGGGCCAAAAGACATCAGGGATAGTATATATTCAGCCGGATTGGCAGCTTCAAAAGTTTTAGAGTTCTTAGAGTGTGCCGAAAAAGAGCCATACAGTGCATTTGTCGAAGGAGAATGTAACGCTTGTAGAACGTGCGAAAAACTATGCCCCGCAGAAGCTATAGAAGTTTTGGACAGGGCTAAGGTTATAAGTGAAGCGTGCAGGATGTGCGGTTTGTGCGTTTCTGCTTGCCCAGTAAGTGCTATGAATCAGGGATACTACTCGAACGAGGAGTTGTTTGCAGAAATTTCTGCTGTACCTGAGGGTAGGATTATCGTTTTTGCCTGTAACTACTGTGCTTATTCAGCTCTCGACTTAGCTGGAGCTATGAGGATGAAGTACAGCGAGTTGATTAGAGTAATAAGAGTGCCTTGCTCTGTTAGGGTTTCTGCTAAAATGATCCTGGAAGCTTTGAAGAAGTCGAGAGGAGTTGTGCTTGCTGGTTGTAGAATTGGTGAGTGTCACTTCGGTGTTAACGAATTTGCGAAGAGGAGGTTTGATACTTTAGCAAAAGCTCTCGGTACTAACAGGCTTAAAAGCGTATGGTGTTCTGCTGGAGAGGCTGAAAAAATAGTTAGAGAGCTTGAAGAATTCGTTAAAACGGTGGTAGTATGATAGTCGAAAAAACTGCTGACGTTGAAGATGACAAGTTTGTTCTTAGGCAGAGAATAGAGTGGAAAGGTAAAACTGAAGTGAGGACTATATATTATTCTCCTGAGCTGTGTAGTGGATGCACTCTTTGCGTTTACGCTTGTCCGACTAATGCGATTCAATTTTACGGTTACGAAATGCTTCTCGCCGGGGCTGGAATATCTATTGATCACAACTCATGCTGTTTTTGCGGAATATGCAGTAGCGTTTGCTTAGATAGAGCAATAGAATTTAGAATAAACGAGAACAAAAAAAAGCCTTTTGAAACTGTAGGAGGTGCAAAAAAACTTGAATCTTGTGTTGGATGTAGAGTTTGTTACGAAGTGTGCCCTGTAAAAGCCGTGAAAATCGAACCATCTTTTAGAGTTGACGACGTTCATCGTAGGGAGTGGGGAAGGGAAGGGGAGTTGAAAATCGATGTGGAGAAGTGCAAGAAGTGTGGAAGATGCACTCTTTTCTGCGATGCATTGATTGCCGTAAAAAAAGATTTTGATCCCGAAAGTCCAAATCCTTTCTTAGAAATTTTGCTGGTTGAAGAGAAGTGCGATTATTGCGGGTTATGCGAAAGTATTTGCCCGAACGGAGCGATAGAAGTTAAAAGTGAGTCAAAAGTTAATGAAAAAATTGAGGATTTTGAGGTAGCTGTTAGCATAGGTAACTGTATAGAGTGTGGTTTTTGCAAGATTTCCTGTCCTTACGACGGAATAATCGTTGATAGGAGTTTTGACGGAAGCATAACAGTTAACTGGAAGAGGCTTGAGAGATTTTGCGACTGGGAAAGCTGTAAGCTATGCATAAACGTTTGTAAGAGTAGGGCTTGGTACGTTAAGGATGGAAAGTTGAAGTTGGAACCTGAGCTTTGCAGGTTTTGTAGAGCTTGCATGTACGCCTGCCCAGAAAACCTTATAGAAGTTGAATTAAACGAGGTTAAGATAGACTCTGATTGGAGTGGATTTAATTCGGCAATAAAGAGAGTTATCAGGGAAGAAGTGGCTGAAGTGAAGAGGAGTTGGTTAGAAGAACTTGAAGACGCTAAAAGTGGGGAAGAGAGGGAAGTTGTAAAAGTTGTCGAAACTACCTTAGATGAAGAATTAACTAAAAAAGTTTTAAAACTCCAGAAGTTCCTCGAAAAGCACTCGATACTATTAGAGCTTAATCCTGAAAAGTTTTTGAAAGTTCTTAGAGAGGTGAAAAGTTGAAAGCGGTTTTGTGCATTACCGGAAGTCTTGCAGCAGTTGAAAGCGTAAAGATTGCGAGAGAGTTGAAGAGGAGAGGTTTTGAAGTAAAAACTGTTGCGAGCGAAAGTGCGATTGAAATAGTTGGGAAAAAAGCATTGCTCTTCGTTTCCGACTTTCAGGAGAGAGTTAATCACGTAGAACTTGCAGGAATTAACGGGTGGTGTGACATCTTAATAATCGCTCCAGCAACCGCGAATACGATTTCAAAAATAGCTTGCGGTATTGCTGATACGCCCGTAACTCTACTAACTCTAACAGCTATCGGTTCTGGAAAAAAAGTTGTTATAGCACCAGCAATGCATGCTGGGATGTACAACAACCCTTTTTTGCAAGAAAACCTAAAAAAATTAAAGCAAAAAGGTGTTTACGTAGTTCCACCGAGAATTGAAGAAAATAAAGCTAAATTGGCTAAGGTTGAGGAGATATGTATTTACGCTGAAATGGCTTTGTCCTCTAAGGAATTCGAAGGGAAAAAAGTTGTAGTTACTTCTGGACCAACTTACGAGTTTATAGATCCAATTAGGTTTATAAGCAACAAGAGTTCTGGAAAAATGGGTCTTGCTTTAGCTCTCGAATTTTGGAAGAGGAAAGCAAAAGTAACTCTGATAACGTCACAATCTCCAAATCTCAACTTAGAGAACTTCGAAGTAATAAAAGTTGTTAGTGTGAAAGACATGCTCAAAGCTTGCTTGAAGGAAGTAAGAAATTGTGACCTCTTCGTTTCCTCCGCTGCTCCTTCAGATTTCTTGGTTGAAAAAGCTGACAAAAAGATAAAGACTTGTAAAGAAATAACGATTAAGCTCAAAATGGCTCCGAAGATAATACACGAAGTTAGAAAGGTTTACAAAGGGCACATAATTGGATTTAAAGCTGAAACTGGTGTTAGCGAAGAAGAATTGGAGAAGATAGCAATGGATAAAGCTATTTCTGATAACTTGGAAATGGTAGTCGCTAACGATGTGTTGCATAGGGGTATGGGCACTGACGATACGAGAGTTGT
>JALSQI010000048.1 GCA_026985525.1 Archaeoglobaceae archaeon
TTCCGTTAGCTGCGTCTATTCTCCTCCCCCTAACTTTTCCCTCTATTGCCATTCTTTGCAATCTCCTAAGGACGACTCTACGCTCAAGGTTTAATTTTTCAGCTATTTCTGAGGTTATAAGCGGCACGTTCGCCTCTTTTAATATCTCGTATATCTTTTTTTGTAACTCTTCGTCGAAGTTTTCTTTTGATTTCTTTGAATCTTTCATGCCAACCACCTACTGCAAGTATAGTTTTCAAATTAAATAGCTTTCGGCATCGATTTTAAAACCGGTGTTTTAACGAGAATTGACCAGTTTTAACTATTACACAAAAATAATAAATATATATTAATGTATTGTAAAACTGATTAAAAAATTTTCAAAAAACTAAAAATTATCCTCCACTGAATGGAGGCATTAAATCAACGGTATCTCCGTCTCTAAGTTTTACGTCCTTAGAAGTTAACAGCTCTCCGTTTAAAGCTATTAATGCTACACCCTCGAACTTAGAGAGCAATTCTTCAATTGAATTCACTTCCATTTCTTTGCACTCGAATCCGTACTTCTCCTTTAACTTCGCAAACAATCTAACTTTGACTTTCATTTTCCAATCCGAGCTTTTCTATGATTCTATCAACGTTAACGTAGTTTTCAACTAAGGACTTCATTTTCTTTATCTTTAATTCTCCTTTAATTCTCGCTTTTCCCATTATTTCTTCGAGTTTCGCTACTGTTTTTAAAGTGTCTTCCTCAACTAACATTATAGGCACGTCGTTTTCCTCAGCCCTCTCTACCACTATTTCCGCTGGCTTAACGTTACCTGTTAAAAGTAAGCACCTTATACTCGGCATTTCTAAAGCCACTATTTGCAAGTCCGCCCTATCTCCACCAGTAACCAAAATTGCGTTCTTAGACTCTTTGAAGTGCTCAACTGCTGCCTGAGGAGACATAGCACCAATTACTATTTCCTCCACAATTCTATCTCTCTTCGGTTCAACTACGAATTCTGCGTTGAGTTCTTCAGCTATTTCGCTAACAAACAACCCTGCTAAAACTGTATCTTTCGGTATTATTCCAAGTAACTCCATCCCGTAAGATTTCAAAACTTTCTCCGCAACACTTTGCACATAAGCCCTCTTGTAACCTCCAAGCTGGTTGAAAAGAACCATTTCAAGCCTTTCTCCAAAAATATCTTTTGCGGCTAAAAGTCCGTCGAGAACGAAGTCAGACGTGTACTTGGCAACCATAAGCACTTCTGCGTTGCACAGAGAAGAAACGCACAAGTCACATAAACCAACTGTTCTACCAGTTTTGTAGTCAATAGAACCCTCTATTAAAACTATGTCCTTACCCTCACTTATTTTGGAGAAAGCTTCCTTAACTCTTCTCTCTATTTCCGACCTCTCAGCCTGAGATATAAATTCTATGTAGGGCAGGTCGAGTAAAATTGGACATATGTCGTCAATTGAATCCCCAGTGCTTAAGACTTGTGCCGTGCTGTATGCATCTTCGTCAACTATCCTGTCTTCACTCTCCAAGTAAGCGGTTCTGGCACCAAATGGCTTGAAATAGCCTACTTTAAACCCCTTCTTCTTCAGCAACAGTCCTAAGGCTATTATTATTCCACTTTTTCCAGAGTACCCCTCTATTGAAGATACTAATAAAGCCTTTGCCATGAGTCAGCATTTGGTAACATCGTTATTAACATTATCGTTCCAAATCTATATACCTTCTTTTAATTACGAAAAATCCAGCTATTAAATTCAAATAATATGTTATAAATCTCCAGAGTGCTGTGAGAACGCCAATTATATGGTTGGGAACGAAGTTAGAGTAGAGATAGCTCATCCCAAATTCGGCTATACCACTCGCTCCGGGAGTTAGAGGTAGAAGAGATATGACTACGAGCAAGAGTTGAGCAGTTATAGAATATAAAAAGTATGGTTTACAACCAAAAGCTTCGAGGATTGCCGAGGGTATTAAAAACTCTGGTATCCATATAAAAACGGTGATAAGCAAAGACAGAATTGCACACCTCGGCTTTTTAGCAAGCATTAATAAAGCCTCTCTAAAAGCTAACATCTCTTCTCTCAACTTCTCTGAAAGACCTTCAGCCCTTTTCTTGCTAAACTTTGCGACGAATTTTTCAATACTATTTGACAGAGATTTAAGTCTTTCTGGCCTTTTCAGTAAAAGCCATAGGAAAACTAAAAAAGCTATTAGCGAAAAAGCAAACAGAGTACTAACTTCCATGCCCAACTTCATAGAAAACCCGGTAAATATTACGAAAACCGGCAAAGCAATAGAAAAGAAGATTGCGTCGAGTATTCTTTCAACTAAAACTATTGCCGTCGATTCTCCCGCACCAACTCCTGCGTCGTAAAGCATTTTAACTCTTAAAGGCTCTCCTCCAGCAGAAGAAGGTGTTATCGCTGCAAGAAAACCACTTGCGAGAGTTATTTCAAAAGCGTAGGATAACGAGATAGTTTTTCCCAAATACTTAGTTAAGTATTGAATTCTAACCGCCCAGAAAAGCCAGAAAATAAATTGCAAAGAGAACGCTAAAAGCAAAAACGGAATCTTAGCTCTAAATATAGCTCTCCACGTAACCTTAGTTTCAGTGAAGTGAAATATTAGTATCAAGGCTACAACGCTTATCAGAATGCCAAGCAAAGTCTTTCTCTTCAAATTGTCTTTCATCACGCTGTCCTCCTCGCAGCTTTCCATTCCACGTTCCTCTTCCTTAAATAGCTGACTACAGCAGATAATGCCGCAGATTGAAGAACTAAGGAGTAAACGACAAAACCCGGAACTGCAATCAGCTTTTTAAGGTTTCTAAATTTTGCCAAAATTAATAAAGGTAGTATGGGCAGGAAAGGTAAAATTAAAACGGGAATGTAGGTTATCGTTAAAGCGAGGTACCAAGAGTACTTAAACTCTTTTCTACTCTTTTTAACCAATTCTCTATACCTCCAAAGCTGAAGCCCGCCAAAGTACCACCTCTTTCTTTGGTAATAAAATTCCTTCCAGCTTAAGGGAGATTGTTCATGTAATACAGATTTATCACAATATATAGCTTTGTAACCCATGGCGTGCATCCTCGTCGAAAAGTCAGCATCCTCAGTTATAGCGCACTCGTTAAGTCCGTATTCGTAAAGAAACTTAGCTCTCAAAACACCTATTAACCCGTTGAACTGCTTGTATCCGTTTTTCTTTATAAGGTAGTTCAGTAAGTGATACTCCAATTCAACTGTTTTGCTAACCAAGTTAACAGCATTGTATATTCTGCGGGGTGAAGAAGATATGTATGCTTTTTCACATTTTATAAGTTCTTTAACGTTTTCTATTAAGAAGTTTTTTTCGGGTTTACTGTCAACGTCAAATATTGCTACGAATTCAGGTTTAAAGCTTCTTAGGTATTTTAGTCCATCATTTATAGCTCCTGCCCTCTTTCCTCTCGTATTATTTCTTTCGAGAACTTCTACACCTTCTCTTCTCAACAACTCAGCTCTTCTATCTTCTTTTCCATTTCTATCAACGACGTAAAGTATTTTCTTCTCTCCATCGAATTCAAGTTCTTTCAAACACCTAACTGATTGTAACAGTATTTCCTCAGGCTCAAAAGGTGCAACTGGAACTACTATCGCTAATTTCAAAAAATCACCTCTTCATAAATTTTTTCTATTTTTTTAACAATACTCGACCAGCTAAACTCTCTAACAACTACTTCTCTACCCCTTTTACCAAGCTTCCTTACTAAGGAATCGTTGTCCACGACTTCGAGAATTATAGAAGATAGCTCTTCAACGCTGTTGAAAACAAATCCAGCTTTTGATGCTATTTCCCCTACTCCGGGAACGTTAGCTCCAGCGACTGGAGTTCCACAAGCCATAGCCTCCAAGAGAACTATTCCAAAAGCCTCAAGTCTTGAAAAAGATGGTAAAACTAAAAGTTTGGAGTTTCTAATTACTTCCACGAGCTTTTTTAATTCAATTTTACCCGTAAACTCTGCTTTAACTCCGAGCTTTCTACACAATTCTTGAAAGTAAATCCTGTCTTCCCCATCCCCGACAACAGTTAAAACTACGTTTCTATATTTCTGAACATCTTTCATAGCCCTTATGAGGTAAGGTAAACCTTTGTACTCAACGAGTCTTCCAACGTAAACTACTCTGTCTTTTTTTACACCTCCGGGAGTGAAAACGTTAACATCTACGCCATTTGGCACGATTTCAACCTTATCCATGAACTTCGAAAGGATGGGAGAAGTCAATGCATAACTTTTTGTAGTAGCTAATATCAATTCAGCTTTCTTTAAAACAGGAATAACTATTTTTTCGTTTACTTTTTCGATTGTATTTCCTAAGAAAGGTGGGATGTAAAAACCATCAACTCTATCAGGGATAACGACGTCGTTGTGATACGTAATTAAATGAGGTGCTTTAAACTCTTCTGCGAGTTCCTTAGCTTTTAACGAGAAAAAGGGAGATGGCGTGTGAGAGTGATAAACATCAGCCTTAACTTTGGGGAATGTAAGAGGTATTGGTGTGTAAGGTAAAAAAATACTCTTAACTTGAAAGTCCGCCTTAGAGGGTTTCGAAGACACAACTTTTACCGAACATCCGAGATTTCTAACCAAATTGGCAACGTGAAGTTCTACTCCACCAACGTGAGGTAAGTAGTACGGAGTTACCTGCAACACCAGCATTCAACGGGAACTCGATTTAAGTTAAAAAAGTTTTATTGGGTAGTGTAGTAAAAAAAGTGATGGAAAAAGTAGTTGAAGAAAAAGTAGTTGAAAGGATTAAAGAAGCGAAAAAACTTTTTGAAGAATACGGATTTTATCTAAGAGAAAAGTTTAAAGATGAATTAAAAGAATTGAATTCAGCTATAGAAGAAACTCATAGATTTATGAAAGAAACGAAACTCCCCGACCTCTGCAGAGTTTGTGCTGAAGAGGGTAAGTGCTGTTGCAGACCGTGGGTTGCAGAGGAGTTTGACGTTTACGACTTGCTACTCAACTACCTAATAGGAGTAGAAGTTCCAGAAGAAAGAGAAGTTGAAGGGCTGTGCTTTTTTGTTGGGAAGAGGGGTTGCAGGTTAAAAGTTAGGCAAGTAATATGCGTTGACTTCTTATGTCCCAAAGCGGAAGAGTTACTCGGAAAAAACGAAATAAAACTTAGGGAAATAGAAGGGAAAGAGCTCGAACTTGCTTTTATTTTAAAAGAGAAAGTAAAAAAAGAAGTGGAAAAGCTAAGAACATTTTCTCATGTTAAGGATAAGCATAAAAGCCCTTAGAGGTGAAACAACGAAAGAGTTTAGAAGAGATAACGATGCTAAATAGACTAACAAGAATTTTACCATATCTAACAGATAGCTGGGAGATAGGAAAGGATTCGGCCTAACGGGATTGAACATAAACGGGTTTTGCATGAACGAAGGCATGAACGGAAAAGCTATCAATCTCGCCAGTAAATTGCAGAGAACGCCAATTGCGAAAAGTAGTATTAAGAGAATTATTGTCTCGAAAAAGCAATTCTTAGCAGTCCTAAAAGACACTTTTATACTCTCAACAGCACTATGCCCATCAGCCACAGCATATTCAACGTAAACAAGAAAAATTAAAATTATTATAAATGTTATAACTGACAAAATAACGAAAATTACGCCAGATATTAGAAAGTTTGGTCCTTTACTGAAACTATTGGGCGTGGAGAAAGGGATTATAAAAAGAAACGCTGGAGTTAAAGATATTAAAATTACTAAAATTTTTAGAATTTCGGCACCGATGTAAGACAAAAACCTCTTTAAAGCGTACTTCATGGCACCTACAATTGATAATTCGCCATCTATTGCCATAACGCAAGCTCTTATGCCTGCAAAGTAAAAGTAAATTGAAACGAGAGAAGCTAAGATAAAAGAGATAAAAAACGAAGCTATTAAAGCGGGGTTACTTTTAACAACCTGCTCTGCAATAAAGAAGTTTCCATTACATTCCTTCCACAAAATACCGAAAGGAATTAACAGAATTAAAACGGTGGAAAGATAGCTAAATAAGAAGAATAATCCTACTTTAAGGTTCGAAAGCCAAAGTCTGAAACCACTTTCTATGACGTCTCCAAGCTCCATAGTCGGAAAAAACTAATTAACTATATTAGGATTTCGATTGAAATAGTTAATTAGATAGTTTGAATAGCTTTATAATTTTTTGTAATTAAGTGATACGTGATGCCAACTTGACAATGCCCTAAGATTTTTATACCCACGATAAATCCTGCGTAATATCATTAAAAATAGTTATGAACGGTGAGGATTATGCCGTACAGGGAATGGGAAACGTTCAAAGAGAGAATAGATAAAATTTCGAAAAAGTTTCCGGAAAACCCAGCTGTTATATGCGAGGAAGAAATGAGCTATGGCGAGCTGTACGAGAAAGTTATGAGAACAGCTTATGGCTTGTACAAGCTTGGAATAAGGAGAGGAGATAAAGTTAGCCTGTGGATGCAGAACACGCCAGAATGGGTCGTGTGCTGGTGGGCTATCCCTACCATAGGAGCAGTTTTAGTTCCAGTGGATCACTGGTACAGAACAGTTGAGGCAGAACACATAATGGGTCATTCAGATTCAATTGCAGTAATAACTTACGAAACTATGGGCAAGTGGAAATTTGCGGACATGATAAACGAAGTTAGAGATAAAACCAAACTAAAACACGTAATAGTTGCCGGAAAAAATCCAGACGAGGATGTGGAAAAAGTTAACGGAATGAGTTTTGATGAATTGCTGAAAATGGGAAAAGGATGGGAAAGAGATGAAGAATTCTTAAAAGAGATCGAAAAAGTTACTCCAGAGGACATCTCGCTGATACTCTACACTTCCGGAACTACGGGTGTGCCAAAAGGTGTAATGCTCTGTCAGCATCAAATAATAAAGAACGCCTACGATCAGGGAGAGAACATGAAAGTCAGCGAAAAAGATAGGCTTTTAGTTCCCGTTCCTTTTACTCACTGCTTTGGTTGCGTTATGTCTATAACGCTTATGGCAAACTTTGGGGGAGCAATAGTACCACTCTTGGTCTTCAACGAGAGAGATGCACTTGAAAAAATAGAAAAACACAAGTGTACAATGGTTCACGGCACTCCAACGATGTTTCACAGAGAGCTTAAAGAGTTTAGAAGAGGAGATTACGACGTCTCTTCTCTAAGAACAGGTATAATGGCTGGAGCGCCCTGTCCAGAAGACTTAATGAGAGCAACCTTAGAGGAGATGGGCGTTAACTTATGCATAACTTATGGACTTACAGAGGCTTCTCCCGGAATAACTATGACGAGCTTAGAAGACAGCATAGAAGACAGAGTTAAAACAGTTGGCAAACCTCTACCAGATATAGAAGTAAAGATAGTTGATGAAAACGGTAAAGAAGTTCCGAGAGGACAAGTTGGAGAAATTATATGCAGAGGTTACAACGTAATGAAGGGATATTACAAAATGCCAGAGAAAACTGCTGAGACTATAAAAGATGGATGGCTTTATTCGGGAGATTTAGGAGTGATGGACGAAAGGGGATACATAATATTCAAAGGAAGGAAAAAAGAACTGATAATAGTTGGAGGATTTAACGTCTATCCACTCGACTTAGAGCAGTACTTAAGAGAGTTCGAAAAGATTCAGGATGTTGCAGTAATTGGCGTGCCGGACGAAGATTTGGGAGAAGTAGTAGTTGCCGCAGTAATACCAAAAGACGGCGTGAAATTAGAGCCTATAGAAGTAGTAGATTACTGCTACGGTAAAATAGCGAGTGCTAAGGTTCCGAGATACGTTTACATAACAGACTCGTTTCCTCTGAGTGGAAGGGGAAAAGTCCAGAAATTTAGACTGGTCGAAGAGGTAAAAGAGCTTATAGAAAAAGGAAAGCTGAAAAAACTTACTCCTTCCGCCCTCAGTTAACTTTTTTAAAAACTCTTAACAATTCTTTAATATGTACGATGTCGCCGTTATCGGTTGCGGACCTGCTGGTTTGACAGCAGCTCTATACGCTGGAAGGTACGGGCTAAAAGTAATAGTGTTCGAAAGTTTGCCTTCTCAACTGTCAACAGTGCCTTTCATAGAGAACTACCCCGGTTTTGAAGGAAGCGGATATGAATTACTCGAAAAAATGAAAGAACAAGCTCTTAAATTTGCAGAACACGTTTTTGATAGCGTTTTAGACGTTAAAAAAGATGGAGACGTATTTTTGATTAAAACAAACGGAGAAGAGTTCAAAGCTAAAACAGTAATATTCGCAACTGGAGGTAAGCATAGAGAGCTTGGGGTGCCGGGAGAAAAGGAGTTCATAGGCAGGGGTGTAAGCTACTGTGCGACGTGCGATGGACACTTCTTCAGAGGAAAAAAGGTAATAGTAGTTGGAGGGGGTAATACAGCTTTGACGGACGCCATATACTTAAAAGAGATTGGTTGCGACGTTACAGTCGTTCACAGGAGGGACAAGTTTAGAGCAGAAAAAGCACTTCAGGAAGAGTTATTTAAGAGAAACATCCCGGTAATTTGGAACAGCGTAGTCGTAAGAATAGAAGGAGAGCAGAAAGTAGAAAGAGTAGTTTTAAAGAGAGTTGATGGAGATGAGTTCACGTTAGATGTAGATGGCGTATTCATAGCAGTAGGTATGAGACCCCAAACCGATTTAGCTGGAAAATTGGGAGTTGAAAGAGATCACATGGGCTACATAAAAGTTGACAAAAAACAGAGAACAAACGTTGAAGGAGTTTTCGCAGCTGGAGATTGTTGCGATAATCCATTAAAACAAGTCGTTACAGCATGCGGAGATGGGGCTATAGCTGCAAATTCGGCTTTTGAGTACTTAAACCTTTGACGTTTTAAATCTTTATTATGCCTATTTTGTCTATTTTTGTACCACTTGTAAATGCATTTTAACAGCACTACAATGCAAAGATGGGTGCTGTCAAATAGTAATAAAAAACAAATAATTAAAACTTAATTAAGATATTCGAGATATAAAATTCTAATTAAGGTATAAAATCTCTAAAGTGATCTTCTCCATACTCTTCTATTAACCCAGATTCGCAGTAAGCTGAAAGTTTTTCTTCTAAGGGTATTTTTGCTATGATTTTTAATCCGTACTTCCTCGCAAGAAGTTCAGATCCCCTACCAAACTTCGCTATTCTTCCGCAATCGGGGCATTTAAAGTAGCTCATGTTTTCAACTATTCCCAAAACTTCAGTATTCATAGTTCTCGCCATGTTTATGGCTCTCTCAACCACAGATGCCGTTAAGTCGTGGGGAGTTGCGACCATTATTACCCCGTCGAGGTCTATTTCCTGCATTACTGTTATTGGAACATCCCCAGTTCCTGGAGGCATGTCAACTATTAAGTAATCAAGCCTACCCCACGAAACGTGAGCTAAGTAATCTCTCAGAACTTTCGAAATCATAGGCCCTCTCCATATAACAGCCACCCCATCAGGTGTCATGAACTGTATGGACATAATCCTTATAGCGTACTTAGTACTTAGAACGGGATCTATTCCATCTATGCTTGAAAGTGGTTTTTTCCTTTCCATACCGAATAACTTAGGTATAGAGGGACCTAAAAAGTCCGCATCAAGCAATCCAACCATAAAACCTTTTTTAGCTAAGTGTACAGCCAACAGAGCAGAAATCGTTGACTTCCCCACACCACCTTTGCCACTCATCACTGCAATTTTTTTCTTTATTTGCCCCATTTTCCTCTTAATTAGTTCAGATACCTCGTCCTGTTCAGCCATAAAAATAAGAAAGACTAATTGCTTTTAACTCTTTACCAGTTTCTGAGTTTTTGTCTTTCACCGGTAACACTCGTTTTTCCAGCCTTTATCGCCTCAAGCACTTCATTAATACCAGCAACTTTTCGAGGACAATGTATAATCGTAACGGCTCTGCCAACCTCCTCAGCTTTGTGAGCATCGCTTCCAGCAGTACCGGGTTTTTTATAAAAATCTGCAAGTTTTTTGGCGAGAAAGTTGCAAATACCAAGTACGTACTTTGAGTTAAAAACTTCCACTGCATCTGCTTCTTTCACAACCCAAAACTTAACTAATCCATGCCTGTAGAACTGAAAAGGATGGGCTACAACTGCTAATCCCCCTAAGTTTTTAACAGCTTTAATAGTATCGACCATACTCATGCCGGAATCTACTTCTCTCGATATACCATAAGCTAAAAGGTGTCCATCTGATGTAGATACTTCCATTCCGGGCAGTATTAAGAGGTCAAGGTTTTCTTCACTAACCAGTTCTACCGCCTCTAAGGAGCCATTTAGAGTGTCGTGATCAGTTATAGCTAAAGCGTTAAGACCTCTTTTCAACGCCGTGTAAACTATATCCTTTACTCTACTCTTAGAATCTTTACTGTGGTGAGAGTGAACGTGTAAGTCGGCAATCA
>JALSQI010000049.1 GCA_026985525.1 Archaeoglobaceae archaeon
AAAGTAGTGGTAAAAGCTGATGGTTTAGCTGCTGGTAAAGGTGTTTACGTTTGTGATTGTGTAGATGAGGCTATTTTAGCTGTAGAAGAGATAATGGTTAAAAAGAAGTTTGGCGACGCTGGAAATAAAGTAGTTATAGAAGAGAGACTTTACGGCAAGGAAGTGGCATTTACTGCTATAACTGATGGCAAAACAGCTAAACCCTTCGGACATGCGAGAGACTACAAAAGGGCTTTTGATCCAGATGACTTAGAAGGTATGAGAGAGTTCTACATGGGTGTTAGAAAGAAGTACATAACTTTGGAAGATGCAAAGAAAATGATGGAAAAAGGAATGCTGATCAATCCAAATACGGGTGGTATGGGTGCTATTAGCCCCCACCCAGCAGTTAATAGAGAAGTCGAAGAAAAAATTATGGATGAGGTCGTAAATCCGATAGTAAATAACTACGACTTTAGGGGAATACTTTACCCGGTAATAATGCTCGTAGAAGAGGGTGGGGAGTTTATACCAAAGGTTTTAGAAGTTAACGTTAGAGAATGTGATCCCGGAGCCCAAGCTAAGCTTCCAAGGCTTGAAAGTGATATCTACGAACTGTCCATGGCAGTAATAAACAAGGAGCTTGAAGAATTTAATGTTAAATTTAGTAATCACTGTTGCGTAGCGATTTGCGCAGTTAGTGGGGCTTTAAAGGGGAGAGAAGGTTTTAAACCCGGATATCCTGCTGACCACTACACAAATCAGCCTATAGATGGATTAGAAGAAGCTATGAAAGAAGCGATAATTTACGCTAACGGAATCGCTAAGAACTCTCACTACAGCACGACTGGTGGAAGGGTTTTGACTGTAGTCGGAAAAGATAGAGACTGCGAGTTAGCGAGGAAAAAAGCGTACTCTGCTATTTCAAAGATAAAGTTTCCGGGAATGAGGTATAGGAAAACCATAGGATTAGATGTCGAGTGAAACGTTTCTTTTTTCCATTTCTTCCAAAAACTTTTTGAGCATTTGTTTTGAGACAGAAACTCTCACTTCTTTCAAGTATGTGTTCAAAGCTATTATGTCTAAGTCGAACTCTGGACTGTCTATTTTGCTGAAATCGACTATTCCGTAACAGTAGTCGGCTTTACCATTGACGATTTTTACTTTTCCCTTAATACCCATTCTGCTTAAATGTTCGAAAACCGTGTTTTCTATCAATCCAAGTTTTTCGAGACTGCTAAGAACGCTAACTTTTCCCGGTAACTTTACCTTAGCTTTACCTATTCTCCCGGAGTTCATAGTAATGATTCTGTCTGCCCATGCGAATGCGAATTCGGCATCGTGAGTTGTAACTATTACCGTAATTCCTTCAGCATTGAGCTCTGTCAAAATGTTGAACACTTCGTGAATCCCTGAATGATCTAAGCCCGCTGTTGGCTCGTCTATTAGTATTATAGAAGGCTTCATTGCTAAAACACCCGCTATTGCTACTTTTTTCTTTTCCCCACCGCTTAAATTAGCGGGATTTCTACTTGCCAAGTGTTCTATGTTCAAAAGCCTTAGAACGTTTTCTACTCTGGCTTTCACTTCACTTTCACTCAAACCCATATTTCTAAGCCCGAACGCAATATCGTCAAAAACGGTTGGCATGAAAACTTGGTCGTCGGGATTCTGAAAGACTATTCCTACGTGTTTTCTGAAGTTTTCTCTTTCACCCATTACTTCTACTATGCCTTTCTCAGGTTCGATTAAACCGGCGATGCAAAGCAACAGTGTCGTTTTCCCAGATCCGTTTGGACCGAGAATGGCTAACTTTTCACCAATGTCAACTTCTAAGCTGACACCTTTCAAAGCCTGAACTTCTCCGTATGAGTAGTATAAATCTTTAACAACGACAGCTTTCAAACCACAACCCTCCTGTCTATGTAAACCAAAAAAATGCAAAAGAAGAAGAACAAAATCACTTGCAAAATCTCCTTTCTTTTCCATCCGTTTTCTACCCTTAGCTTTCCTGAATAACCTCTCGCTACCATGCTTAGATAGATTCTTTCTGCTTTATCCATTGCCCTCGATATCAAAACTCCGGCAAGTATTCCCAAGTTGTGTATCCTCTTTTTAAACGAAAGCTCTTTGGAGAAGGCGTTTTTGGACTTGGCAGCCATTTTAAGCTTACAACTCGTTCTGTAAAGAGTTTCTATGTATCTGATCATGAGAAAGGCTATTTCGGAAACTTCGTCTGGAAGAAAACTCAGAGCGGAAACGATATCTACCATTCTCGTTGAAGCTGCGAGTATTAAAAGCAATGAAACGCAAGTGAGAACTTTGATAAAAATGAGAGTCGAGTAATAAACGCCGTTTTCTGTAACTTTCAGTATCCACCACTTCCACAAAACTCTTCCGGGATACGTGAACAGCACGATTAAAAAGACGACTATGGCTACATAAACCGGGTAAACTAATTTTTTAACAGAAATTTTAAATTTAATTATAAAAGGTACTAACGATAAGAAAATTGCTAATGGTATGAGCAAATCCTTCATGGCGGTAACTGTAAAAAGAAGAATGAAAGTGGATATTGCTTTTACTTTTCCGTCTATTTTCTCCTTATCCTCTTTTCTTAACTCTAACAAAGAATCACCTCTTTCTCACTTCTTTTTTCTCATCTCCTTTATCGCCCTTCCAACTATTGCTGCCAAGAAAAATCCAACAGTCGTTCCGACTCCGTTGACGACATCTCCCGTAAACCAAGGGGGCAAGACTTTCACCTCGCGAGCTCTTCTATCTCGTCCCACAGGTATCCGATTATCAGCCCTGCGAATATTCCGGCTAAGGTAAAACCTATTGGCTCCATTTCCTCTGGAATGGCAGGCAGGTAGTCAGTCGGCTTAGCTTTCGCTGCGTGTGACGCCATGTCGTTCACTATATCGTCGGTAGCCTCCAGACTCTTGCCAGTGCTGTAGCTGTAGTAAGCTGAGGCGAGTATCGAGAGAGTAACTACCACCATCAAAATTAGGCAGGTAATAGCGAACTTACGCATAAGCGACACCCCATGTTACGTTAGACCTTTCAGCAATGTACTGAACGACGGCAGCCGTGAATATGAATTCCCCTATGGCGAGAGGTATCTGAGTAGGCCCGTATCCCATAAAGTAAAGCCACCAGTAGTGTAGCACATTGTTAGCGTGAAGTCCAACTGCTAATTCGAAAGAGGAAGTTAGATACGTTACCATATCTCCAACGAATCCCGCTGAGCCGGCTGAAAGCCAGAGAGGAGCTTTCGCCTTTCTAAGTAAAACGTAAGTAGCGTATCCGGTAAAAGTGCCCATAATTCCCATGGAAAAAGTGTTAGCTCCAAGAGTTGTGATACCTCCATGTCCAAGAAACGCCTGAAAGAACAGAGCTATTGAAGTTATCACTACAGTTGCAAAAGGCCCGACTATTATTGCTGCCATCGGTGTTCCCACTGGATGGGAACAAGAACCCGTTACGGGGACAGGGATGTGCCAGACCGATATTATGAATACAGCTGCACCCATTAAAGCCAGCATTGGTTTATACTTTGGATCTTTCTCACTTTTCTTTCTTATTTCTCTTATTCCCAGATACCAAAACGGTATGCATACGGCATACCAGAATGCACACCACTTCAGGCTTAATATTCCGTCGGATATATGCAAGATACCACCTCCAATCTTTTGGAATTTTAATCAAGTTGTCTTGATATATGTCAGATTATTAAGTTTTTTGGTTAAGTTGTTTTGATAATATATGACGACAAAGAATTTCAATTGAAACACTAATTTCAAAACATGAAATTCGCAATAGTTTCTGATACGCACGACAACTTGGAGGCTGTGAGAGAACTTGTAAATCAACTAAAAAAAGAGAAAATAGACTTTATCGTTCATGCGGGAGATATAGTAGCACCATTTACGCTAAAAGAGTTCTTTACATTAAACAAAAAAATGTACATAGCGTTTGGAAATAACGACGGAGAAAGAAGACTTTTGGAGAAAATCTCTGTAGAAAAGGGATGGGTTATTGGAGATGTAGTGGAGTTTCCAAGTGGAGTGGTTTATCATGGAACTGATATGGGCTTAGTTGACATTTTAAAAAAGTGTAAGGTGAGTTACTTAGTAATAGGTCATACTCACGAACCTTTTATAGAAAAAGGTGAAATTACGGTAATAAATCCGGGAGAAGTGTGCGGATATTTAACAGGAAAAAAGACGTATGCCATATGCGAGGATGGAGAAATTAGCATTTTGGAGGTGTAACTTTGTTCGATGAAAAAAGTAAAGCTATGCTGATGTTAGTAATGCTAAACGAAATCTATTCTGATGTAGCTTCTTCTCACAGAAACCTTAGAGAATTCGTATTATCTCACCCAGAGATGAGCGAGGAAATGCAAAAGTACGGATTAATCGAACTACTAAGCTTAGCCGAGGAATTTGAAAGGGAATTAGAGGAAGTTATGAACAGATTGAAGAAAGTAGTTTATTCCTAAGTTTATTAGTTTATTCCAAAAGCAAATAGACTTCTCTCTTTTTTGACTGCATGGCATTGATAACTCTTAAAGGTTTTTCTACGTCAATTTCGTTTAACTTTACACCTTTTGCGACAAACATTATTTTTTCTGAAAATTTGTAAACTCTTTTGACAGCTTTTAATGCACTATTTATATCGAGAGACAAATCCACGAGAGCTAAGTCAAATTCTGTTTTAACGTTAAAGCTAAAAATATCTGCAATTACAACGTCAACGTTGCTGAATTCCTTAGCGATAGCTGATAGTTGGGGCAGGAACTCTCTGCTGAACTCCACTCCCAAAACTCTTTTGCACCTCTCTGCTGAGTATATTAAAAATCCTCCGGCACTACTGCCCACATCCAACACAAAATAATTCTTTTTTAGTAAATTAAATTTTTCATCTATTTTCATGAGTTTCCAGTAACCTTCTGGCCTTTCGGGTTGAACGACTTCAATTTTTTCCGAGCCTATTAATTGCTTTGAAGGTTTTTTTACAACTTCTCCGTTAACGAGAACAAACCCTCTTTTTATTGCATTTTTAGCTCTGTTCCTACTGCTGAAGTAACCTGTTTTAACGAGGTAAATATCGAGTCTCACTTAGCCTTATTTATGTGCATTGCAGTTAATTGTAACGCTGAAAATCTTTTATAATTCCAGCTTAACTTTGAAGCATGACGCATGTAGGACTGGATATTGGAACGAATTATACCAAAGCTACAAAGGATGGAAAGAACGTTACGATTTTTCCGAGCATAGTCGTTTACGGGGAAGAAAAAGACTGGAATTTAACTGGAAAGTCAAAGAGCACTTATGTTGGAGAAGAGGCTTTGGCTATAATGGAGAGCCTTGAAAACGTTGAAGCTCTTAGACCCTTGCATGAAGGTAGAATCATTCACAAGTCGTACATAGAACTTGCTAAGTACGCAGTCCAGATTTTAAAAGTTAAACCAAAAGTAGTGGCTACGGGTTTACCGGTAAAATCTTCTAAGAAGGAGAGGGAAGAGTTATCAGCCAGCATGAAGTCTGAACTTGGAGTTGACGTTTTGGTTTTTCCAGAACCGGTCGGGACTCTTGCGTATATGGGAATCGATACGGGGGTTTGCATCGACATAGGCTTTGGTACTACTGATATGATAGTTTTGAGCAAAATGGAATACTTGAAAGGAGATACAATGTTAGTGGGTATAGACTGGCTTTTTGACAACATAGAAGTTACAGTTAGAAATAAGGCTGGAATAACGTTAACTCCTGAGGAGTTGACGAAACTAATAACTGACGAAAATTATGAGGTTGGAAGAATAAGGAGTGGTAGAAGGATTACTGTAAAGCATGAGGAAATATTTGAAGATTACAGAAAATTACTGAAAAGTTGGGTTGAAAGGATAGCGAGCAGGGCTAAACTAATGCTCGAAGGTTTGTCAACTACGATAGTTGACAACATGGTGTTAACGGGTGGAGGAGCTTTATTACCGGGGGTAAAAGAGGAGTTTGAAAATGCTTTTAGAGAGATAGCAGAAATAAAAGTTCCCGACAACCCAATTGCAGCAAACGCTCTTGGGTATTACACCTTGGCGTCTGCAATAGTAGAAGAAGTAAAGGAAGAGGAAAAAGTAGAAGAGATAAAAGAAGAGACAAAAGAAAAGAAAAAGAAAAAGTAATTACTATTTTTCAAATTTTTCGAAATGGATTTCGAGAATCGACCCTTATTAAATTAAACAGAAGTAAACTTTTAATTATCGACAGAAACGCTTGAAAACAGCGCTGTATTCTTTTAACAATAATAAGTTTACTTTAATTTTTTATAAATTATTTCATTGCGTCGTCAAAATCGATTTTAAAAATTTAGAAATATTTAAATAACTTGGACATTAACACCGTTATGTAAACCGTAATCGAGGTGTCAAAAAATGTTGTGCTTGTGTGTTGATGATATGGTTTTTAGAAAGCCTGCTTGCATTGAGAGGGGTTGTTGTTTCAAGTGCGTTTCCGGATTGTGTCCGTTCGGTTACGACGTTATTACTGACTGCTTTCCCCACATGAGTGATGAGGAGAGAAATCTATTCATGGAACTGTTTCACCTTCGTAGCATACTCTCAAAGATTTAGTTCACTTTTTATGTAATATATTTCGATTTATTCTAATTTTTTAATACTATTTTGATGATTAGTAGCAAAAAAGATAAATTTCTAAACACTTATTTGTTAAGGGTGGTGAAATGGTAGAAAAGATTAGAACTTTTCCACCTTCTCCAGTAAATGAAAAGTTGAGAACTTATAGAAAAGGAGAGTTAGCAGGAATTGTAAGAGTATCCGATAGATGCGTAGGATGTGACACTTGCAGAACCCAGTGTCCTACTGGAGCGATGATGGGTGAGATCGGGACGAGGCATTACATAGACTACGACATGTGCATAAACTGTGGTCAATGTTTGATAAACTGTCCTTTTGGTGCGATTGAACAAATGAGTTTTCTCGATGAAGTAATGAAAAAATTAGAAGACAAAAACTCTTTTGTTGTGGCAATAGTAGCTCCAGCTGTAAGAGTTGCGATAGCTGAGGAGTTTGGGAAGCCACCAGGGACATTAACAGTTTCGAACTTGCACTTAGCTTTGAAGAAAGCTGGATTTCACATATACGAAAACAACTTTGCTGCAGATCAGACGATAATGGAGGAGGGAACAGAACTCATAGGGAGGGTTGCGTATTGGGAGTTGGGGTTGAAAGAAATTGAATTCGAAATAAAAGACGTAAGACCAATCAGCTGGGTAAAAAAAGTAAAGTTAGATCTCAGCGAGTTTAAAAACAAACCGTTACCTCAATTTACATCTTGCTGTCCTGCGTGGGTTAGATATGCAGAAGTGTATTACCCTGAAATTTTACCGCACTTGTCGAGCTGTAAATCTCCGCAACAAATGGCAGGACCAACTGCAAAGACGTATGGGGCTTTAAAAGTTTGGAAAGTAAATCCAGAGAAGGTTTACACTGTTGGGATTATGCCGTGTACGGCAAAAATATATGAGGCTTCAAGACCTGAATTCGACAGTGCTTGGAAGTGGTTGAAGGATAAAGGATTGGTTACCACTAAATTCAGAGACGTTGACGCTGTTTTAACTACGAGAGATTTAGCAGAGCTGTTCAGGAGGAAAGGCATAAACCCGCTAAACTTTCCAAATAACGAAGAACCAGAAAACTTCGAGTGGTATAGTGGAGGAGGCACTATTTTCGGTACAAGTGGAGGTGTTATGGAGGCAGCCCTTAGATTTGCTTGGAGTGTTCTATCTGGTCAAGAACCGCCGGCAATTAGCGAAGATTGGAACTTTGTAAAAGTTAGGGGTTACACCCATCCAAGGGTTGAAGCAAAAGTTACGATACCTCTAAAGAAAGAGCTGAGAAATGAAACTGGATTGGATGAATTAACGCTAAACGTTTGCGTGGTTAACGGGATTGGATACAGGGGTTTGCACATAAAAGAAGTTTTAGAAGAAGTTCTCGCAGGAACGAGTAAGTACCACTTTATAGAAGTCATGGCTTGCCCCGGAGGTTGCCTTAACGGAGGAGGTCAGCCAGTAGAGCCTATGGGAACTTCTTGGATAGACCCTGTTTTACCTTTACCGCTTGTGAGGTGATGACTTTGAGGTGGTTTGTTGAAAAACCTGCAAGTGTTAGAATAAAGAGAAGAACTTTGCTGAAAGCTTTTGGAATTGCCGTAGCTGCAATTGCAATTGGAGCGTATAAGGTAACTGACCTGTTCGTCCATAGAAACAAGTACATAAAGATGAGACAGAGCGGACAGTATAGGGATGACGAAAGAGTTAGAAAGAAGTATAGGCTTGCAGCGTCACATCAAAATCCGATGATAAAGAAGTTCTACGACGATTTTGCTGTTCAGCCTTTTGGGGAGATTAGCGAAGAACTCCTGCACACTAAGTACTTCCCAAGAACGAGGGGGTGGTAAATGTGGGAGATGTAGTTTTAAGACATCCGCTTTCAAGCAGAATAGTGCACTTCGTAAACATGATTTGCTGGTATGGACTTTTCATTACGGGAATTTTAGTTTATCTAAAACTCGTAAGTAACTCAGAAAGAGCCTTATTGATGAAACTGCACATATTCTTTGGAGCGATACTAACGTTCGTAATAGCAGCATATCTCGCATTAACTCCAGAGAGAGCGATGCTGTTTGTGCAAGAAGTTCTTAACTGGGATAAAGACACAATAGCTTGGTGGAAAAACTTTGGAGGATATCCATACAAGTTTCTTGGAAAAACCAAGCTTTACAAGTATATAGAAAAGTTCTGGTTTGCGAAACCGGGATGTCCTCCACAGACAAAGTACAACGCTGGTCAAAAGTTGCTTGGATTGACAGTAATAGCGAGCTTGTTCATTCTCGGATTTACTGGATGGTTCCTTTACTTCTTCAGAGAGGCATTGGGCAAAAATGGAGTGTATTTATTCTTTAACTTGCACTTATGGATAGCAATATTGGTAACCCTATTTGTAACGTTTGTTCACATACCCTTAGTCATAGTGAACTGGCCAGACTTCGTATCCATGTTCAGAATTGGTAGTGGTACCGTCCCAGTCGAGTGGGCTAAGGAACACAATCCAAAGTGGTTTGAAAACGATGTTGCAAAACTTGAGGAAAAATAATTTTTTATTATAATTTAAATATTTTAGAATTTTTCAGTACGTGTATGTATAGCTGTTCACCCCATTCAACGCAGTTTGCATCTTTACAGACAAGAGCTCTCCTATAATCGAAAATTCCATTTTTTAAATAAAAATATATTATCAAATTATTTTCAGTTACGATAAAAGAGAATTTGTAACTCCTATTTGAAATATATAACTTTACATTGGGTTTAGAAATTCCAATTTTGAGTTTATCTACGTGTTTTGATAACAATTCCTCTAAAACCCCTCTACTAACGACGATTTCTATAGATTTGCTATTAGCTGCTTCGAGAAAAACATCTACGTATTCCGGAAAGAATACGTTTGCATAACCCTTAATTCTTTTAGCGTCTCTCACAGCGTTAATGAAGGCTTTTTCAAGACAAAAGAAATCGCAACACTTCTCCGTTAAGCGAGCATTCTCTAACATGTACAATCTATCCATCAAGTATGGGGGGATATCCTGAAAATCGTATTCTTTTAAGGCTTCAATCTCACACAGTTTTTCGAAACCTTCAATAACTTCGTAAACGTTTAGCAGTAAATAACCTTTTGACGTCATTTTACAATAATTACCTGAAACTTCAACAAGACCTAAGTTCTCCGCTTTGTTGAGTATCTGACTTACACGGGAAATTGAAACGTTGAGCTTTTCTTTCAACTCGTTTTTATTAACAACGCCGGAATCGAGCAGTTTTAGAACTTGGATTATTCGGGGGGAAAATAGGGCGTAGAATGACATTAAGCGAGGATATATTATTGACGATTTATATTTTTTGTAATTGTCCTCATTATGGGATAATGCTTAGAGAAAGTTTATCTATCCTTTCAGAAGAGTTAAGGTGATGAAAATAGAAACAAAAACGGCAAAAAAGACAAGAGAAGTTAGCTTAGAAAAGTTTGAAAGTACGGACAATTCGGACTACTCTGCCGAACAAATTGAAGTTCTTGGAGACATAGAAGCAGTTAGAAAAAGGCCGGGAATGTACATAGGTGGGGTTGGCGTAAAGGGTTTGCACCACTTGCTATGGGAAATAGTTGACAACTCCATAGACGAAGCTCTTGCGGGATACTGTAAAAACATAAAAGTAACTCTTCACAAAGATGGTTCGGCAAGCGTCGAAGATGATGGGAGAGGTATTCCCACAGAAATGCACGAGTTTGGTAAACCAGCTTTGGAAGTTGTTATGACCAAGCTACACGCAGGAGGTAAGTTTGACAGAAAAGCATACAGAGTTTCTGGTGGTTTGCACGGAGTCGGTCTTTCAGTAGTAAACGCTCTTTCAGAGTGGCTCGAAGTTAAAGTGTGGAGGGGCAGTAAAGAATACTATCAGAGGTATGAGAGAGGTACTCCTGTAGAGCCACTGAAAGTAGTTGGTAAAGCGGATAGAACTGGAACTTACATAAGGTTCAAACCAGATGAGGAAATATTTGAAGTAACTGAATTCAGCAAAGAAATAGTTTCTCAAAGGTTAAGAGAACTTGCCTACCTAAACAAAGGTTTAAAACTTGAACTTTACGACGAAAGAACAGGAGAAAGAGAAGTTTACTGCTACAGCGATGGAATTGCTGGATTTGTAAAGAAGTTGAACTCGGGTAAAAAAGTACTTCACGACGTAATATATATAGAAGGGGAGAAAAACGGTGTTATTGTAGAAGTAGCAATACAATTTACGGATTCGGATGTAGAAAAAGTCCTCTTCTTCGCGAATAACATAAACACGACTGAAGGAGGTACGCATTCAGCCGGTTTTCGAGCTGGATTGACAAGGGCTATAAACGAATTCGGTAAAAAACACCTGAAAAAGTTCAGACCTCTAAGCGGAATAGACATCAGAGAAGGTTTGACTGCTGTCGTATCTGTAAAAGTTCCAGAACCTCAATTTGAGGGGCAGACGAAAACAAAGTTAACGAACAGCGAAGTCAAAACTGCTGTAGAGTCGATAGTTTATTCAAAAATGCTGGAGTGGTTGGAGGAACATCAGGGAGAAGCTATGAAGATCATAGAAAAGTGTTTAATAGCGAGAAGGGCGAGAGAAGCAGCTAAAAGAGCGAGAGAACTTGTTAAAAAGAGGAGAGAAGGAATAACCCTACCCGGAAAGCTTGCAGATTGTTCTTCTAAAAAACCGTCGGAGAGAGAGTTGTTTATAGTGGAGGGAGAATCGGCTGGCGGTTCAGCAAAACAGGCGAGAGATAGAAGGTTTCAGGCGATACTACCTATAAGGGGTAAGATCATAAACGTTGAAAAAGCGGGGATGAACAGAGCTATGAAAAACGAAGAAATAAGAGCGATCGTAGCAGCGATAGGAGCTGGAATTGGAAAAGACTTTGATTTATCAAAAGCGAGGTACAGGAGAGTTATTATAATGACTGATGCTGACGTTGATGGAGCTCACATAAGAACTCTGCTGTTAACGTTCTTTTACAGATATATGAGGCAATTAATAGAGGGAGGTTACCTCTACATAGCTCAACCACCGCTTTACAGAATTAAAAAAGGTAAAAGAGTTTACTACGCTTACTCGGATAAAGAACTTGAGGATTACCTCAAAAGACTTGGAGATAAAGTGGAAATTCAGAGGTATAAAGGTCTTGGAGAAATGAATCCCGAACAGCTATGGGAAACGACTATGAATCCTGAAAATAGGTATTTAATTCAAGTAACTCTTGAAGACGCTAAAAAAGCCGATGAGTTGTTCACCATACTAATGGGAGAAGACGTAGAAGCGAGGAGAAAATTCATAATAGAGCATTCAAAAGAAGTCAGAAATTTAGATATCTAACGCAGATTTTTTTGGAATTGTAGTGAGAATCACTTTTCCAAATTTTGTCCATTCCCCAAGAATCCTGCATATGTCCGCAGAGCTACCGTAGGCTACATAAGCCGGGCCATTACCAGAGAGTCCAGCACATAGATTTGATTTTTCAGCTATTTTTACGGGTTCGACATCGTAGCCAAGAACTGAACAGCAGTATTCGGAATTTAGCTTCATAGCTTCACAGTAAAGACCTTCAAGTGCTAATTCAACTGCCGATTTCACTATTTTTGGATTTCTTCTCATTTTTTCAATAGTAACTTCTTTTCTACCCCAGTTGGGAATTAAAATTACGGCTCTACTTTCAATCTTATCGTGTCTAAGTAATTCCATTTTTTCATTGTCTGTAACTACAAAACCTCCAAGCAGAGAAGCTGCTGCATCATCCATTGCTCCAGTATAGCTTATTCCACACTCAAGAGATATTTTAGCGTTGAGTTTTACTATTTCTATGGGATCGATTTCAATTCCTTCGAGTCTGCAAAGAGCTACGAGTAAGGAATTTACGAAAGCACTACTACTTCCAAGACCTGAACCTTTTGGTATGTTGCTTTTGACGTCAACTTCTACGCTTTTTTTGATTTCAAGATGTTCTAAAGCTATTTCTACTACATCTGGTTTCATTTTAACTCCGTTTGACGTAAGCGTTGTTTTATCACTCCAGTTAACTTTTGCCACGGTTTTTATGTTTAAAGCAAAAGCTGAACCTTTTCCCGTGCTTAGTGCATTAACTACAGTTCCAGCAGCGTAAGCATAACCTACAGCCATTAAAGCTTGCACAACCAATCGCTTATAATTCTGTCGTATTCTGAGGTGTGTTTAAAAGCTTCACAGGCATACTTTAACTTGAGTTTATCTACTTTCGGGAAATTTTTTGCTACCTCACTATACTGTTCCGGTTTGCAAACTACCAGCACTTTTTTGTAATTCTTTGCAGCAGCCCTTATCAATGCCACACCACCGACATCTATGTTTTCAATTGAGCTGGGGGAGTAGAGATTCACAACGACTAAATCTATCTCTCCAGATTCTATCATTTCAAAAACTACTGGATGTAGCGTTTTCAGAGTTTTTTTCTCCACAATTCCCGTTAATTCAGAAAGCTTTTTTACTTCAATACCTTTACTTTTCAGGTATTCAGCCGTTCCGGAAGTAGCTAAAATATCTCTATGTTTAGCCACGACCTTAGCCAAATTTTCACAGCCTTCTTTTTTGCTCAGACTGAACAGAGCGAACATGCTTTGTATTGGAATTCTACTTTTACAATTTTTTCGGCTACAGGTAAGGAAGTAAAGAGAAGTAAAGAAGTAGGCTTAGAAGCCGCCGCCGGGATTTGAACCCGGGACCTGGTGATTACAAGTCACCCGCTCTGCCAGCTAAGCCACGGCGGCTTCAATTGGTAGGTAGATGCTGGAGATAAAAAAATTTTGCTCATTACTCTACAAAAAACACTTCTTTCGCTCGTTTAAATCCTTTTCCAACAAAGTATATCTCAGCACTTCTCTTTCTTGACGCTGGAGGGCTGTGGAATTTTTTAAACCTGAAAAATGGTTTTAATTCTCTAAAAACTCTTTGACTTTCTTCTCCTTGAAACATTTTGACTAAGAAGTTGCCACCCGGTTTTAAAACGATTTTAGCTATCCTAAAAGCTGATAAAACCAATTCTACAGACCTCAGGTGATCTATAGACCAGTGTCCTGTAATCTTCGGTGCAGCATCGCAAATAACTACGTCGTACTCTTTGCAGACGGACTTTATTTTATCTAAGGTTTCTTCGTCGTTTATATCTCCCCTAATAAAAGTTACACCTTCTATTGGCCTCATAGGATTTAAATCGACTGCTACTACTTCAGCTCCGAACTCTACACACACTTGGCTCCATCCACCGGGAGTGGCTCCAAGATCTAATACTTTGTCGCCTTCTCTTATCAATTTAAACGTTTTATTCATCTGAATTAGCTTGAAAGCGGCTCTACTTCTGTATCCTCTCTTTTTTGCTTCCCAGTAGTAGTAATCCTGCCTATCTTGACTCCTTCTCGGTTTTGGCATAAGCTTAATTGAACGATGTATGAGATTAAGTTTTTGTTCGTTTTTTGCTAACTTCGTCAAATATACAAATCGTCGAATATACAAAGTGAGATATATACAAAACGTTACTCCATAAGGATCAAAAATTTCAAAACTATTTCAGAATTATGATATCCTACAACAAAAAATCGAAAAGTTTATAAATTTTTAAAAATTTTTAAAAAACGATGAAAGATAAAACAGTGATTGCAGTATTACTAACAATAATTATAGCTTTAGTAGTTGTAACTGTAGCATTCAATCCAATTAAAAGTGAACACCCTTACATAGTAATAGAAAGAGTAAATGCAAAAATTAAAAACGTGAATTACAGTTCCGTTTCTATAGAATTTATACTAAGCATGCATTCAAACAGAGAAGTAAAAAATGCAACTTTAATTACGAGCGTTTACGATGAAAAAACGAGGTTGTTACTCGAAGAGTTGAAAAAGAACTTCAGCGGGAAAGGTGATTTTACTGTAACGGTAAACGGTAGTTTTAGCAGGCTTAGAGGCTACATCGTTAAGTTTACAGTCTTAAAACATCCGGAGGCTATGAGAGGTCTAATTTTAACCAACTTGAATGAATTAACTCCGCCAAACAGCGAGTTAATGGTTAATTTAAAGAGTATGGACTTTAGAATTTTGAATGTCAGTAATAACAAAGTAAGAGTGTGTGTGGAAATGTATTTCCAGCCTTGGAAAGCTTACAACAACGTAACGTTCCACATTAAAGCTATACAGTACGAATCTAAGGTTTTGGCTGATGAAAAGTGGATCCACAACGTAAACCTAAGTCCAGAAAGAACTGAAGTTTTACGATCAACTCTTGTTATACCTGATAAGTACAACTACTTAATAGTCGTAGAAGCTTGGAGAAACGGATTCTTAGTAAAAAGCTGGAAGAACGTACTAAATCTAAATCCCGAAAAGCCCGTAAAAAACGTTACTCAAGTAAACTTCTCTTCTAAGAAGTTTATAAAGCCATTACCCCAACCAATTCCAAGAACGACCTATAAGAAAACTCCGGGATTTGAAGTTTTTGTTACTCTGTTGGTATTAGCTCTTACATGCTGGAGGTTTAGACGTGAGCGAAAGAATTAGAGCATCAGATGTGCTGATAATTGTTTTAGGGATCTTTATCCTAATTGTTTTAATAGAACTTTACTTTACTCTAAATGAGCTAATCTCAACTTGGATTAGCTACAAATACTCTCCAATTTATCAAACTCTCCTCAACGCAGCAATTCTTGTAATATCTCTTTATTACATGAACAAGCTTATAAAAACACGAGACAAAAAATAAAACTTAGGCTTTCAAAGCGAGCTTTATGTCCTCAGCTTTAACGGTCTTTCTACCAGCGTGCTTGGCTATTTCGATTGCCCTCTTAGCGACTTGTGTCGCCCACTCCTCAAGTATTTCCGCCATTGTTTCTCTTGCATCTTCACTAACTCTTTCAGCTCCAGCATTCCTTATAATTCTGTCTATTGGTGCAATGGGGAGTTCTCCCATACTTATTCACCTCCTCGACAGTTTTTCTGCCTTTTCAAATATATATAATTTTCGTTTGAATTCGGTTATAAGCCCTTTTTTGAGGCTTAAGAGTGAAGTTAGCAATTTTGTTGGAAAAACAGTAGATGTGAAATACTGGATAAAAAGTCTAAACGAATCTAACACCCAGATCGTGCATATCGTTCCTCAAAGCAACGTTTATCAGCAAAGGAGTTAGGCTCTCTACAAGCCTCGAAGAGCTTAGTGGTCCAGCATCAAGCGCTCTCAATCCTTTTATGCTATTTACAACGTTTATAATTACTGTTTTTGCGTTGGAGTCATCTCCACATACAGGAACATCCCAGACGAATTCAGAGTTTAAATCAGCGAATTTTTTAGCGGGTATTGTGTGAAAAGCTGAAATTACTTTGCTGTCTTTGAGTATAGAGGCTATTTTCTCAGCTGCTGAACCTTCTGGAGGTGGATTGTAAAAGAAAGTTTTGCCTTCTCTTCTCATCGGTACTGCTGGGGAAACAACTATTTTTCCATTTAAAGCCTCTTTAAGACGTTCAGCTGTTGAATAAATGTACTCACACGGTATTGCTAAGATAGCGACATCGCAGATCTCAGCTGCTTTCTCGTTTTCAGCGTAATCAATTTTTACTTCATGCCCTTCACTTCTTAATATTTTTTTATACTCTTCAGCTTTTTCTTTTGCTTTATCTTTACTCCTCGAACCAACTATTACGTTGTATCCAGAAATAGCAAGCCTAAGACTTAATCCAATGCCTATGCTGCCCGTACCACCCAAAACCGCTACTTTCATTTGCTTGATTTTACCATAGCGAGTATTTAACTATTTTTATTTACTAATTTTATTTAGTAATCTCTATAGAAATATGTCTATCCTACATTTTAGAAACGTTCGAAGTTAAAAAACGCCCCGGCCGGGAATTGAACCCGGGTCGAGGGTTCCGGAGACCCTCAGGATTTCCACTACCCCACCGGGGCAAACTCTTTTTTTGCTTGTTTGGATTTATACAGTTTAACACCTAACTCATCGCAAACTCTCGATACCATATTTTTTATTTTTGAAACTGTAGATTTTTCATCTATAATTACAACTTCCGCTTCACTCGTTTTTATTGCTTTTTTTAAAAACTCTTCATCTAAACCTTCAAACGTGTACTTTGCAAAGTTATGAGCAAAAGCGAGAGTCGTGCTTAGTTCAAGCTCTGTTTGGCGTGGTACGTAGTGAGTTCCGCCTATCCCAATTGCGACAGTCCAATCTCTTTTACCTTTTAGTCCTTCAAGTATTGATTCTGCAACAGCTCTTGCCGCTAATTCATCTCTCCACTCTTTTTCTGTAGAGCCTATTTCGTAAAAAGCAGAAGGCACCCTTATCTCAGAAGGTCCGTGGTGTGTTGCTTCAAGGCTGAAAGTGTAGTCCAAACAGTACTCTTCAATTTTTTTAACGAGTGATAGTGAATAATTTTTCATCGTATGTGGGGACGGTTTAGCAAGAGAATAAGGTCTTCCACCGTAATCAGCAGTTGAAACGTTTCCAGAAACGTGGCATGACAGCAACTTTCTACCGTCTTTGCTCGTATGGCGAGATGCAAAAATTATTTCTTTTATATTTATATTAAAAGTTTCTGAAATTTTTTTATCTATGTTGTCTGCATATATCAGCCTCTCGCCTATCTCCACTATGCACAAATTATCTGAAAGCTCTACCATTTTCATATCTCCTCTTTCATCTACTCTCTTTTCTTTTACAATTTCCAGTATTCTTTCTTTAATATTCATCGAAGCTGGATCAACTCTGCTACAAAGTACGACTATGCGTTCCATAACTTTCGAATTCCGTGATTTTATATCACACTTTCGACAGACTTTAATGACGTTAACACTCTATCTACGTATTAGTAATGTATTACTAATTTTTAAAAATATTGAATTACAAAATCACAGAAACTTAAATTTATCCAAATCATTGAGATTTTTAAAATTTTAAAAATGTCTTAATTTTAATTTCTTCGAAAAATAAATTTAGTAAAATTTTAATTACATCTCAATTAATCGCCGCAGCATGATATCGAGGAGAGGTTTTCTCGGCTTAATGGGTGCAATGGCTGCTGCAGCATTTTTGGGGTGTGAAAGCAAAACTAAAACGGGTGCTGAAACTAATGTGAGAACATCAAGTGTAAAATTCCAAGATGTACCTTGGCCGTATGAAAAGTTAGATCCAAATAAAGTTGCAGATTTAGCTTACGAAAGTTACATGCACCACCACTGCATGTATGGTGTTGTAAACGCAGTTGTAGAAGCTCTTGCAGATAAAATTGGAGAGCCTTACACTTACTTTCCAACTAAAATAACTATATACGGAAAAGCTGGAGTTTCTGGCTGGGCAACACTTTGTGGATCTCTTAACGGTGCTGCAATGGTTTGCTATATGGTTTTACCTGAGAAAATTGCTGACAGCGTTATAAACGATTTGTACTCGTGGTATGAGTACACACCTCTACCAACTTATGTTCCAGAACATCCAGTAAAAGCGGATTTAAGCCCTTTTCCAAAATCTAAAGCTAACTCTCCGCTCTGTCATGTATCTGTTAGTAACTGGTGTAAAAGCTCTGGTTATAAAGCTTTCTCAAAAGAAAGAGAAGAAAGGTGTGGAAGATTAACTGCAAATGTGGCAAAGAAACTCGTTGAAATGCTGAACGAAGTTAAAGCTGGAACTTTTGTTCCGAAGTATCCACTAGATAACGTTACGATAAAGTGTAGAGCTTGCCACTGCAAAGGTAGTTCTCTTGAAGACACGAGAGGTAAAATGGCGTGCTGGGAATGTCATACAAAGAACATAACTCTCGTTGACGAAATGGAGAATCATCCAAAAATTTAATATAAATTAATATAATAATTTTTTATTTCAAGTGTTAAGTTCACGTTGTTTAAGTTAGCTGTGTTTCCAGTTAATACAAATCCTGCCTTCTTCAAACTATATATCCAATAACTTTCAAATATTGAATCGTTTACGTTTATTGTAACACTAACATTTTTAAAATTATATATTCTATTTAAAACTTCAATATTTATAAATGCTAAACCATTTCCCGATATTTCCTGTTGTTTTGTTACTAAGTTATCTACTGAGATATATACATTTTTGTTAGTTCTATAAACTCTTATGTTGGGTGGATTTAAAGTTAAGTTTTTTCCTCCCTGATAAAATTTTATACCGCCCTCTGAAAACGTAACACTTTCGTCCGGTATTCGGGTATTGAAAACGTATAACTTTATCGCGAACAGTTTTCCATCAAACTTCCTACCCGCAACGTCGATCGTTACATCACCACTTTTCCAGAGCTTAACTGTTGCTGAAGTCTGAACGGGACTGAACACGTTACTAATTCCGAGATTTAGCGTAGTAGTGCCGTTTCCGGGGTATATCTCTTCAAGTTTTAAAAACGAATAGATTAAACTTTTTTCGTGTTTAAATTCTAACCTCTCTTCCAACACTGGCAAGTAGTGTGTAGTTATGGCTACTATTGCCGTGGATATAACTGCCAGTATTAGTATCATTCCAACGATAGTAGATATGCCTTTTCTTTTCATCTGAAAAACAGTTTGCATATTACAACACCTTTTGCTACTATCGTTATAGTTACATTATTTCCATAACTTCTGCTAATGTTTAAACACTCTCCAAAATTCCAGTAACCGTTTTTGTTCACATCATTGAGTAATTTGTATATTTGAGTTGAATTGAGGACTGCTATCGTTCCGTTGTCAATTACTATTTTCATATCTGAAACGCATATGGGATACCCACCCTCTTGAATTATTGTGTAGTTGTTTCCGTTAACTTTTCCAGTAAAAATAGCGTAGGGAACGCTTTTCATTGAGGGTATATAATTGCTTATATTTGCAGACAGAAAAGCCGCTAAAATTACAACTATTACGAGTAATAACATTTCTCCAAGAATTTCAGAAACTCCTTTTTCTTTCATGACATCACCTCAAATAAGGAATTCAAATAGTATTAGCGAAGCTAAGAAGAATACAAATACGTGTTTTAGTCCGTGAAGTACATGCCCTTTTTCCATCTGCCCTGCAATTATTCCTGAGAAAAAGGCAGTTATAAGTGTAGTTCTATACATTAGCCCTTCTACTATTGCACTGTTTGAAGAGGACAGATTTGGTAGAAAAGAGTGTTCTATCGTGTAAACTGTGTACATCAAAACAAAGAAAGAAACGTATATTATTACTAAATATGCAAAACCGGCTGTAAATCTTAAATTCTTCATTTTCAGTCCGTATTCGAGGTCGTCTATCGTAGTGAGTACGACATCTCTTATGTTCTCGGTAAACTCACTTGCCTTAACAAGGGTGGATATAGCCCTTCTCAGCTCTGCAACGCCAACTCTGTTCACAAATTCTACGAAAGCTTCATTGACGGTTGAACCCCACTCTATATCTCCAGCAACGAACTTTATTTCTCTAGAAAGAACTCCAAGCTTAGACTCTTTTAAAATCCTTATAACGTCTTGTAGTGTCAATCCAACATCTTTTAGGTTTACTATTTTTCTTAGTAAATCTGGTATTTCTTTTTCAACTTTTCTAACAAATCCTGCTCTATATTCAAACGCCAGCATTAGAGGAAAGAAAGCTGAAATTGTAAGTAGAGCTATGTAGCTTTCTTCAAACCTTAGGTTAAATCTTTTTAAAATTAACAAAGTGATTAGAACTGTAGTTGGGGTGAAAATTAGCGATAAATAATAATTTTCTTTTAAACTAAATTTTTTAAATCTTTTTACTGTTTTTGTTTTAGTATTATCTAAAACTTTTACTCCTTTTGCTAGAATATCCGGCGTAAAATGACCTTTTCTTTCAATTCTTGTAACGCTCAGGTCTTCTTTAATATTTAACAAATCTATTAAATATATTAAGAAAATACCTCCTACTGGGAGGAAAAAGTAAGTGTAGATGTAGAACTCCTTTCCAAATCCTCCTCCTAAAAACTGTGAAGTTGAAAGCATAACTAAAAGAAAAACTGGAAGAGAAACAAAGAAAACGACGAAAACTTCGGCAAGAATTTCAAGTGTTTTCATATGTATTTCCAACTGTTTTCTCGCCATTTCTCTTATGTTTTCGACTTTTGAACCCATGTAGTCTTTCATGTTTCCTCCACTCTCGAAAACTATTGTTAATCCCTCCAAAAACTCCTTTAAAGCTTCTGACGGTGTTGTTTCCATAAGATTTTGCATTGCTTTTAAAACACTTTCACCAAATAGTTCTACATCTCTAACTATAAATCCAAATTCTTCAGAAACTTCCCCATATAGTGATTTTTCCTTAAATATGTGTTTAAAAATTTCATATAGTGGCATAATGTCGCAGAGTGACCTCATATAGGTTATTGCATGAGGTAACTTCAACTCTATGTTCGTTTTTCTACTCCTTGCAATTGCGTAGGTGTATGTGAGAGGTAAGAAGTAAAACGCGAGGGCAAAGAAAGGAGGAAGAATGTATGAAATTCCCGATTTTAATAGCTGTCTTAACGCGTAACCTACAGCGTATCCAGCAACTCCAAGGAATATTGAAATTAGCGATAGAAATTCTGGGGTAACGTTTAACATGGACGCTCTTATAATTTTTTGCAAATCTTCTCTTCTAACAGGTAGAAAGTAAAAAGAGTTAATAGACTTATAAATTCTCATAAAACTCCACTCTGTAATCGTTAACTTTTTTGACAAACTCTTCAGCTTCACATCTTTCGATTTCACTCAAAAATTTTGCTCTATTCTTAAGTTCATTCCTAACATCTTTATGCGTCATTCCAAACTGTTTGGCGAACTCTTCCATTAGTTGGGAGTTATACCACTCGTAACCAAACTTCTTTTTTTCCCTGAGAAAAACGGGATTGTAAACTATTTTATTACTTTCGTCTAAGTATATGTCGTATATCGCTTGTAATTTCCTCACAGCTTTTCCTTCAGAATAATCTATGCTCAGCAATACTATTATGTCCAAAGAATCAAATATAGAAACTGGAACGTTTATTGGTTCGTGAATCAACCTATTAATAGCTGAACTTACATCCCCTGCGTGTAAAGTAGAATACGTTGTATGCCCCGTATTCATAGCTTGGAATAGAGTTATAGCCTCTTTTCCCCTTATCTCTCCAACGAGTATGTATTCTGGCCTTTGCCTTAGAGTTGCTTTGAGCATTTCAAACATACTTTCGGTATCTGTTATTAGTGGAAGCCAGTTTTCGTGTGGTAGTTTTATCTCTCTCGTATCTTCTATTGAAACTATCTTAGTTGCGGGAGGTATGAAGAGAGCAATAGCATTAAGCATGGTAGTTTTACCACTGGCAGTAGCTCCTACTATAATACAGTTTTTTCTACACTCAACACACAGCCAGAGAAAAGCCATAACTTCTGGACTTACACTTTTCCAAGCTATCAAATCAACTGGAGTTATAACGAACTCTCCAAATCTCCTTATAGAGAATGAGGGACCTTTGGCGCTTATAACGTTCCTGTACGTTAATTGGATTCTCTCACCAGTTGGAAGCGTGCTATCTGCAAGAGGTTTCTCTATTGATATCTGAACATTTGCTTTTTGAGACAACTTCAAAACGAAATTGTCCATTTCGCTTTCAGAAAAAGTTACATTAGTAGGCATACTCCCATAGACTTTGTGGTACACGTAAACTGGAGTGTTATATCCGCTACAAGATATATCCTCCAAATACCTATCTCTAAGCAATGCATCTATTTTTCCATAACCGATAAAGTCCCTACTTAAGTAATACCAGATTTTTCCAATTGACTGGTAATTAAAATTCTCTTTTAACTCCTCTAAAGCTTCTATAAACTCTGAAAAAAGGTGTTTTTTCTTTTTTTCGAGTTCCCTAACGTCTTTTAATATTATTCTATCTCTTAGAATTCTATAAACACTTTCTAATGCCTGAAATTCCTTGAACGTAAGCTTGGGTTCAAGTAATTCGTATTTTGGCATCTTTTTACAGTAAATTACGGCTTTTGCAAATGGTTTATTTAACCAGTACTCTTCTATTACTTCTCCACTTTTTCTTTCGAAAAATTCTTCGTAGCTTTCGGAAAGTATTTTGTTTTGAACGTTTTCTTCTTTCTTCTTTCTTACTTTCGATAGGATGTTTTTTGAGAAAATATTCAACGAAACTGACATCATCATCAGAAAATTTGAATAAAATAAATAGGTTTTGGTCGTAAAAGTTGTTAAAGAAAAGTTGTTAAAAGTTGTTAAGGATTCATTACAAGCGTAGCTGACCATATTGGATTTCCCGTATCTTTGTCAATTATTGTCATCTTAAAAGTATCTCCTACTGCTACACTTAGGTGTATGTCTTTACCTGTAAATTCTGCACCCCACGGTCCTTTTGTGAAGTATATGTACATAGTTCCACCGGGGGAAATGTAATCGTTGTGAGGGACAAAAGTTACGTTACTCATGTTAACGTATCCTGAAGTGAGGGGGTGTGATGTTTCAATTCTGATCTCTATGTTTGACTTATATATTGCATCTCCGCTTAACATGTCCAATTTTATGTATCCCTTGCTATAAGAAGCTTCAGCGTCAAACTGAGCTGAAGGTGTTTTCTGCTTCATCTGAACGCTGCCAGTATATGCACTTACTGCCGCTGCTAAGAGTACTGTAACTACTAACATAAGCATTACTCCAATTACTGGGCTTACAGCTTTTTCACTTCTCATAACTTAACCCTCCACAACAACGTTTTTCTCCCAAATTACGCTATTTGTCGGAAGATAAACTATTTTCACAGTTATATACTGTCCGGGAGTTACATTCCACCCATCTGCAATGCACGCACAGAATCCAGTTACATTTCCACCGCCGTAAGGTTTGGCATTACCATACCAGCCAGTCGTAGCATTCCATGGATCTTGTGGATAGTTTGAATACCAATCTGCAGTTATAGTTACTCCCGGAGCTATTGTGTAGTTTCCAAAGTCAACTTTTGGATTGTTTCCAAAATATCCTTTTGAAACGTCGTTGAGATAAGGTGATGTTCCATTTTCCCATGAACTCCAGTTATACCATTTGCCAGTAGTAGGACTGTAGTAGTGAAAATTCAGATAGTAATGTGTATTATGGCTATTTGGCAGAACTATCATTGTTTTGTGTTTACCATATGCGTTTGGATTGTAGGTTATTATCTCTAAATCCTTTGTCGGAATCTCGTCTCCAGAAACTTCTGTTATCTGAATATAAGATACTTTAGTTTTGTAGCTTCCCATTAGTACTGTTCTATTTTTAACTATAGTAACTCTGAAAACTGCCGTTGGTGTAGGCTTCTTAGTTTGAAAACTGCCAGTATATGCACTTACTGCCGCTGCTAAGAGTACTGTAACTACTAACATAAGCATTACTCCAATTACTGGGCTTACAGCTTTTTCACTTCTCATAGATATACCTCCAGATAATTTGATCTTATATCAGATTAATTTGAGTATTTAATTTTTTCGATTCAACGATTGCTGTTTTTCCAATTCGTTTTTACAGCAATTTTCGCGACAGGCTTGATGCGAGAATTTTTGAAAAGTTGTACAACTCGGCGATTGCAAAAATTTAAAAAATGTAAAAACCTTTATAAAACCATTCATCTCAGCAACAATCGCCGATGATGAATGATGGGCGAACTGATAGATGATGAAAAGGGAGAGGCTGAGGCTAATAGGAATTCTATTATGTCTTGCCTGAGAAATCTTTCTATAGTTACCTCTGCTATTAGTATAGCTTTCATAGGTTTTTTGGCACTCTGGTTTTCGGGTTATGGTTACTACTCTTTTGCCTCGGTTTTCTTAGCTATAATCTACTTGATTTACAGAGCGAGGTGATATTTTGATCGAAGCAATAGTCGTTCTGGTGTCTTTTATAATCGGACTGTTTCTTGCAATAATAATTTCTGGAATTTTTCTCTGGATAGCTCTCATAATTTTGGGGGAAAGAAGAAGTTTATTAGCCTCTGGAATAGCAAACATAGTCTCTTCCATAGTTGCTGGAATATCAATTGTTCTGTTCTCATTAATACCATTTTTAGCGATTTTATCACCGATAATCGCTTTTCTTATTTACTCCTACGTGTTGTCCAAAATGCTGGACATAAGTTATGGAAAAGCCATAGTTGCAGCTATACTATCGTTCGTAGTTCTCGTTTTCGTGAGTTATGTAGTATCACTTCTCACTTTGCCTTTAAACGTATTTATTCCTTCACACACCCACATTTCACACGTCTATATGCGTCACTGGCTGTTGCGTTAACTACTGTTACGTTAAAGTTAAATTTAGTTCCTTACAATTAAGCGCGATGAAAAAGTTACTTCTGCTAACGATATTGATAGCTTGCTCTCTTGCTGGATGTTCTAAGCCACAAGTTAAATCCGTTAGCATGCACTGGGGGAATGTTAATAGCTCGGTAACACAGATAGTTTCCGATGTTACCGTTAGCGATCCACTACCATTTCCAATACCTCTGAGTGGCGTTAACGTGAAAATATACATGAATGGAATAGAAATGGGTACTGGGCATTCTATTGGAAAGGCTGAGATTACTCCACCTCAAAGTAAAATTGAACTTTCGATAAATCTATTAAATAGAAAACTGCCAGAATGGTGGGTAACTCACATTGAAAATGGAGAAAAAACGAAAGTAGAAATCGTTTCAAATATAGTGTTCTCGATCTTAGGCTTTAAATTTGAAGTTCCCGTAACTAAGGTTAGTCAGTTCACGACTAACTTTTTAAGTAGTGTAAAGCTGAAAAACAGCGAAATAATTTACAACGGTTTAAAGCTCGGAGAAGTTAGAGACATAAAACTCAAGTGGGGTAATGTTAATTTAAACAAAACTCAAGTAGTGGTCGAAGCTAAGGTCGTGAACGAGTGTAACGTTCCGATAGTCTTGAGGGGTATAAGCTACGACATATTTATGAACGATGTGAAAATGGGTAGCGGAAAAGTTCAGAAAGTAGTTACAGTCCCGCCAAAGTCAGTTAAAAATATTGAGTTCTCGATGTACATAAAGAACTCTAAGATACCAGATTGGTGGATAACTCACATTAAAAATGGAGAAAAAACAAAGGTAAAAATAAATATGGGGTTGGATATATATGCAGTGAGGGAAATCTTTTTGCCACTTAACTACACTTACACTGTGAGGACGAACATCCTCGAAAGTCCCGTGGGGTAGTGGTCAATCCTGCCGGCCTTTGGAGCCGGAGACGGGGGTTCGAATCCCCCCGGGACTACTTTTTACGTTACCACAATTACTGAGTCCTTTTCAACTATCAAAGTGTGCTCAACCTGAGATACCAATCCATTCTTTACTTCCGTTAGAACTGGATAAGCTCTAAGGTAACCGTCTCTAATGAGTTTTGAAATTATTACTTCTGGAGCTTTGCTCAGCCACCTCTTTGCGAAAGGTAGGGTTCTGTACTGTAAAGCTTCCTTAAGAATTTCTCTCGCCTGTTTCATTCTTACAACTCTAAAGGATTTTTCACTCCAAGCTAATTCCGGATTTAAAGAAAATATCTCGACTTCACTTCTATCAACCACTTTTCCCAGTCCATTTGTTACGAACGGTTCTATCGCTATAATCATTCCTTCTTCAATTTTAATACCTTTTCCAGCCTCGTAATTGTATATCGTTGGCTTTGTATGTGCTATCCACCTATCCAGTCCATGACCAGTCAGGTTGTAAACAGGTCTAAATCCAAAAGATTTTATCGTTTCTTCTATTACTTTTCCAACCTTTGAAACGTCTATACCTGATTTAACAGTAGATATCGCGTTTTCTAAAGCTTTTTCAGCCGCTTCTACTAATTTCTGATTCTCCCCGCTTAAGTCAAACGTTACTGCGGTATCTGCAACGTATCCGTCAACGTGTGCACCAATATCTACTTTTACTACGCTATCTTCTTGCAGAACTCTTTCATCTCCTTTTTTTGGTGTGAAGTGTGCAGCATCGCTGTTTATCGATATGTTGCAAGGAAAGGCAGGTTTACCTCCAAGCTCTACTATTCTGTTTTCCACGTACTCTGCAATTTCAAGCAACTTTTTCCCCGGTTTCACAATTGACGGCAACTCTTTTTTAACTTTTTTCAAAATTTCACCAGCTTTTAAAGTTTTTTCAATTTTTTCGCTCAAGTAAACACCTCCGGAAAGTTTTCGCAAGGGGTTAATACTTCTGCTCTATCTCTCACAACTATTGTATCCTCAACTCTAACACCCCCAATGCCTTTGTAGTACAAACCGGGTTCAATCGTAAAAACCATTCCTTTTTCTATTAAATCGTCGTTGTCGAAAATTCTCGGTTCTTCGTGAACTTCTAACCCCACTCCATGTCCCGTCGAGTGTATAAATCCCTCTGAACTGTTTTTTCTGAGAGTTTCGTATCCGTAGCTTTCTAAAACGTCGCATACAACGTTGTGTATGTCCTTAGCTCTAATTCCCGGTTTAACTATTTTTTCAGCCTTTTCCTTTGCCTCTACACAAGCTTTTAACATGTTCTTTATTTCCTCGTTGTCTTGTAAAATCAGCGTTCTGGTAAAATCTCCGTAGTATCCGTGTCTTCTACTCTTTGGAAATACGTCAACAATTAAATGCTCTTTTATTTCACCGTAACCAAGCCAGTGCGGTTCGCAAGTTCTCTCTCCACTTGCAATTATTGTTTTTTCAGCTATAAATCCCCAGCTAAATAGCTTTAATTCTATAAGCTCTCTCAGCTCCTCACACGTTCTATTCTTCTTTTTGAGCATTTTCGTTAGAAACTTAAACGCCTTTACAGCTGCTAAGCACGACTCTTTTATCATTTCAACTTCTCTTTTGCTTTTTACCGCTCTCATCTTTGAAATAGGACTTTTCTCAATTTTTACATAAAAATTTGAACTTAAATGAAAAGCAATTTTTGCTGGAAAGTCTTCGGGCAGTGAAACTCTTTTAACGCCCTTCTCTATTAAAAAATTGGATAAACTTTCCTCTATTTTTCCGTAATAACCTATTTCAGAATAAGTTAAAACGTTTCTCACTTTGGACTCTCTTTTTGCTCTCTCTCCCTCCATGTCTGGAACTATTAAAACGTTTAAGCTAAAATCGTCTGAAAAGACGTGAAATGCTCCCTCTACTTCTATTCCCGTACTGTAAGTAAAGTTTGCACTTCCCGAATGCTGGATAAATGCGAGCATAAACTTCAGTAACTGTAAAGAACTTAACTGTATCGCTGCAACTTTTTCAACTCACTAACTCTACCCAAGTAGTAAACACCCTCGCATACAGCGTAGATTTCGGAAATTTCAGGATTAAACTTCCTTAGTATTGGGGATAGAAACGAGTCCATTGTTAGTACATCGCTTCCAGAGGATAGAGGTGAAAAAGCCGGTAGAACTATGAAGTCTGAGACTTTTAAAAAGCACGGATAGTTGTAAAGTACACCTCTAACTCTAACTTTGACACTTGGGTGTTCGTGCCCCATAACAGCTCTTTTAACTTCTCTGTAAACGTGACCGTGAAGAATTTCTATTCCTGCATCGTAGCTTTCAACCAAATCTACTCCGTATTTGGAGAGTATCGTTTTCAAGAAGTTATCGTGATTACCCCTAAGTACTATTAGTTCAGCTCTTGAAGTAACGAATTCGACGAATTCTTCGATTTCTTTCCACTCCTGAGGTAGGTTTCCTCCAAACTCGTGCTTCAAGTCTCCGGCAACGACCAACTTTTTTATACCTCTACCCAGTAGCTTTTCTAACTCAACTTTAATCTCTTTCATCTGGCTTGAGGGTATGTAAACACCAACCCTTCTCAAAGCTTCTTCGTATCCTATATGCAAATCAGAGATGACGGCTGTCTTTCCTATTACAACTGCTTTTTCTGGAGTCAGTTTAACTTTAACTCCTAAATCGATTTCCACGCACTCTTCAGCATTAGTGCATCCTCTTCTAAATTCGGACTTTCGCATATCATAATTCCATCAGCCTTTTTGTCCTTTAAAGCTTTCAGTAAATCCAACCAATTCATGTCAGATTCTCTTAAGTTGAGGTGTTCTCTCTCCCCCCTCATCCCGTAGTCTATTCCGCTGATGTGTATGTGCATGTCTTCTATGCCTACTTTTTCTCCGACTTTGTCTATTATTTCGCAGAACTCCTCGTAAGTATTGTATTTTCTATACCTCGCGTGTATGTGAGCGAAATCAATACACGGCTTTACGTCATAACCTCTCTCTAAAAATTCAGAAGATAGTTTTAACAGTTCGTCTAAATCACCAAATTGTGTTTGTTTACCCGTCGTTTCAGGTCTCAGCTTTGCAGAAATGCCATCATTATCCAATCTTTTTAAAACTTCTTCAACTCCAGCTTTAACTCTCTCGTAAGCCTTTTGCTTTGAAGACTTGAGGTAATATCCGGGATGAAAAACTATTCCTTTAGCGTCAAAGAAACTGCCTACTTTCGCTGAAGCGTAGAGTCTTTCAACGCTCGCTTCGAATTTATCTGTGGAGTTTAGATTTATGTAATATGGAGCGTGAACGGTAAGTACGACTTTTAGCATTTTTGCGACTTTTTCCACTTCCTTAGCTTTGTTTTCACCCATTCTCACCCCTCTAACGAATTGAACCTCCATAGCGTCGAGGTTAAGCTCTCTTATTGCTTTTATTCCGTCAATAGTGCTTCTACCTTTTGAAGAGTGAGGTACTCCGGCAACCCCGAAGAGCATAGAATATTACTAACGTCAAAATATTTAAATTAGCTCGCAAAAGCCATAGACGGGTGATAGAAATGAAGCAGCAGGCTGAAGTTAGACAGCTTAAAGAAGGAGGTTACGTCGTAATAGACGATGAACCTTGCGAAATAGTTAGCATATCCGTAAGCAAACCCGGAAAACACGGAGCCGCAAAAGCGAGAATAGACGCAATAGGAATTTTTGATGGGCAGAAAAGAAGCATAGTCCAACCAGTTACGGCTAAGATTTACATTCCAATCGTTGAGAGAAAGAGGGCTCAGGTAATAGCAGTTGTCAACAACGTCGCTCAGCTGATGGACTTGACGACTTACGAAACTTTTGAACTAACAGTTCCGGAAGGAATGGAGCTTGAAGCTGGAAAAGAAGTGTTCTACATAGAATCTATGGGTAAAAGAAAGATTGAAAAGGTGACAGGATAATATGCACATAGATTCATTTTTTGCTTGTTCAAATTCTACTGAAGAAGAGTGCGATTGTGCTATTTTTGGAATTCCTTATGATCAAACTCAGTCTTTCAAACCCGGCTCGAGATTTGCTCCTACGGCGATAAGAGAGGCGAGCTGGAACTTTGAAGATTTCTCTCTTTTCTTTAAGAAGGGAATAGATGTTGGGGTTTGCGACTTTGGAAATGTTTGCGTCGATGGAAAATTCGAGGACGTTGTAATCGAAGCTAAGGAAATGGTGAAAAAGTTAAGGGGAAAGAAGATAGTTATGATTGGCGGAGAGCATACTGTAAGCTATGCTCTCTCCAAACATTTGGAAAAGAGTTGTTTCGTCGTTTTTGATGCACACTTCGACATGAGAAATGAATTTGACGGGAGTATTTACAATCACGCTTGTACTGTTAGAAGGATTATGGAAAAGCACGAAGTAGTTTTAGTTGGTGTGAGAAGTTGTACTAAGGAAGAACTCGAATTTGCAGAGAGCGAGGGGGTTGAATACTTCACGTCCTTCGAGTGTTTGAAGAATTGGGAGGGTGTTATTAAAAAGCTTGAAAAAATTTTACCAGATAGTTTCTACGTTTCAGTAGATGTAGATGCCTTCGATCCAGCTTACGCTCCGGGAGTTTCCACACCTGAGCCGTTTGGATTAAAACCTCTGCAATTTCTACAATTTCTTGAAAACTTTAGGGGAAAAATAGAGGGAATGGATGTAGTAGAGGTTATACCAGATTCCGAAAAGATAACACCTTCCTTAGCCGCAAAGCTTATTATCGAGTTTTTATGTAGTTTATGAATGCACAAACTTTTCTCTTTCCTTCCAAGCACTCCTTAAAGTATTCACATTCCTCACAGGTTTTTGGAATACTTTTTGGAATACTGCGTTTCTTTACCTCAAGCATGTTTAGCCCCCTTTGTTTGATTGCATTTTAACCGTAACTATTCTTATCTTTTTCTATTTTTATTCATGAATTGATGTCTAATTGATGTCTAAACACTACGACATAAAAAATGTTATACGGCGTTTAACACAGGAAGCGGCTGATGAATGCAGAGGTAACTCCTTGGGATGTTAAAGGTAAAGTTGACTACAACAAGTTGATGAAGGAGTTTGGAATTCAGCCTTTCTCAGAGTTACTGGAAAACTGGAATGTTGATGTGGAACCGATGCACTTAATGAGGAGAGGAATAATTTTTGGGCATAGGGATTACGATAGAATCTTGGAAGCAATGAACGGTAAGAAATGGGCAGTCATGTCGGGTTTTATGCCTTCCGGCTTACCACACTTAGGCCATAAGATGACTATGGACGAGATAATATGGCATCAAAAAGCTGGAGGATTTGCTCACGTAGCACTTGCGGATATGGAGGCTCATGTAGTTAGAGGTCTCAGTTGGGAAAAACTCAAAGAAATAGGAAAACTTTACTTAAAGAGCTTGATAGCACTTGGTTTAAATCCAGATAGAGCTTTTTTGTACTATCAAAGTGAATTCGGCAAGCTTAAAGATTTAGCTTTTGAGCTATCTGCAGAAGTTAACTGGAGCGAATTAAAAGCCATATACGGATTTACTCCAGAAACGCCACTCGCAAAGATGTTCGTTACTTCCGTTCAAGCTGCAGACATACTTCACCCTCAGCTTAAAGATCCAAAACCCGTAGTAGTTCCAGTTGGAGCTGATCAGGACCCTCACATAAGGCTGACGAGAGACCTTGCGTCGAGAGTCAGCATTTTTGCATTTGAGGAGATAGACAGTGGAGTTAGAGTTAGGAGCAGGAGAGGAAGTGAATACCTTAGAATGTTGGAAAAGGAGTTGAGTTTTGAGTACAGAAGTTATGCTGAACACATCGACGTTTTTGGTGAAAGAAGGGATATTGAAGAGTTTATTAGAAAATTCGAAGTTGAAATAGGTGGTTTTGCGTTTATACCTCCTTCTTCTACGTACCACAAGTTCATAACGGGTTTGACTGGCGGTAAGATGTCGAGTAGTAAGCCTGAAAGCTACATATCTCTTTTTGACGAACCAAGCGTTGCAGAGAAAAAAGTTAAAAGAGCAATAACGGGTGGGAGAGGAAGTGCAGAAGAGCAGAGAAGACTTGGTGGCGAGCCAGAAAGATGTGCAGTTTTCGAGCTGTTTGCAATACACTTGATTGAGAGAGATGAGGATTTAGAAGAAATAAGGAGGAAATGCGTAGAAGGTGAAATGCTTTGCGGAAATTGCAAAAAACTGGCATCTCAGCTAATAGGAGAGTTTTTAAAAGATTTTCAAGAAAAAGTGAATTCCGTAGAGTTACGATAAATCTAAGGATTTGATTATTTTTTCTATGTCTTTTTCTTCACTCAACTTAACAGTAATACCTGCGTTTTTGAAATGACTTTTTGCCCCTTCTCCTACCTTGCTGAGAACTATACAATCAACTCCTACGTTTTTCAGCATTTCAGCTATCAAATAACCTTTCCTTCTTTCAGCTTCTCTATATTCGTTTACTATTTTCATCTTAGTTCCTTTTTTTAGATCACGTATCTCGAAGAAAGGTGCGTTTAAATCTCCAGTGTAATTTCCATTCTCGTCAACTGGAATTGCGACTTTCGAAATTTTTTTGCTAACCCTTACAACCGGTATTATCTCTTTTATTTCAGGGATTTCTTTTTTTATGTCCTCTATTCTTTTTATTATTGCTTCTATATCTTCAGCACTCGATCCAGGGCTTACTGTGAAGTGAACTTCTACTATTTTATGTCTCCACGTTCCTCTAACTCCCACGAAGTTTACGGATTCGACGCCCCTTATACCTTCAACGTAACTCGTTACTTTAAAAGCGAATTCGGGATCGAGCCTATCCATCAAAACGTCTATCGCATTTTTTAATATTTCGCCTCCTATCTCCAATATTAAAACTGCTATGCCCATTGCAACAACTGCATCTGCCCACCAATAGCCAATATAGACGAGTAAAAAACCAAGTACTACCGCTACGCTTGCGATTACATCAGTTCTCGAGTGTTTTCCTTCAGCTATTAGAGAACTCGATTTAGTTCTTACTCCGACACTTATTTTATACCTTGCGAGTGCCTCGTTTACCACAGCCGAAAAAACTGCTGCTGCGAGAGCGTAAATTTCGAATTCAGGAGATCTACCAGATATAAGCTCGTTTACAGCATCGTACATTATCAAAATGGCTGTAAAAATAATTGCTATTCCAACTGCTAATTCAGCTAAGCTTTCAGCTTTAAAATGTCCGTACGGGTGTTCTTTATCTGGAGGGGTTTCTGCAATTTTTATTCCGATCCAAACAGCTGCAGAGCTAAGAATATCGACCATGGAGTGTAGAGAGTCTGCAATTAATGCAGTACTATTAGCAGCAATTCCTGCAATTCCTTTAACTATTGTTAAAATAACATTTGCTACAATTGATACTTTTCCAGCTTTTATTGCTTCCGAGATGTCGCTATCCATGATTGTATTTTTCTGAATTATTATTTAGCTTTTCTCTATTGTTTAGTGCGATCCTAAAAATATCTTAGCCTAAAAATATCTTAAAAATATATTATGAGTTATTGTCTTAGAACTACACGCGTTTTAACTGTATGTTGATTGTATATTAAATGTATTATGTAGAAAAAATTATATTTTTAAATATTTCGTTATGGAAACCGCAACTTTTATCTACTTTAAATATCATACTGCCTTTGGGGGTGCCATCGCATTGGTAACAGCCTTCCCGCCGTCACCGCCATAGCGTTTTTTAACGGCACCCCCTCTTAAGCAAATTAATGCACAGGTACGATAGATTGATAAAATTAATAGGTGCTGAAAATCAGAAAAAACTATTAAATTCTTCAGTTTTAGTCGTTGGGGCTGGTGGTCTCGGTAGCGCCGTTTTAGCTTACTTATCTGGTTCTGGTGTTGGGAGAATTGGTATTTCAGATGGAGATTTAGTTGAATTGCACAACTTAGATAGACAGTTCGTTCACGCTAACAGAGTTGGAATGAATAAAGCTCTATCTGCCAAGTTATTCGTTGAAACTTTAAATTCAGATGTAGTAGTTGAAGTCTTTGGAGAGTTTGAAGAAATTCCTGTAAAAAAGATTTCCGAATACGATGCTGTCGTTTCATGTGTCGATTCGATATTGCTTAGGCATAAAATAAACGAAGTGTGTTTTAAGACGAAAACGCCTTTAATTCACGCTGCAATTTCAGGATTTGAAGGAGAATTAGCAGTTTTCGATTTTAGAGACGAATCTCCTTGCTACGCTTGTATATATCCTCCAATTGAAGCTGAGGAAAGTCCTGTAATTCCGCCAGTTGCTGGAATAGTTGGTAGCATGCAAGCGTTGGAAACGATAAAATTGCTGTGCGGGTTTAAACCTTTAAAAGACTTGCTTAGAATGGACTTCAAAAACTACGAGCTCGTAAAGATAAAGATTGCTAAGAGAGAGAACTGTCCCGTTTGCTCAAAAACTCCTCTATAATTTTAATTGCACTCTCAAAAACTTCTTTTTCACTTTTTTCTGCGTTTATAATTCTAACTCTTTTATCGGTGGAAGCTATTTTCAGAAATAACTCCCTTACCTTTTTGAGGTAGTCGAGTTTTTCAAACCTGCTCGCTTTTCCCCTCTTTTTTACCCTTTCGACACACTTTTCTGGACTGCAATCGAGTAGCAAAACTATGTCGGGTTTTGGTGCGATTCTTTCATTTTTGACTTTTATTTCTTCAATACTTAGTCCTTTTGCACCCTGATATGCGATGTTCGAGTAGTAATACCTGTCCATTATAACCACATTTCCTTTACTTATTTCAGGTAAAATCTTTTCTTTTACGTTTACTTCTCTATCCTTTAAAAATAGTTCCAACTCTTCTTCTGCACTGAAGTTTCTTTCCCTAACAATTTTACCCCATTCACTCTCTCCCGGCTCTTTTACAATCGTAGCTTTTATACCTCTGTCTTCGAACCATTTCTTTAACTTTTTTGCCAAAGTAGTTTTTCCCGCTCCATCTATTCCTTCAATTGCTATTAGCATTTTTTCACCACTTGCACAGCTATCGAAACGCTTTAAATGTAATGCGAAAATTCACGAGTGATGGGTTGGTTGATAATAACTGAGAAGCACAACACGGCTAAGAGAATAGCTTCAATTCTGTTCAAAAAAGTTGAAGCTAAAAAGAAGTACGGAATAACTTACTACCAGAGTGGAAATACGTACATCGTTGGTTTGAAAGGTCATATTGTGGAGTTAGATTTTCCGGGTGAATTTAGAAACTGGAAAAGCGTTGAGGTAAGAGATCTGATTAAAGCTAAATTAATTAAAAAAGTTAAGGAAAGAGGAATTGTTAGGCTTTTAAAGGAGATAGCAAAAGACGTGGATAGAGTTACTATTGCTACGGACTACGATAGAGAAGGAGAATTGA
>JALSQI010000050.1 GCA_026985525.1 Archaeoglobaceae archaeon
CCGAGTATTTTATAAACTGAATATCCACATTAGTTACTGAAGCGGGGGTTGCCGAGCCAGGCCAAAGGCGGGAGACTCAAGATCTCCTCCCGTAGGGGTCCGTGGGTTCAAATCCCACCCCCCGCATTAAAATTTTTAAAGTATCAAAATTAAAATTATTTGATGCCTGATCGATTCAAGTTATTAGTAGCTAAGGAGTATTTGGATGATTCAGACGATTCAGATCAGGAAGAACTAACTGCTTCTAACGCTTTAGCTCACGTATTTGTAGGGATTATGTTTATTTTGTTTTCATCAATAGCGTTTTACATCTTACTTCACGTCAAACTTCCATCTTTTTCTATCTTTGGCTTACTTTTTCCAGTATTACTAGTGACGATTATAGCATTCTTTGTAATTGGGGTAATCACATTAGTTCAAGGCTTGTTTGAAATTGGTATTCTATCTTTGCTGTTTCTGTTCAGTCGCAAACGATAATTTCGAGTAAACAATCTATTAAAATTTACGAAACGTTAAGAAAAAATGGTAAAAACTATTAAAGACTATAAAATATTAAGAAAAAAGTAAATTTATTTCGTAAATAAAGTTTTATTCTGGAAACATAAGCACGCACATGAACAGTTTGTTGAAACATCCGTGCTACAGTGATTGGGCTCACTTCAAGTACTCGAGGATACATCTTCCAGTAGCCAAGAAGTGCAACATGCAGTGTAACTACTGCGTTAGAAAGTTTGGCAAGGAAGAGAATAGTCCGGGAACTTGCGAAAGAATTCTTTCCCCTTCAGAGATTCTTAGTTACATAGATAGAATTTTGAGCATTTTGCCTGAAGAAACAACAACTCTGGGAATTGCTGGGCCAGGAGAACCGCTTTTTAACGAAGAAACGTTTGAAACTCTGAATGCAGTTAAGGAAAAGTATCCAAGACTTTACAAGTGTATTGCAACAAATGGAATTTTGCTCGAAGATAGACTCGATAGGTTGCTCGATTGCGAAGTCACACACGTAACTGTAACTGTAAATGCAGTAAATCCCGAAACGGCATCTAAGATATATTCTTGGGTAAACTACGGAAAGGCGTACACGGGAATTGAGGCGGGAGAAGTCGTAGTTGAAAGGCAGATGAGGGGAATAATTGAAGCTTCAAAAGCTGGTTTACTTATAAAAGTAAATACTGTTTATATACCGGGCATCAACGATAGCGAAATCGTTGATATAGCTAAGGCGATTTCGAATTATGCTTACGTAATGAACATAATGCCGTTAATACCCAGAGGTAAGTTTTCGAATATTAGAGCACCTGAAAGAAGGGAAGTGGAATTAGCAAGAAGGGTCGCTTCCCGCTATATAAGGCAGTTTCATAACTGCAAGCTCTGCAGAGCTGATGCTTATGGAGTCCCTGGAAAGGTGTATTGAAACAAGGGCAGGAGATTTTACGGAAAGGGGCTGCTCCTTTCTTGGATGCAGAGTTGTAGTTTGTGGTCAGATTAACAATGTTGTTCACTTAGTTCATTCTCCAATAGGTTGTGCTTACTATTCGTGGGATTACAGAATGGATGCAAGGGGTTACTGCTTTACAACGGACATGGACGAAATGGACATAGTGTTTGGTGGAGAGGAAAAGCTTTTAAAAGCTATTTTGAAAGCAATAGATGAGTTTAACCCCGACGCAGTCTTCGTTTACGAAACTTGCAGTACAGGAATAATTGGTGATGATATACAAGCTATAGCAAAAAAAGCGTATGAGCTGACAAATGTACCTGTAATAGCCTTTCAATGTGCTGGTTTTAGAGGAAGAAGTCAAAACTTTGGACATAAAATAGCTTGTACTTCAATATTTAGATTCATCAATAATGAAAATCGTAAACCGATACCCAATAGCGTCAACTTAATTGGAGATTTTAATAAAAAGGATTCAAAGATTCTTGAAAAGTTACTAAATGAAGTTGGTATAAGAGTTCTATGTACTTTTACCGCCAACGCTACGATAGAAAAGATAAGAAACATGGTTAATGCTGAACTCAACTTAGTTATGTGCAGTAAAAGTTCGGCTTTTCTGGCAGAATTAATGGAAGAAAGCTTTGGAATTCCGTACTTGGAGGTAAACTTTTTTGGATTCGAGAATTGTTGCAATTCACTCTACAGAATTTCTGAATACTTAGATGCGAATGTAGAAAGAGTTGTGGAGGATGCGAGCTGGATAAAAATGGTAACAGACAAGTACAGAGAAAAATTAGAAGGAAAGAGAGTTTTTATCTGTCATGGAGCTCAGAGAGCTGTTTACTGGATAAAACCGTTTGAAGAACTTGGAATGAAAGTTGCTGGAATAGCTACGCATTTTGGAATTGAACTGTCAGACTTTGATGGATTGGTTGTTGACAACATTAGCAGTGACGAGCTTGAAGAATTGATAGCAAAGCTATCTCCAGATCTTATAGTTTCAGACGACAAAGTTAGGCACATAGCACATAAAATGGCAGTACCTTTCTTTAACGGAAGAGGTCAAAATACGGGATACGCTGGTTTTGAAGGTTTTTTAAATTTTGCAAAAGATGTAGTTGGAATATTTGATCAAAAGATTTGGAGGCTTACGCGTTATGATTTCAGTTTATAGTGAAAACTCCCCTCTAAAAGTTAATCCACCCAAGATGTGTCAGATTGCAGGTGTCGCTTTAGCTACACTTGGAATAGATAGAGCAATTCCACTTATTCACGGCTCTCAAGGATGTGCAAACTTTGTGAAACACCTTATGTCGAGGCACTTTAAAGAGCCAATAGAAGTAGCCACTACCGCCCTTAATGAAAAGTTAATAGCTGCTGGAGGAGAAAAAAGACTTTTGGAGGCGATAGAAAACGTAAGGAATAGAATAAATCCAGACTTAATAGTAGTTGCAACTACGTGTTTAACGGAAACCATAGGAGATAATGTTGGAGTGGTTAGGGATTGCATAGTTGTAAGAACACCCTCGTATGCTGGAACTCACGTTAACGGATTTGAAAACACAGTACTTGAAGTGCTAAAGTTTTTGATAAAAAATTCTAATTTAAGAGATTACGAGTTCGAAAAAGAAGAAAAAATTAATGTCGTAACAGGCTTTGTCAATCCGGGAGACGTCAGAGAACTCAAGAGATTGCTTTCCCACATGAACACAGAATACATCATGTTAACGGACATAACTTCACTCGACATGCCTATTATGAAAAAGAGAAAGAGTGAAACGACTATAACAAGGGTACTGGAATCTATAAACGCAAAAGCAACTTTTACTTTTGGGGAGGGTATTAGCAGTGGAAAATTTCTCGAAAGCTTTGGGGTAATGCATAGAAACTTGAAATTTCCAATAGGAATAGAAAACACTGACAAATTTCTACTCGAAGTTTCAAGAATTACAGGAAATGAGATTTCAGATAGAGTTGTGGAAAGTAGAATGTATGCTCTCGATGGCTTAATTGACGTAAGTCACGTTTTGAGGAGAAAGAAAGTAGCTATTTTTGGGGATGTGGAAAAAGTAATAGCTCTAACAGATTTCGCTTTGGAGATGGGCATGAAAGTTAAAGCCGTTCTAACAGCCGTAAAGAGTGTTAGATTTGTTGAGGAGATGAAGTACATAGCTGAGAAAAACAAAGTTAAAATTGCAGTTTTTGAAAACTCCGATTTATACACACTTCACAAGTTTTTAAAGGACAATCCAGTAGATGTGCTAATAGGCGATTATAGAGGCAGATATATAGCGGAGAAAGAAAAAATACCTCTTTTAAGGGTTGGCTTTCCGATTTGCGACAGATTTGGCTATCACAGAAAGCCTATGATTGGTTACTCTGGCGTGCTGAGAATGGCAGAGGAAATCGCAAATTTATTGGCGGGCAAGCACTTTGGATAAAAACTTACTAAGAATTATGAAAACTTAATCATAACCTTAATTTTTTCGTAAATATATTTTTATGCAGTTGTTCGATTTTTGGACTATGGTGTTTTACGACACAACACTAAGAGATGGAGAACAAACGCCCGGAGTTTGCTTTACACCCAAACAGAAACTTGAGATAGCAATTGCTCTGGACGAAGTTGGTATTCACGAGATAGAAGCTGGATTTCCAGTAGTGTCTGAAAGAGAATTTGAAGCGGTCAGAAACATTGCAAAACAATCATTAAACGCCAAAGTGTTCGCTTTTTGTAGAGCTAAAATCGAAGACATCGACGTTGCTTTGAAGTGTGATGTAGATGGTGTGGTAGTTGCTACATCTTTGAGCGAGTTGCACTTAAAATATAAGATGAAAAGGAGTTTTGAAAGCGTTTTTAGGGAGGCTATAGATGCTTTAGAATACGCAAGCGAACACGTATTCGTCTCTTTCACGACAGAAGATGCTACAAGAATTCCACTCAACAAGTTAATGAATATATACTCGTTTGCAGTAGAATATGCAGATAGAATACACTTTTCAGATACTGTCGGTATAGCAACTCCTGAAATGGTAGAGTGCTATGTAACGGCTTTGAAGTCCATAGGCGAGGTGCTTTGCCATTTCCACAACGACTTTGGCTTGGCTACTGCTAACAGTGTAAAAGCGGTGATGTGTGGAGCTGACAGAATTTCTGTTACTGTTAACGGTATTGGTGAGAGAGCTGGAAATGCATGTTTGCAAGAAGTAGCTACTGCACTCGAATTACTGTATAAGTATAATACTGGGATAAAGTTAGAAAAAATGTGTGAATTGTCAAGATTGTTAGAAAAGTATTCAGGAATAAAAGTTCACCCTCTATCACCAGTTGTTGGAGAAAATGCGTTCGCGCACGAGAGTGGTATTCACGTAGCCGGAGTGCTGGAGAATCCTTTAACTTACGAACCATATCCTCCAGAACTGGTTGGTCAGAACAGAAAGATAGTCTTAGGCAAGCACTCAGGTAGGAAGAGTGTTGAATACGTAATGAGAAAGGAGAATTACAAGAACTTAGATCCAAAAGAAATATTGAAAATTGTAAAGGAAATTAGAGAAAGAGGGTATGTAATAACTGAAGACGTTTTTAGAAAGATATGTTTGGGAGTTGGAGAATTATGAAGAAGCTGTTGTTATTAGTTGTATTGTCTTTTTTGTTGCTCGGTTGCTCGCAGAACAGTTATTCACAGAACAGCACAACTAAGACTCTCCACGTTTACAGTGGAGCTGGAATGAGAAAACCTATGGATAAAATCGCAAAAATGTTTGAAGATATGTACGGAGTTAAGGTTATCTGCGACTACGCTGGATCTGGATACTTATTAGCTAAAATCGAAGCTACAAAGAGTGGAGACATATTCGTCCCAGGAGATTACATATTCGTCAAAAAGCTTATGGAAAAGGGAGAAATAGTCAAGTACAAAAATCTAACAAAGCACATTCCGGTAATAGTCGTTCAAAAGGGAAATCCTAAACACATAGAATCGCTAAAGGATTTGGCAAAACCGGGAATTAGGTTGGCGATAGGTGATAGAAACATAGCTATAGGTATAGCTGTAAATAAAATACTGGACAAGGCAGACAAGTACGATCCAGGAATAAAGGAGAAGATTTTAAAGAACGTCGTCGTAAAGGGCGCAACTGTAAAGCAGGTTTTACTGTACGTTTTAGAAAAGCAAGTAGATGCGGCAATAGTCTGGAAAGCGGATGCGATGGAAAACAAGGACAAGTTGGAGATAATTCCAATAAACGAAAGTTACAATGTAATAAAAACTGTTCCAATAGCGGTGCTAAAGTTTTCTAAGGATAGAAAGCTTGCAAACGAATTCTACAACTTTACGCTTACTAAGGGGAAGAAGGTATTCGAAGAATATGGATTTACGGTAATATGAGACGAATCTTTTTAATTTTCTTTGTTTTAATGGTTCTATCAGTTATACTGTCTATAGCTTGCAACTTAACTCCAGAAGTAATGTTAAAGGCAATCAACTCTAACGAGGTTAGATTCGCAGTCATGTTAAGCCTGAAGTCTGCTTTAATAGCAACTGCAATGGCTTTAGTTGTAGGAGTCCCCTCAGCATACACACTCGCCAGAAGTGAATTTTTATTGAAGGAGCTGATAGATAGTTTAGTTGACTTGCCAGTAGTTTTACCCCCACTGATAAGCGGTCTTGGCTTGCTACTTTTCTTTGGTGATACTCCAATTGGAAAGATTATATCAAAATTCATTCAAGTCGTTTTTACACCTACGGGAATAGTTGTAGCTCAGTTCTTTATAGCCACTCCCTTTGTTATAAGAACTGTTAGAGCAGTGTTTGAAAGTATAGATCCAAAATACGAGCTAATAGCTATGAGTCTTGGTTCTTCTAAAACAGAGGCTTTTTTCAAAGTAGTTTTACCCATGGCAAGAAAGGGTATTCTGGCTGGAGCCATACTTGCGTGGGCGAGGTGTATGGGGGAGTTTGGTGCCACTCTTATGCTCGCAGGAGCTACGAGGATGAGAACGGAAACGTTGCCGATAGCAGTTTACTTAAACATATCTGTTGGAAATATAGATCTTGCTTTATCAATTGCGTTTGTCATGCTCGCAATAGCTGTTTTAACTATAGCTTCAATAAAGTTCGTGGTGAGTGGCGGTGTTGGAAATCGTTGGAGTTAAGAAAAAGTTGGAAAACTTCGAATTATCTATAGACTACCTTAAGATAGAACGGGGAGAGTACTTTGTATTCTTGGGGTTAAGTGGAGCTGGAAAAACTACACTGCTCGAAATAATTTCAGGGTTTAGGAAACCAGATTCTGGTAAAATAATGCTAAATAAAGAGGACATTACTGACAAAAACATAAACGAGAGAAAAATTGCAGTTTGTCAGGGATATTTGTTTCCTCACATGAGCGTTTACTCAAATATAGCGTATGGTATTAAGGGGAACAAAAAAGAGAAAGTTAAAGAACTTGCAAAAATGCTCGAAATTGAACACTTGCTTGACAGAATGCCCGAAACACTCAGTATGGGAGAAAAGCAGAGAGTTGCAATAGCGAGAGCCTTAGCGGTAAATCCAGAAGTTGTTCTGTTGGACGAACCACTCAATTCACTTGATAGACTTACCCATGAATCGCTTATGGTCGAACTAAAGAAATTGCACGAAGAAACGAATACAACTTTTATTCATGTGACCCATGACTTCGTAGAGGCAATAACCTTAGCCAATAGAATAGCAATAATTAGAAAAGGCAAGATTGAGCAATGCGATACTGTGGAAAATATATTGAAACATCCAAAAAACGAGTTTGTAGCTAAGTTTGTCGGAATGAAAAATTTGCTTGACGGATACGTTTGTGGCAATAAAGTGGATTGTGGAATAGAACTACAAATAAATAAAAATGTGATCAAAACAAATGGAAATAGCACAAAAAAAGTTAAAGTAGGTATAAGACCCGAAGACGTAATGATAATTTCAAGCAAAAACTGCAAGTTCGTTAACTACAACGTTTTTGATGCAAAAGTGGTTGACATATATCCTCTTACTCTCTCTACCTCAAGAGTTGTCTTAGACGTTGAGGGCGTTGAATTAATAGCAGAAACTGTAAAGTCGAAAGTCTTGAGAATGGGATTGAAGAGGGGAAGTAAAGTTAAAATCTGTATTACTGACGCAAGCATAATTAATCATTCTTAAAATTTATTATATTTTACACACAAAATTTATTTAGTTTAATGTTTTTTATTATTTTATGCTTGAACTACTATACGCTGGAAGTGAAAAAGGCTCTTCAGCGACGCTTCTAATTACGGCTGAACACACAATTGTAGTGGATACGTCAACACCTGAGGTTAGAGATGAGATAATTATGGGTCTGGAAAAAGTGGGTCTGGGCGTTGAAGATGTAGATGTCGTGGTTAATACGCACATACATCCGAGGCATATTGGAAACAACGATTTATTCAAAAAAGCAGAAGTATTTGCCTCACCTCACGAATTTGTTAAGAAGTTTAAAGGTTGTCTTATGTACGACGAAGTTTTGGCGTTTAAGGACGTAAAAGAGTTAGTGGATGATGAGATAAGGATAATAAACACGCCGGGTCACACCTGGGGGAGCATTTCCTTGATTCACGAAGATTACGTGATAGTTGGAGATGCGATACCGTACAAGAGTTTTGAATTTAAGAAGTGCGTTGACGATATATCTGCGAGGGGTAGTGTTAACAGAATACTCAGGCTGGGTAAAAAGATAATAACCGGACACGATGGAGTTTTAGAGTGCTTAGACGTCAAGAGTGCTGAACATAACTTGTGAGGCTGTTTTTAACTTTCTTCTTATTTTTCCCATTTCGTATAGTTCTATAACTAAAACGTCGTCAACAAACCTATCAAAACCAAAAGCCCTCTTTAAAAACTCGGCATGCCTTTTATCTCTAACGTAAACTAATGTTTTACCTCCCACGTCACACATTTCGAGTATTATCGGTACAGGAAAACTCTCGATTTCTTCTTCGCTTAAGTGCGATGCTATGAATTCCAGCTCTTTTTTCTCTATGAGGTATTCGTTACCGTCTCTCGCTTTTATTACTGGGTACTCTTCTTTTAGCATTTCTGCAAGTGGTCTGCTATTTCTTGGCAAGTGCTTGTTCACAGCAACTATTAGGGTTGCAAGGGCTTTATCTATTGGGTCTTTCCTATTTCCATTCCTACTAACATCCACCATATTAACGTCCATCATGCAATTTTACTTCACCAATCTTATTTTTATTTTTCCAGTTTTAAATCCCAACTCCTTGGCACTACCTTCTCTAACGCATAACTCTAAGGTAGAAAAACTTCCAACTATTGCAAAAGTCTCTCCTACCTCTACATCCGGTATTCTCTTTATGAGAGGAAAGTATATGCCCTTAGCCTCCACACCGGTAACACCTTCAAGCAAGTCAGATTTGACATTCGTTACTGCATTACCGAACCTATCGTTGAATACAATTCTGCACTCCACTAATTCATCGTCAACTTTAAAGTCGAAGAGATCAAGTTTCTTCATTTCTTTTAATTCTTCTCCAAACTCTTCGATTTTTCCAGCTGCTACAATCGAAGCGGCTGGAGCAAACACATCTCTACCATGAAACGTCGTCGATAACTTAAGTTTCTTGCCAACGCAAGTGCTTAGGAATTCGAAAGCTCCTCTGATTTCATAGATTTTTCTTATTCCTGCTTCTTTCGCCGCAGGATACAGTATTCCGTTATCGGGTCCTACAAAAGCACATTTTTCGCATACGACAGCTATTGCTTTTCTCTCTCCCCCTACAGTTGGATCAACTATTGCACAGTGGACTGCGTTTATGTAATTGTAGTAATTGTAGAGAAGAAATGCTCCGTGAAAGACGTTAAAAGGCTCAACGTCGTGGCATACGTCTATCACCTCAGCTTTATGGTTCAAACACTTGAGAGTAGAATGAATTACGCATTTGACAACTCCCGGATAAAAACTGCCGAAATCAGTTATTAGCGTTATTGCGTCGAACATCACCACCTCTCCCAATGGGTAAGTTCTTCTACGGGGTATCTACTCCTCTTTGCAGGTTTTTCGTCTGGCCATCCAACGGGTATTATTGATATGGGTCTAACGAATTCTGGCAAGTCAAGAATTTTTGAAACTGCATTTTCGTAAAAAGCTCCAACCCACACCGCTCCAAGTCCCAAAGCGTGAGCAGCTAAAAGAATGTTTTCCACAGCCGCAGTGGCATCCTGTTCAGCGTAAAGTTTACCTCTTTCTCCATAAATTCTCATACTCCTTGGATAGTTAGCACACACTACGATAACTACAGGAGCTGAAGCTATGAACATCTGCTCAAGAGCCGCTTTAGCTATCTTTTTTTTCGTTTCTGGATTTTTAACAACTACGAAATCTCTTGCCTGTAAATTTCCAGCTGAAGGTGCAGCATTTCCGGCTTTGAGCAGTTCAAGTATCAATTCGTCTGGAATGGGATCTGATTTATATTTTCTAATAGATACTCTCTCGTATATAAGCCTAAGACACTCTTTCAACTCCATGCAGGAAATTTGAATTTACGCCAGTTATACTTTTTCTTTTGTTTTGAGTATAATAACCTAATATCGCTTTTTGGTTCTGATTTCAACTTGTTGAATAGGTCGTTAACGTTAGCTTTCGTTCCATTTTGGTCTGATTTCAAC
>JALSQI010000051.1 GCA_026985525.1 Archaeoglobaceae archaeon
TTAATCTTGGAAGCAAAAAAAGCTGGAGTAAATGTAAGGATTATTCACGCTTCGAGCATAGCATCTGCTGTATGCATTACTGGATTGCAGTTTTACAGGTTTGGTAGAACTGCTACCGTTAGCTATATGATTTCGAGGTATCCAGTTGACGTCGTAGAGCAGAATTGGAAAATTAACGCCCATACACTTCTCTTGCTCGACCTACATCCTGAACCGATGAGAGTGCCTAAGGCTATAGACTGTCTTTTTAAGGCTGGAATGGAAAATTGGTTTGCAGTAGCCTTAGCTGATGCTGGAGGGAAGAATTACATGAAGTGTGATAAGCTTGATAGGTTAAGAGACTTCAACTTCCCCGGCTTACACTCCTTAGTTGTTATAGCTAAAACTCTGCACGTAGTTGAGTACGAGTATTTGAGAGAGTTCGCTTCTGCACCGAAAGAATTAGAAAGCATAGTAGATTAGTCAAACTCCTTAGTCAAGCTCTTTAACTTTAACTCTCCAGAGAGAAGCTATTCTCGTCGCTAACTTTGGATTTCTAAATTTCTTTATTAACTCCTCTTCTGGAGGGTATCCTATGAAGGGATCTACAACTTCTCTATCAACGTCCATTACCCACACCATGAAATTTCCCCTAACTTTTTCGGAGTAATTTTTGAAGAATTTTATGAATGGGAGGGGTGTGCTTTCGGTTAACAAAATAACGACGTAGAAGTCTTTCTTAGAGTTTATCAGGTGATATTCTAAATCCTCTTCCAGTTCATCTACGGTTGAAATAAATACTTTATACCTATACTTCCTATTGAACAAGAAGTATGGTTCGTCCTCTATGCATTCAACTTCGAAGAATTTGGATAGAATTTTCTTTGCGATAGAATAGCTGTCTAAAATTCTCCTAGCTCTATTAGCTCTGTTTAACGCAATCTTCATACTTTTATTGTCTCTTACTCCATGAGAGCTGTAAAGAGTAATTCCCATTTTTTCTAATTTTTCCGGAAAAAAGCATGAAAGAGTTATCGGTTCTTCGAAAATAGCTTTTTTTATAGTGGTCTTAAAATTTTTTATATTTATTTTTCTTCTTAAAGCAAATCTTTCAACTAATCTCTCTACTTCTTCTTCGCTCGTATAGTTTTCAACTCTACTGCATATCCACTTAATGCATTCCGCAATAACGTCTAAGTCGGACATCGTGAATTATCACGTTTTATCACGTATATACTTTTCCAGTGATTCTCCCGCTCTACTCAGTAACTCTTTTACAGATTCCGGGCTAACTACTTTCAATCCAAAGTACTCTGCAAACTTCTTAGTCGTAGTTATAACTCTTGTTTTCCCGACTTTTTCTGTTTTTATGAATCCCAAACTTTCCAGCTTTTTCACGTGCTCGTAACACCTGTTTCCTCTAATCTTTGCAAGAGTTGAAAGTCTTATAGGTTGTTTTACTGCTATTACTGCTAAGGTTCTTAACACTCCTCTCTCCATGTCTAATTCCCTGAATTTCTCCACATACTCGTGGTATTCGGGCTTAACTCTCATAGAGTATTTTTCCCCGATTTCTATCACTTCTAAGGAAGTCTCTTTCCCTACGTACTCCTTTTGCAACTCTTTTAAAGCTTCTCTAACCTCTTTAATTCCTGCTCCCGCAGTTCTGGCTATTTTTGCTATGGAAATAGGTTCTGGTGACGTGAAAAGTATTGCTTCTACAATTCTAACTAACTTCTTTTCTTCCATTGCTCCCCTCCACAGGGAGAATTACTATATCGTCCTCGTAAATTCTTTCCTGTTCTATTTCTATCTTTTTTCTAAAAGATAAGTATAGCAGAGACACGAAGTAAGAAAGCATTTCGCTTTTCCTTTTGTTCATCACGAGCTCTGAAAACATTACGATTCCTTTAACTTCAAAAAGCTTAATTAGTTCTCTTTCGACTCTTTCTATCGTGTCTTCCATATCCTCTTCGTGGGGTATTTCGATCACTCTTTTAACTTCATCTCCTTTCCTCACCTTTTCTTTTTTCTTCTTTCCTTTTTCAGCTTTCTTTAATTCAGCTAACAAGTCTTTTAGAGTCGTAAACCTCCTGACTTTTCTACGTGGGCTCAATAGATAAGATATTACTTCGTCACTTTTGAATTCCTGTAAATCTATATCTAAATCTATATCGATATCGTAAATTTCACACGTACTTTCGCAATTATTGCACACGCCATCAAAAAAGTCTATCTCAGGCGGGTAATCTTCTATTATGTAATTTTCATAATTTTCACAGTTATCTTCATTCTCATTTTCGTCATTTTCTAAAACAGCTTCCTCAGCTAATATATCTGCTTTCATTCTCACGAGTATTGCAGCGTAAAGCAAAACTCTGCCGGAAACTCTGAGGTCTAACTTTTTAGCCCTTTCGAGTTCTTGCAAAAATTTGTCGGCAACTTCTACTACGTCAACGTTCCACGGGTCTATTTCTCCTCTCCTCGCCATGTCCACTAACATCTTTACTGGATCTTGTAATTCCATCATGGTTGTTCAACTTCCACGACTTCTTTTTTGAGCCTTATTCCAGTTACCTTGGAACCGTTCTTACCCATAGTAACCCCAACTATGGCATCCGCCATTTCGAGAGTTGGCTTTCTGAGAGAAACGACTATGAATTGTGCATCTTTCGACCTCTCTTTTATTAGCTTGGCAACTCTGCTCACGTTAGCTCCGTCGAGAAACATGTCTATTTCGTCAAAGGCGTAGAAAGGAGCCGGTCTGTACATTTGAATGGCAAATATTAAAGCTAAAGCAATTAAACTTTTTTCACCACCACTAAGCGACTCTATTCTCTGAACAGGTTTACCGTAAGGTTTTACTTTTATGTTTAACCCACTACTGAACGGATCTTCTCCTTCTAAGTACAATTCTCCTTTTCCGTCAGTTAATATTTCTATAACTTTCGAGAAATTTTCTCTTATAGCGTTGAAAGTCTCGAAAAAAGCTTCTTTTTTCATTTTTTCGTATTTCTCTATTCTTTTCATTATCTCTGTTCTCTCTTCCTCTAAGCTTAACTTCTTTCCAAGCAATTCGTCTCTCCTGCGTTTTACTTCCTCGTATTCCTGTATTGCTTTCATGTTGACTTCTCCAAACTCTTTCAAAATTTTTTCTATCTCCTCTACTTTTTTTATGGCTTCTTCCATTGGCGGTATTTCTCCTTCCAATATTCTTGAAGTGTCAACTCTATCTATTTCCACATTTACGTTCGATATTGCGTCTTTCCTAGCCCTTATTCTTTCTTCTATTGCAGTTAGCGAATACTTGCATCTATCTCTACCGCTTTCTAACATCTTCAGCTTTTCGAACATTTCGTCCCTTTTCCTTCTTAACTCTGTTACTTGCTTTCCTATTCTTTCTTCTTTCCTTTTTAATTTCTCTTCTTCTTCTTTTAGCTGTGAAATTCTATTTTTACCAGCCTCTATTTTTTCCATTAGCTCTTTTACTTCTTCTTCTATTTTTTCGACTTCTCCCTTCTTCTCCTCCTCGCTCTCTTGAATTTGTTTTATTCTCATTTCTAAGCTTTTAACTCTACTTTCAGCGTTGTTTAGCCTGTCTTTAACTGAAGAAAACTCCTCTCTCAACTTCTCGTACATCTCTTCAAGCCTTTCAAGTTCACTTCCTTTTAGTTTCTTTCTCAACGTTTCTACTTCGTCTTCCTTTTCCTTTACGAGTTTTTCAATCTTAGAAATTTCTAATTCTTTCTCCTTTATTTTATTGGAAATTTCTAATTTTTCCTTTTCTATCTTTTCTATCTCTTCTTTTAGCGTTTCAATAGCCTTCAGCTCTTTTGCTTTCCTGCTTTTTAAAGAGTCAAGTTCTTCCTTCCTTTCTTTTATTTTTCCAGAGATCTCTTCTAATTCTCTTCTAACTTTCTTTATTTCGTCTTCAACTCTTTTTACTTCAGCTGAAATTCTGGACTTCTCACTTTTTAGAACGGTAATCTCTTCTAAAAGTTCTTTTTCTTTTTTAATTAAGTCTTTTGAAATTAAAAACATCCTTTTCTTTTCTGCGTAACCACCGCTCATAACTCCACTTCTCTCAACCAAATCTCCGTCTAGAGTTACCATTCTTCCTTTGAATTTATCCATAAGTCTTCTTGCAGTTTCTATTCTGTCAACTACGAGAGTCTCTCTAAAAACGTAGTTGAAAACGGGTTTAAATTTCCTATCGCACTTTACTAAGTTTACGGCGTAGTCAACTACTCCCGGAAAAGAAAGAATGCTACTATCGAGTTCGATCTTGCCAAAATTTTTCTTTATTCTGCTTAGAGGTAGAAAAGTTGCCCTACCTCCTTTTATCTGCTTTAGGTAATTTATCGCTCTGACCGCATCGTCCTCATTTTCCACAACTATGTACTGAAGTGCATTTCCCGCAGCAGTTTCGAGAGCTAACGCAAATCTTTCCTCTACTTCGCACAGCTGTGCTACCGTACCAAATATTCCGGGTAAAGCCCTTCTCTCCTTTGCTTCGAGAACCAACTCTACTCCCCTCGAAAGTCCGGATTCCATCACACTCATTTCGGCTCTTACCTTTGCTATTTCGACTTCTATGTGTTTTATTCTGTCTTCGATGTCAGAAAGAGTGTCTCTAAGCGAGAAATACTCTTTATCTAATTCGTTTTTCCTCTTTACTATTCTTCCCGCTTCTATCTCCGCTCTATTTATTTCTTCAGAAATTTTTTCTATTTTTTCATCTATCTCTTTGATTTCCGTTGATTTTATCTTTTCTCTTAGACTTTCTGCATTGAGTTCGAGCATCCTCGCCCTGTTAACCAACCTGTCTTTTTCTCTCAAAAGTTCACTTCTCTTTTCTTTTAATTTGTCAAGTTTATCTTTTTCAGTAAAAAGTCTATTTTTAATCTCTTTTTCTCTGAGGTCTAATTCTTCCATTTTGCTCCTTAAAATTTCAAGCTTAACTGATAGTTCGTCCGCTAAGTTCTGCAAACTCGCCCTTTCAACTTCTGCCTGTTCGACACTCTTTAAAAGCTCACTTTTTTCTCTCTCTAACTCGGCGATTTTCAAGTTTTTTTCCGTTATTTCTTCTCTAAGTTTTTCTATTCTATGTTTGTACTCTTCTTCAAGCTTCTCAATTCCTTTTATTTCTGATTCGATTTCAGTTATCCTCTGAGTTATTGAATCGTACGCACTCCCAGTTATTCTTGCTATCTCAGAAGATATCTCTTTGACTTCTCTACTTAACTTTTCTATTTCCTCTCCAAAGGATGCTACTTTTTCAATTAACCGATCCCTATCAGATTCAAGTTTTTCAACTTCTTTTTTTAATTTTTCTTTCTTACTCAGCAGTATTCTATAATGGTGCGTCTCTATAACTTTTGAAAAATAATTTTTTTCATCTAAAAGATTTTTATATTTTATAGCTTCTTCCCTATCTTTTTCAAGTTGTTTTAGTCTTGAGGATACTTCTCTTAAAACAGCTTCTATTTTTTCTATGTTTTCTCTTACCTTCTCCAACTCTTCCATCGCCCTCTCTTTTTTTTCGTCAAATTCAGAGATTCCCGCTATGTCGTCTATAATCTTTCTTCTCTGATAAGGGGTCATCTCCGCTAACCTTGTAACATCGCCTTGCATTATTACGTTGTAAGCGTTTTCGTGAATTCCCGTCTTAGAGAGATATTCTTGGATGTCTGTTAGAGAGCATTGTTTTCCATTTAAATAGTAGTAGCTGTAGTAGCCCTTTTCTGTAACCTTTATCCTCCTCGTAACAGTAATGTTTTCACTAAACGTTATAGAAACTTCAGCTTCACTTTTACCTGTGTGTATGAGGTCGGTAAGCTTCTCAGCCCTGAGGGCTCTACTCGAAGAAAGACCAAGACAAAAAACTATTGAATCTATTATGTTCGACTTTCCACTTCCATTCGGACCACTAATTACAGTAAATCCCTTAAAGAATGGTATTTCCACTTTGCTTCCAAAAGATTTGAAGTTTTTGAGAATTATCTTTTTTATGTACATATCAGTCGCAGATAATTATGTCGTCCTCACTGTCTAACTTCGTGCTACTTTTCAATTGCTGTTTGACCTTTACGCTTAAGTTCTCTTTTTTCTCTAATTTGCCCGATTTTAGGAATAACACATCTTTTGTCAAACCATCTATAGCTTTTGAAATTTCAAGAACTTTTGATTCCAAAGAAGCAATTCTATCTGAAAGTAGCTTTTCCTCTTCAGATTGTCTTTTGAGACTTAGTATCTCATCTTTTAGCTGTACTGCCAGCTCTTCTACTATCTTGTCCTTCATTTTCTCAAGTTCTAATTTTAGCTCCGCAAGAATTTCTCTCTTCAAATCCTCCTCACTCATTTTTTTCAGCTCCTCTGAAAGTCTTTCTTCTGGAATTTCGAGAACATCATCATCTTTCACGTTTAGCCCTCCCGCCTGACAGCTTTAGTTTTTAGATTAAATATGTCTTTCGATTGACATAACTTTTAACATAACTTTTAATTCTTACTTTTAACTTTTCCAGAGTTAATTTCGAGTATTCTATCCGCTATTAGTTCAGCAAGCTCAAAATCGTGGGTTATAAAGAGGTATGACGTATTCATCTCTTTTTGGAGTTTCATTAATAGTCTTATTATCGTCGCTTGCGTTGACAGGTCGAGCATTGATGTTGGCTCATCGCAAACTACGAATTTTGGTTTTACTATTAAAGCTCTCGCTATTACCACTCTTTGCAATTCTCCACCGCTTAACTGCCAAGGATACCTGCTTAACTGTTCTCTTTTTAATCCAACTTTTTTTGCTATTTCTACAACTCTTTCATGCTCGTACATTCCATGAATTTTCAAAGGTTCGGCTATGCTGTCGTACACTTTCCACCTCGGATTTAAAGCATCTTCTGGATTCTGGGGAATTAGCTGCATTTTAAGCCTAAGCTTTTTCAGTTCTTTTCTTTTTAACTTTGTCAGATCCGTTCCTTCGAATATAACTCTACCGCTATCCGGTTTTATTAACATTAAAAGCACTCTGCCCAGCGTCGTTTTTCCACTTCCACTCTCTCCTATTAGTGCAACTGTTTCCCCTTCGCGTATTTCTATGTCAACGTCATTTAGGACTGAAATAGTTTTACTTCTAAGAATTCCAGTCTTAAACGTTTTTTTCAATTTCTCTCCTTTTAGCATACAACCAGCACCTCACGAGTCTATCGTTTAATGTAATTACTGGAGGAGTTTTTTTGCAAGCTTCTATGGAATGTTCACACCTTTCTCTAAACTTACATCCTTTTGGAGAATCTATCATGCTCGGTTGAAATCCTTTTATTGGCTTTAATCCCCTCGAAGGTAGAGAATCGAGCAAACCTTTGGAGTATGGATGAAGGGGTGATGAGAAAAAATCTTTTGCTGGAGAGATCTCTACTACCTCTCCGCAGTACATCACTGCTACTCTATCTGACAACTTGTCGGCAAATCTTAAGTCGTGGGTTATTATTAACATTGTTTTATTTATTTTTTTGAATATTTTAATTATCTGGCCTATTTTGTTTGCGTCGAGACCCTTAGTTGGCTCGTCTGCTATTAAAAGCTCTGGTTCTGCTGATAGACCCATAGCTACAAGGACTCTCTGCTTCATCCCACCGCTGAACTGATGTGGATAATTTTTAGCTTTTTTACTCTCTATTCCAAGGAATTTAAAAATTTTAAAAACTCTCGAAAATGCTCTCCTTTTGCTGACTTTAAAGTGTTCAATTAGGGGTTCCGCACACTGAAATCCAACGCTGAGAACGGGATTCAGGGAATTCTGGCTTTGAGGAATCCAAGCTATCTCTTTTCCCCTAAGTTTTCTCATTTCCCTTTCACTTAACTCTAAAATATTTCTATTTTTAAAAATTATTTTTCCAGCAACAATTGCATTTTCTGGCAACAATCTTAAAATTGCTTGGGCGAGAACAGATTTACCGCTACCACTCTCCCCTATTAATGTGAATTTTTCACCCTCCCTTAAATCAAAGCTAACACGATCTACAGCCTTAACAATCCCAAGCTCTGTTTTGAAGTGGACTTTTAAATTTTCAACTCTTAACACCGAATCACCTGTTAAGTTTCAACAATTCTTTCTCTGTCCATGACTTCCTGCAAACCCTCTCCCAAAAGATTAAATCCTAATATAGACACGGCTATGAATAAGCCCGGAAAGAACGTGAGCCATGGTGCTGTTGTTATGTAGTTTTTTCCAGCATTAATCATCTGTCCCCACTCTGGAGTTGGAGGTTGAATACCCAAGCCAAGAAATCCTAAGCTCGCTATGGTCATTATCACATTTCCCATGTTTAGAGTTGCTAAGACGATCATAGGGCCTATAGCGTTGGGCATAACGTGTCTAATCAAAATGTACAAATCTCCAGCCCCCAAAGCTTTCTCGCATAACACGAACTCTCTCTCCTTCAAAGATAGGACTATTCCTCTCATAATTCTCGCGTAGCTTACCCAGTTTGTGATGACAACTGCTAAAATGACGTTCCAGATCGATTCTCCGTAAGCGAGACAGAATACGCCAACCAAAGCTATGTTAAAAACTAACTCTGGTATTGCCAAGAAAACATCGATGACCCTTCCTATGATATCGTCAACAATTCCTCCAAAGTACCCAGCTATTGCTCCCAAAAAGCAACCAATGGACATCGACATTAAAGATATCGTAAGAGCTACAAGTAGCGTAGTCCTCACACCCCAAACTACTCTCGAATAAACGTCCCTGCCGAGCTGATCAGTGCCGAATGGATGCTTTAAGTTTGGAGGTTCTAACCTCTCAGCGATGTTAGTCTTGTACGGATTTTTAGCTATAACTGGTGCAAGAACTCCCATCAGAGTTATGAAAGCTAATATTCCGAAACCTATTAAACACAGGTTATTGTTGAGGAGTTTACTTCTGAAAATTGTGCCTTGAGCAAACTCCATTTCACTCACCGTATCTTATTCTCGGATCTATAACTGCGTAGAGCAGATCCACAGCTATGTTTACGAAGACGAACATAACTCCTGATATCAACACCAATGCCTGAACTACCGGAAAATCTCTTTTAAAAACGGATTCCACAAGCAGAGATCCCAAACCGGGCCAAGAAAAAACTACTTCTACCATTATCGAACCTATTATGAGGTGGTGGATGGAAAGGGAGAAGTACGTTATGATTGGGATTAATGCATTCCTGAAAGCATGTCTCAAAACGACAACTCTATCTTTCAAACCTTTCGCCCTCGCAACAACTACGTACTCTTTTGAAAGTTCCTCTATAAGGCAACTTCTAACGAACCTCGTTTTTATCGCCATGAATGAAAAGCTCCACGTTAATACTGGGAGTATGAGGTGTCTCAAACCGCCATAGCCGAAAGCTGGTAAGAGGTGCAATTGGACGGAGAATATCCATATAAGCATCAAACCGAGCCAAAAACTTGGAATGCTTATTCCGAGTAACGAAAATATTCTACAGAAGTGGTCTATTGCTTTATCTTTGTAAATAGCTGACAGAATTCCGAGAAATACGGCAAAAGCTATGGATATTGCAAATGTAGCGAAGAAAAGTTCAGCTGAAGCTGGAAACCTCTGCATTATTAGCTTAATAACTGGCTCTCCTTCAGTCCAAGATATACCAAAGTTACCCCTTATAACGTGCGAAAGCCAGTGAACGTATCGGATTAGAAAGGGTTCGTTTAGTCCTAATTCCCTTCTTACTTCCTCAACTACTTGGGGCGAAGGCTCTATGCCGTATCTTATCTGTGCTACGAACTCTGCTGGATCTCCGGGGAATAAGTATAGAAGGGAAAAGGAAAGAAGGGATACACCAAAAAGCGTTGGAATTGTCTGTAGCAACCTCTTTGCAATGTACCTCTTCATGCCTTCACTCCTACGTAGTAGAACAACGGCTCCCCAAACGGAGTTCCGTTGGGATAGTGGAACATGTGGTAGTAGTCAGCCACCACATCTTTTGCTGTAACAGCTGTCATTATGTCGAAGTAGAGCGGAACCACTCCGTGTTCATCGTATATAGCCTTGTAGAATTCGACGAGATACTGCTTTCTCTTGTTCTCATCGAACTCTCCTAAAACCTTCTTGCAGAGTTCTCCAGTCCTCTCGCTAACATATGCGCTCCACTTCTGGCCCGGATAAAATCTCCAGAACATTCTCATATAAAACCTTCTATCTGTCCCTCCAACGTAGTAAAGCCTGAGATCGTATTCACCCGCATCTCTCCTCTCTCTGTAAGCTCCGCTCTCTAAAACTTCCAGCTTGACGTTCAATCCGACGTTTTTCAGCTGTTGCTGAATCAGCTGTGCAACTAATATCTGATCACTCTGCGACTTATCAACTATCATATCAACTCTTGTACCCTTGTAACCGTTTTCGATTATTTGTTTGGCTACGTCCGGCTTAAACTCGTACACAACTCCTTGAGCTTTAGCCTCCTTAATCCCCGGAGCAACTTCTATGAATAACGTTTTTGCTGGAAGAACCTGATTGTCGAATATCTTAACTATATCATCTCTGTTAATAGCTAAATCAACAGCTTTTCTCAGATTGACATCGTTAAACGGCTCTTTCTTGTAGTTAAATGCTATTATCCAAGTTAGAGGTATGTTTCTCTTGAAAACTTTGTATCCCATACTGCTAAGAATTCCAAGCTGATTTCTTGGAGTATATGCACTACCTCCGTGAACGAAATCTGATATTGCATCCACCTGACCGCTTTTCAAAGCCATAACTCTTGTATCCTCATCCTTTATGAACTTAACAACGAACTTCTTAAACTTCGGCTTTAACTCAAACCGCTCGTACCAGTACGGATTTGGTTCGTATATTGCGTACTGCTCTTCCTTGTAATCGACGGCTTTGAAACATCCCGTTCCTATTGGCCAGACAAACTCTCCCTTCGGACTATTCTCGGGTTTAACTGATTTTGGCGACATTATACTCATGTGAAATTCCGCCATCTTTGCCAAGTTGAAGAATCCCTCTTCTTTATAATATATGGATACAGTATAATCGTCTATTGCGTCAGCTCCTTCAAACGTTTCTTGACCAAGGGGGTGGTTGTTTGCGAGCCACTCCACAGTAAACTTCACAGCACTCGCCTTAAGTTCCGAGCCGTCTGAGAACTTTATACCTCTGTTCAGTTCAAAGGTTATAGTTTTGCCGTTCTTTTCAACCTCCCATTTCTTGGCAAGACTGGGAATGAGCTTATCCTCTTTTAGGTCGTATTCTACAAGCCTTTCAAGAACGTGTATCTTTGGAAAGAACCCGATTCCCCATTTTCCTCCCTTAAGTTTGTGATCTTTTCCATATCCAAGCAAGAACTCCGCTTTATACTCTGATGGAGCAACTGTTTCTTTTGCCGTTGGAGTTGGTATTACTGGACTCTGTCTTTTAACGCAGCCCAACAGAAGACTTGCCGAGCCTAAGGCAACAAGCTTTACGAACTCTCTCCTAGTAAGCATACTATCACCTCAAAATTGTTAGAGTTGTTACCAAACTCCTATGGACATCGATACCTTCATCGACGTATCTTGTGGAAATAACGTTAACACCATTATTAAGCTTCAAAATCGCTCCTTCCTCATTAGCATCGGTTTCAATAATACCGCTGGCATTTCTGAGCTTTATCTTTCCTGCAATTGGCTCTCCTCTAAATAATATTTGAACTCTAACCTCATCATCGATTTTATCCGGCATTAGCTCAAGTTCTAAGCCCAAAGGTTCGATATTTTTGTCCAAGTAGATCTTTGCAAAGCCCAAAATATGCCTTTTCTCCCTCACTTTGTACTTAGAAGGAACGTGTCTTCCAAAAATCCATTTGTTGTCTTCGGTAAGTGTGTATATACCTCTATCGTATTCTACAGCCAACGCCTCAGCTTCATCAAATTCCAAGAATAAACCACCTTTTGCTGAGGATTCCTTATCAAGTCCAATCGCTACTGGCTTGACAGTTCCATTGGCGATGGCAAAAGCTCTGACTATGCTGAGAGGATCCAATTTGCCATCTATTTCTGGATAATGCCCCCACTTAAGGTAAGCTCTGCTGTTAACTTCAATCCAAGCCTCGTGGTTTACAAGGTGCAGTAACATTTGTACCACCTTTTAACACGATTAATGCTGAGCGTTATGTTGTCAGTATATTAACTTTTCTAAAATATTAGCAATACTGGCGTTATATTTTCTAAAATATTAATACCCCACTAGAAATTTAGAAATTTAATAATCTAAGCGCATATATCCTTAAATAGTAATACTTAAAATTCAAAAAATATGAATCCAAAACTTGAAATTAGAAACTACTGGAACTCCAGAAAATCAACGTACGACAGAAGTCCGGGACATGTTTGCTTGCCAGAAGTTTGGAGCTCAGTTTTAAGAGAAACTTTCAATTCAAATATGAGAATTTTAGACGTTGGAACGGGTACTGGATTTTTGGCTTTGATTTTAGCGGAATTGGGTCATGAAGTAGTCGGATTGGACATATCTGATGGGATGATAGAACTTGCTAAGAAAAAGGCTGAAAAAAAGGGTTTAAAAATTCAATTTAAGTTAGGCGATGCTGAAAATCTGCCTTTTAAAGATAACAGCTTCGACGCAGTAATCTGCAGACATCTTTTATGGACACTTCCCAGTCCAAAAAAAGCTTTGGCTGAGTGGGTGAGGGTTGCAAGGTATAAAGTCGTTGTGATAGATGGAAAGTGGTTAGACAACTCCTTAAGTACAAAAATTAGGAAGTTTTTGGGTAGAATCTTAATTGGAATTTATGAGAGGAGAAATCCGTTCAAACACATCCACTACAGAAAGGAGATAAACAGAACTTTACCTTTTTACGGAGGTGTAGATAGAGAGGAAATTGTTAAAATGTTCGAGTCTTTCGGTTTAAAGCCAAAAGTGAAAGACCTTACGTGGATCAGAGAAATTATGATGAGAGACTTGCCATTTGTTTATAAAATTTCGTGGACAAAAAATGAATATTATATGATAGAAGGTTTTAAACGTTAGTTCAAACCTAATTTTGTTTAATACAACTCTCAAGTTTCTTTTTCAAAACGTCTGCAATGATTTTACCGTCTATCTTTCCTCTAAAAACTTTCATAACTTCTCCCATTAATGGCTTGAACGCTCCCATTTTTCTTTCTTCGATTAGGTCTTTTTTCTCCTCCAAAAGCTCGTCTATTAGAGCTTCTAACTCCTCTAATTTTCCAGTCTTTCCTGCTGTAAGTTCCTCTTCACTTGCCTCAGGGTTCTCTATCAATGCCCTTAGTAGCTCTTCAGCACCCTCCTTAGCGACTTTTCCCTCTTGAATAAGTTTTAAAACCATTCTGTAGTGTCTTTCTTCGAGTTTACTTGTATCTAATCCTTCTTTTCTAATTTCTGCTGGAATTATGTGCAGAACTCTTGCAACGAGAGTTGCTGGCAATACTTTTGCAAACTCTTCAAAAAGACTGTAATATGGGGAGTCTGCAATTATCCAAGCTAAGTCCTCTGAAAGGCCCATATTTTCGTATCTCTTTGCTCTCTCCTCTATCAATTCTGGAATTTCTAATTCTAACATATCTTTTGTTATTCTAACTGGTGGAACGTCTGTTTCGGGATACATCCTCGCAGCTCCGGGGAGAGGTCTCAGGTAAGAAGTCGTACCATCTTCGTTGGCTTTTCTCGTTTCTTCTGGAACTCCGATTAAACAGTACTCAGCTCTTTCGATTATTCTTAGGAGAGCTTTCTCTACTCTCTCCTTCTCTCCCGCTGCCAGAATTACTGCATCTCTATCGCTGGAATTCACGATCTTTTTGAGTTCTTCAACTTCCCTCTCGCTTATACCGTATGCTGGTAACTCATCAGTATGAAATATACCTCCAAGTCCAAAGCTTTTAGCTATGTCTGCAAATTCAGTACCCAACCTTCTTCCCGGCTGTATCTCTCTCCCAACTATTCCGGAAAAACCTTCTAATTTTATAGCCATTACTGTCTCAGCTTTTCTTATTATTTTGGATTTAGTATTTCTAAAAACATCTGAAACGTCGTAAAGTTTTCTATCGACCTTAGCGTTTCTCTTCTTAAGCTCATCTCTGATTTCAAGTAAAGAGAGTTGTCTTTTAACTTCGTACTCTACTATTTTGTCAAGTATGTCTAAGGTTTGAACGCCTTTTATTTCTACTCTCGCTCCATCTCTTATCGATATGTTGACGTCCTGCCTTATCGTTCCAAGGCCTCTTTTAACTCTGTTTGTGGATCTAAGTATCATTCCCAATTTTGCTGCTACAGTTTTTGCCATTTTTGGAGACTTTATATCTGGATTTGTGCCTATTTCGACGAGAGGTATTCCCAGTCTGTCGAGGGAGTAAACAACCTCTTTACCTCTGTCTTCTACTTTTCTGCACGCTTCCTCTTCCAAACACAGTGTGGCAATTCCTATTTTTTCTCCCTCAACTTCTATAAATCCGTCAAACGCTATTAGGGCTGTTCTTTGAAATCCAGTCGTATTACTGCCGTCTATAACTATTTTCCTCATTACGTGGACTTCATCAACTACGACCATGTTCAGCATTTTAGCTATTAAAAGAGATAGCTCAAGAGCTTCTCTGTTCATTTCTCTTGGCGGCTCTTCATCACTCTCTACTAAGCAAGTTGTGTTGTAAGACAGGTATGTAAACTTCTTTCTTCTTTCAACTTCTTCCATCGCCGCCCTGTCAACTTCTCCCATTTCGCTTCTCTTTGACCTTAAATACCTGAAAAATTGAAAGTTTGACTCTTCAGGATCTCGGTGAACTGTTGGGCAGTTACAGAATAACTTGCACTTAGTATCCAACTGCTGGTGAATTTCTATCCCTACTTTCAGTCCTATTGAATCGTAATTCATGCCCCAAAATAGTTTTCGAACTTTAAAACATTTACCTGATAAGTTTTAGAGGTATTCTTTTTTTGTGTACTGCTGTTGCCAATATCGCACCTTTAACACCCATTTCCTCCAACTTTTCTAAGTCATCCATTCCCCTAATTCCTCCGGCGGCGTAAACGGGGTTTGATGATAAGCTAAGCACGTAGCTTACGAGCTTATAATTGACTCTTTCTTTCCCAACGCTACTCATGTCGAGTACTATTACTCCTTCTAACTCATACGTGTTTAGCAATTCAACTGCCTCTTTTAGCTCTAAATCGCAAAGAAATCTACCTTTAAAGTCTAAGCTAACAAAAGTACCGTCTAAAACCTTTCTTAGGTCGTAAGTTTCACTTCCCAGTACGGGTAGTACTTTTTTTCCGTCAATTTCGGTTTTAATTCCAGTTTTAATTCCTTCAACTCCAATTATTTCTTTTATCTCTTTTTGGAACTCCACAACTTCTTCTCTACAAGTGAATCCTCTGTCCACTATTGCTTTTTTTACGAGCTTTAAAAATTTTAAATCGTTTTTTCCTCTTTTTTCTATTGCATCCAAGTCAGCGACGTAAATTCTTTTGGGCTTTATCTCTTCTAAGACTTTTTCGGGTATTGGAGATCTTACGAAGCTATGTTTTTCTATGCTTTCGTATTTTTCTCTATTACCACCACAGCCCCATACGACTTTTCCACATTTAACGTCCATTGCCAAGTACAGTTCCATGCAGTTAATTGGCAAAACATTATTAGCAATTTTGCGTAGTATTGTCAATGTTAGTGTTGGTAAGTCCAAAAAATGTTGAAGAAGCCTTAGAGGCGAAAGAAGGTGGAGCTGACATAATCGACGTAAAAAACCCGGCAGAGGGGTCTTTGGGTGCTAACTTTCCTTGGGTGATAAGGGAAATTGCAAACTTTGTGAGACCTATTAGTGCTGCGATTGGAGACATGGTCTTTAAACCGGGAACAGCATCTCTTGCAGCATATTCAGCCTCTCTTTGGGCAGATTACGTCAAAGTAGGCTTAATGGTTGGGGAGATAAATCAAGCTTTGGAGTTGTCCAAAGCTACGGTTAGAGCTGTTAGAGAGAATGGAAAAAAAGCTGTAATAGCCAGCTACGCTGACTACTACTTGGTAAATGCACTAAGTCCTATGGAAGTGGTGGAAATAGCGGCTATAAGTGACGCCGATGTGGTTATGGTTGATACAGCTGTAAAAGATGGAAAAGGACTCTTCGATCACATGGACTTTCAAGAAGTAGTTGAATTTGTAGATTTAGCACACAGTTACGGATTGCTTTGCGCTCTTGCGGGTAGTATAGGGTTGAAGGACATTCCAGCTATAAAAGATGCAAAAGCGGACATAGTTGGAGTTAGAGGAGCCGTTTGCGAGAACGGTAGAAATGGAAAACTTAGAAAAAAGCTCGTAGAAGAATTCGTTAAAGCTGTTAAAAATTAAGTCTAACTTTTTTCACCACTTCATCTTTCTTTTTTATAGCTTCTTTTGCAGCTTTTCTTATTTTTTCCATCATTTCTTCATAGTTTTCGGGTCTATTCTCTCCAACGACTTTCTTTACTGGTGTGTAAGCTGATTCTCTAAATCTGGGTTTAATTCTTTCTAATCTTCCACCTCTTTCCAAGTAAACTCCCTCCCCTTCTTCCACTCTACCCACTTCGTAAATCTTAACTCCCGCTTTTTTAACTACCTTCTTAACGTCCTTAGCTACGTCCTCTTCGCATATAACCATTAGAGAGTCTATCGAAACTCCCATGAAGTCAACTCCAACTCTTTCGAACATTTCCATAACTCTTGGTTTCACGACTTTTTTAAGTTCTTCCTCGTAAAAAACCAGCCTTTTCTTAGACACTCTTGCTATCTCTTCCGCATCTCCTCTTATTCCACCGTTAGTGACGTCTGTCATTGCGTGTACTTCTATTCCTTCTCTTACTATTGGTTCACAAGCTCTTAGGAAGTCAACGTTTAACGTTTCTTCCACTACTTCTGGATAGCCGTAGTATATAGCAGTCGTACAGACAGTTCCCCCTCCCGCCCCCTCGCTGAGGAGTATTAAATCTCCATCCTTAGCATTCCTTCTCGCGGCAATCTTACTTCCAATCCCAACACAACCGACTCCACCACTAAACCTCTCCCCAATAACCATGTCTCCTCCAATTCTCAGCGTACTTCCTGCAATAAGAGGAGTGTTCGTCAATTCACAAACGGTACATATCCCAGCTATGTGGTCGAATATTTTGGAGACGTCTCCATCATCTGCTATGTGTATATCAGAAAATATTGCAACTGGTATCGCATTCATGACTAAAACGTCTCTCATAGCAGCTCTCGTTACGTGAAATCCTGCTATAAATGGAAATTCGCTCAGACGGGAGTGAATTCCGTCAACTGAAACGTATATGTATTCTTTATCTTTATCTTTAACTTTTACGACTCCTGCATCATCTAAATCTCTACTGGAAATTACTCCTGAGACCTTAGTTGAAGCTATTATTTCAGCTATCATAGAGTGTACGAAGAAGTCACCTTCGCCTCTACTTCCAACTCCAGCTTCTCCAGCTTTAACTCCCGATTTGTAATAAGAAAGTAATGGCAACTTTTCTGCCTTCTTTGCGTTTTTAACTTCTAAAACGACGGCTTTTGAGAATTCTAACCAGTCCTCAGGCTTACCTCCTTTTATTTCAGCTATTCTCTCCGAAAGCTCTTTAATTATCTCGTCACTTTTCTTTTCACTCTTTTTTTCCATCATTCTCCTAACAAATCCTTCTAAGTCCACGTGATCACCTCATAACCAATACTATCCCGCAAACTATTAAAGCTGTACCCAGAAGAGTTTTTGGCAGGTTTACTTTTTCCCCTAATATTACTGCGGAGAAAATGACTGTTATTAGTGGATATATAGATGTCAGTGGAACTGTTTTACCTGCTCCGAGAGTAGATAGGGCTTTGTAGTAAGTAACCATCGCCAAACCTCCAGCTATAGCACCGGCTATTACGAGTAAAATTATTTTTTCAGCATTTATTGCCGAAAAATTCCACTCCTTTGTAACTGCTGCTAAAAATAATAGAGTTATTAAAGCCCCTGCACACCTCACTATGTTTGCCGGAACTGGCAAGACTTTTGAATCCGATATGGCTAACTTGTCAAATAAAGGTGCAATTCCCCATAGAAACGCTGAAATTAGAGCAAATGCGAAACCCTTCATAACTTAACTAATAACCTCAGTTAGTTAAATTGATCGGGAGTTCAATGCATTCCTCTACGGTATTGGCAAACTTTTCTATTCTATTCTCAAATGGTCTAAATCTAACTTTTACGTCAAGAAACTTAGCTAAGGCTTTTACAACGTTTTCATTCCAGAACAGGGCGTGAGTGTAAGTACCCCAGCATAGAGAGTCTTCGCTAACGCAACCTTCGTCTTCAAAAACTCTTTTACCTTTAGCTTCCGTAACTCCTTTGTGTATTTCATAGCCTCTAACCTTTTCGCCTTCTATTCTATCGATTATACAAGCGTTTCCAGTCACTACTCTTTCAACTCTTTTACACGTTTTTTTGTACTCTAAGAATGTTGTAGATGCGTCGAGTAGAGAAAAGCCTTTCATTCTTACGTTACCGTGTTCAACTCCTCTGTCTATTATCTCCTTTCCTAACATCTGGTAACCGCCGCAAATTCCTATTACTGGCTTGTCTCTCGAAAACTCCTTAAGTTTTTTCTCGAAATTAAAATTCTTTAAAATTTTCAAATCTCTTATAGTGTCTTTACTACCGGGTATAATCAGCACATCCGTATTAAGCTCGTCTCTTGGGCTTAAAAAAGTGCAGATTTCTCTTATCGGTTCAAAATCTGTAAAATTTGAAATTTTGTCGAGCTTTACTATTCCGACTTTTCCATTTTTTGACTTCCACTCCTCTACGCATAAACTGTCTTCTGAAAAAACGACGTCCACATAGGGTATTACTCCGAGAACTTTGACTCCTGTAAGCTCTTCGAGCTTTCTTATTCCGCTTTCCAGTATGCTGGAAACTCCTCTTAGTCTGTTTATCACAAATCCTTTTACCAATTTTCTAACGTCTTCCGGTAAAAGCATGTATGAACCGTATAGAGAAGCGAAAACTCCTCCTCTTTCAATATCTCCTAAGATTATTATTTCAGGTTTTGCAATTCTTGCAATTCCTATGTTTGCTATATCTCTATCGTACAAGTTTATTTCAGCTATACCCCCTGCTCCTTCTATTACAACGACGTCAAAGTCTTTTTCTAACTCTCTATAAGCTTTTTCCACGATTTTCATTAGCTCTGGAATCATGGAGTAGTATTCTTCGCTAAAAACATCTCCTACGGTTTCTCCCATTACTATCAGCTGAGAAGTGAAGTTACCTTTTGGTTTTAGTAGTATTGGATTCATTCTCTCATCCGGCTCTATTCCCGCCGCTTTTGCTTGAAAAGCCTGAGATATCGCTATTTCTTTTCCATCTTTCGTAACGTATGAATTCAAGCTCATGTTTTGAGCTTTGAACGGAGCAACGGAGTAACCCATTTTACTGAGTATTCTGCAAAGTGCAGCTGTAAAAACGGATTTTCCAGCATTGCTAGTTGTTCCGGCAATCATTATAGCCATTCAATCTAACACTCCTTTCGTGCTTGGTATTCCTTTACCACTTACCTTTCTCGCCTCTAAAAAAGCTACGGCAAACGCTTTAAATGCAGCTTCCATTACGTGGTGGGAATTTTTCCCTTTAACGTTCAAGTAAACGTTTATTCCTGAATTTCTACAAAAAGTGTCAAAGAAGTGCTCAAAGTTTTCACCCCTAATACCAGAATCTTTTACTTTACCTTCCATGTTCAAATATCCTCTACCGCTTATGTCCACACCGCAAATAGCAACTGCGTCGTCCATAGGGACTATGGCGTTTCCAAACCTCTTTATGCCCTCTCTATTTCCCAGAGCTATTGATATGGCTCTTCCAAGAGCAATCGCTACGTCCTCTACTGTGTGATGCTCATCAACTTCTAAATCTCCTTCAGCCTTAATAGACAGGGCTATTTTCGAGTGTTTTGCAAAGCTCTTTAACATGTGGTCTAAGAAAGGTATTCCAGTATCTACATTGATTTCCCCTTCCCTGTCAAGATTTACAGCCACGCTAACTCTTGTTTCTTCTGTTTCTCTACTAAATTCAGCTTCACGCATATTAAAAAAATGTTTGAATTGTTTAAATCAATTCCTCAAACCACCTCTTCAAAATCTTGAACTGCTCGTGGGTGTTAACAACGTTTGTATCCATTGGACTCTTGAAGAAGAACCCCATTTCCTTAACAACCCCGCTTATTCCTTTTTTCTTCGCAAACAGTAGAAATCTTGCTATATCTATTAGCAGTGGTGCTGCAACTATTGCGTCTATTCCATCCCATATAAAGTAGAACTTCATCTTTGTTCCTAAGAATCCCTCGAAGTGTATGAAGTCGAATGCAGTTTTGTTGTCCACGAGGCTTGGGAAGAACTGTATCTCAGTTATGCTGTACGGAGAATATCCGAGGACTTTCTCTAAAACTCTATCTTTACTAACTACTTTGCTTTCCTTGTTATCTCTGTGAGATAATACTTTTCCATCCAAATCTCCAAGTATATTGTAGCTCATCCACCCAAGCACTTTTAGATTTCTATATAGAAACATAGGTGCTAAGGTTGTTTTTACGAGCGTTTCTCCAGTTTTTCCATCGTTTCCTGCGTGTGGAACTTTTCTCTCTTCTGCCAACTCTTTTAACGCTGGAATACTCGAACCAACGCTTGGAGTAAAGTTTGCGTAAGGTATTCCAAGCTTTAAGGAGGCGTAGGCGTAAAGCATGCTTGCAGTGGCGTATTTCTTTTCGTCGTTTTCAATCATTTCTTCGAACTTGTCGAGACTTTCGTGGTAATCGCTTTTAGCCGGTAGAGGTTCTGTAGAAGCTACGTTTATTACGACTGTTTCCTCATCTGCAAACTCTTTTATGTCCTTCTCTATTCTCTCCACGATTTCTGAGAGAGTCAAATTATCTAAGGTTTCTATTTCTCCCAACTCTTCTATTCCGCTTCCACAGTTTAAAGCAGTACCCTTTTTAGCATTTATTCTTTTCAGCTCTTCTTTTACGTTTTCTAACAGGTTTATGTCGTAGTGCCTGTTCAAATTCCAGTGTTCAATAGCCGCCTCGTAAGCGTTTTTTAGAGGTCTTATGTCGTGCCCCCCGAACTCAAACCTTAGTGGAGCAAACTTTTCTATTCCTTCAAACCACGGTAATTCTGAGACGAGTCCAGTTTTTCCTATGTTTCCTTTTTCTAAGTTCTTTCCTCCGACCATTGCAGTGGTTGAAACTATCCCATAAGCACCTATTATCCACAATTTCAATTCTATCACCTCCCCTAAAATGTTGTAGTGAAAAAGCTGTGATAGTTTTTCGACAGTTTTTCAAATCTCCATAGAAGAGGACTTAAAAAGTTTGCTTTAACTTGCCTACTGTTTATACGGTTTATACAGTTTATGCTATCTTAAAAACTAAGACACCGAAACGTATATATTCTCAGTCGAAAACCCTTAGAGGAATGGCTGTAATACACTTTCTTGGAGGTTGCAGGGAGGTTGGAAGGTCTGCGGTGTTAGTTGACAGTATCATGCTCGACTACGGCATGAAACCTTCCTCTCCTCCAGAGTTTCCATTAAACGGAGTTTCACCGTCGGAGGTAATAATAACTCACGCTCACCTCGACCACGTTGGAGTTGCGCCGAACCTCGTTGACTTGAGTCCGGGAATTTACATGACTCCACCATCAAGAGAGCTTTCTTACTTATTGCTTAAAGATTCTATGAACATAATGGAATGCCCTCCGTACACTAAGAGGGAGTTTAGGCAGTTTGATAGCAGTATAATAGAAGTTGACTTCTGCGAGCCGTTTGAAGTTGCAGGCTGGGAAGTTACGTTATACAACGCTGGACACATCCCCGGAAGTGCAATGGTTCACATGTCGAGGGATGTTAACCTACTCTACACTGGAGACATAAAACTTGAAGATACGAGATTAATGAATAGAGCGGATACTAAGTTTCCAGAAACTGATGTGCTGATATTGGAAAGTACTTATTTTGGGGTTGTACATCCTGAGAGAGAGGAACTTGAAAAGGAATTCGTGGAAAGCGTAGTGGAGACCTTAGACGTGGGAGGACACGCTATAATTCCAGCTTTTGCAGTTGGAAGAACGCAGGAGATACTAATGATTTTGGAGAAACACGGGATAACTCCATACGTTGACGGAATGGGCAAAGAGGTTGGTAAAATACTTGAGGACTATCCGGAGTACATAAAAAGTGCGAAGGGATTGAGAAAAGCTTTGAGTAAAGCCATTCCAGTGGAAAGGGGTAAGAGGGAAAAAGTACTCGAAGAACCGGCGGCTATAGTAACTACTGCTGGAATGCTAAATGGAGGACCAGCTATGTTTTACATATCGAGGTTATACAACGATGAGAAATCCAAGATTCTGCTTACGGGATATCAGGTTGAAGGAACTAATGGGGATATGGCATTAAAAACTGGCACTTTGAATCTGGGTAACAGAACTGTTAAGCTTAAAATGGGCGTTGAACAATACGACTTCTCAGCTCACGCTGACGATGAACAGTTAAAAGAGTTCGTAAGAATATCGGCGGATAGAGGTGTAGAAGTCGTTTTTACTGTTCACGGAGAAGAGTGCGAAAAATTTGCCGAATGGATTGAAAACGAAGTTGGAATTGAAGCATACGCACCTAAGAACGGAGAAGTTTACGTCATTTAACTTAACTTTTACATATCTTTACGAAATTTCTGTAGAAATCTTCTCCCCTTTCGGTGTGGTAAACTTCTGGATGCCACTGAACGCCGTATATTGGCTTTGACTTGTGTCTCATCGCTTCTATTTTGCATATGTCGGATGTTGCAAGTAACTTGAAGCATTCTGGTAATTTTTTCACTTCGTCGGCGTGGCTTGCCCACACCTTCAGTTTTTCTGGCAGACCTTCAAATATTTCGTCTTTTTCCACTAACTTGACTTCTACTTCAGCGTATCCACCAATTCTACCCTTTCCCACATCTCCACCAAATATTTTTGCGAGGAGCTGATGGCCTAAGCATATACCAAGTATCGGTACGCTCAGCTCTTTAACGTAAACTTCACAGTTCCCAGTTCTATCGAGGGATGGTCCCCCTCCAAGAATTATTCCGTCTGCATCTTTCAGCTTTTCTACTGGAGTCGTGTTTTCCACTAATTTTGCTTCAACTCCTATATCTCTAAGGGTTCTCTGTATTAAGTGGTTGTATTGCCCGAAGTTGTATATCACGTATATCTTGACCATAGTAACGGAAAAAACATTAAACGTTATTAACGTTGTCGTCTAAATTTAATTATGGAGTCCCTTGGTTTTGTTACGAGATACCCACCTACGCATTGCGGAATAGCTGAATACTCTAAGTTTTTGATCTCCGCTCTAAAGTTTTTGAACCCCCAGTTGAAAATAACCGTTTTTACGACTGATGAATCTTTTAAGGAGCCTTATTACGACGAGATGGGAATAAAAGTAATTCCGTGTTTTAAAAGATTTGAAAAAGATTACTCCGAACTAATAGATGCAGTTTCGGAGGAAAAAGTGGACGTTTTACACGTCCAGCACGAGTATGGAATTTTTGGCTTTGGTAGAGAAATAATCGATGCACTATCTGAGCTAAGGGATTGCGTTAAAGCTAACGTTATAACCATGCACACTGTTGAGCATCCTTATACAGCGAGAAAAGGAACTCTTGAATTTCAGAAGGAATTAAATGAAGTGGACGCGGTGATAATTCACAGCGATTTACAGGAGTTTGAGTTATTAGTTCAGGGAGTAAACCCGTCTAAATTGCATCAAATTCCTCACGGAACTCTCATAAATCCGTATCTCGGCTACACAAAGCAGTACTTAGCTGACAGTCTTGGGATTAAAGAAGGCTTTAGGGGATTAGTTCTAACGATTCCCGGATTCATGAGAAAAGACAAAGGAGTTGATGTTTTACTTGAGGCTCTTGACATAGTTGGAGATTTGAAGTTAACTCTGATACTTGCTGGAGAGCCGAAAGATGAAGCTGTGAAGGAGCTTGTAGAGAGCTTTAAATCGAAGACAATACTTATAGAGCGATACCTTTCGAGCGACGAAATACTTAAAGTAGTTGCACTGGCAGATGCAGTCGTTTTACCCTACAAAGATAGGCCGGGAGCTTACGCTGTTAGCGGAATTCTTCACCTTTCAATGGGAGGTTTAAAGCCTATAATTGGAAGTAGAGTTCCGAGATTGGTTGAACTTTGCCAACATTCCCCGTGGCTTACAGTTCCAGCATCAAATCCCGAAGAACTTGCCAAGAGAATAAGGTGGCTTGATAAAAATTACGAGTTCACGGTTTCTTACATGCACGAGCTCTACGCTTACGCTGCGGAAACTCAGTGGGTTAACGTAGCTCACGAGCATTACAAGTTGTACTGTTACCTCCTCGGAAAGTTTAAGAGCATTCCTAAAACTTTATATTAATCCGTTTTTCTCTAAATTTTATGCTTGAAGAGAACGTTAGAAATAAAGCTATAGAGCTTGCTGAAGCCATAATGGAGCTTGACGTGCACAAAGAGTTCGTTGAAATGGAAAAAAAGCTTAGTGAGGATGAAAATGCCCAGAAATTACTCGAAGAATTCAAGAAAAAACAGCAAGATTTTGTGGCAAAACAGCTTTCTGGCGAATTCGATCAGGACTTACTGAACGAACTTACAGTTATGCAGTACAAGCTAAACGCTATGGAAAGCGTAGTAGAATTCGTGGATGCCTACAGCAGGTTACTTTCAGTCTTAAGCGAAGTCGTCGATTTAATAAGCGAAAAAATTAACGTTGACTTAAGCGAAGTTTATAGGAGGTGAGGACTTAATCCCTTCCTCAATTTTGCTGTAAATTCCTCTAACTTGTCACTCGCATCTCTACCGTATTCCTCTACTATCTTAACTATTGCACTACCAACTACTACTCCATCAGCTCCAGCTTTTATCAGCTCTGCAACATGCTCTTCTTTGGAAACTCCGAATCCAACGCAAACTGGATTTCTACATATTTTTTTTGCTCTCCTGATTAGCTGGAAAGCTGTTTCGGGAATTCTATCTCTTGCTCCAGTCGTTCCGTAGAGGGAGACCAAGTAAACGAAAGCTGAGCTAACTTCATCTATTACTCTAAGCCTATCATCAGGTGTGTTGGGAGCAGCTAAAAATATCGTATCCATTCCATGCTTTTCGCACGCTCTTAAGTAATCGGAACTTTCTTCGACGGGTAAATCAACTACTATCATTCCGTTAATTCCACTTTCTTTTGCTTCCTTCACGAAGTTTTCTACGCCCCTAACGTAAACGGGGTTGTAGTAAGTCATCAACACGACAGGTTTTTCCGAGTATTCTCTGAATGATTTTACTATCGAAAAAACGTCTTTTACTTTTGTTCCAGCTTTTAAAGCTCTGACGTTGGCTTTCTGAATTGTTGGACCATCTGCCATTGGATCGCTAAACGGAAGGCCGAGCTCTATTATATCTGAATTTTTTTCGAGTGCCAACATGTAGTCGAGAGTTAGAGATGGTGAGGGGTCCCCAGCAGTTATAAAAGTTATGAGCCATTTGCTGTTTGAATCGTTCAAGTTATATCACCCCTTCTATTTTCATAACTATTTCGAGGTCTTTATCTCCTCTACCCGACAGGTTGACGACGACTACCTCATCTTTACTCATTTCCTTAGCTATTTTTATTGCATAAGCGATTGCGTGAGCAGACTCTAAGGCAGGAATAATTCCTTCAAGCCTTGAAAGAAGTGAAAAAGCTTTTAAAGCCTCCTCGTCTGTTACAGAAACGTACTCTGCTCTTTTAATTTCTTTGAGCCACGCATGCTCTGGCCCTACTCCCGGATAGTCTAACCCGGCGGCAACGCTGTGTGTTGTTAAAATTTGGCCATCTTCGTTCTGCAAAAAGTAGGAGAGCATTCCGTGCAAAACACCTTTTTTTCCAGCACAGAGCGAAGCAGAATGTTTCCCACTCTCTATACCTTCACCAGCAGCTTCGACACCAATCAATTTAACAGATTTATCTTTTATGAACGGGTAAAATATTCCCATTGCGTTGCTACCACCTCCAACACAAGCTACTATGCAATCGGGAATTCTGCCTTCCAATTCGAGCATTTGTTTCTTCGTTTCTCTACCTATTACTGACTGAAAATCTCTAACCATTACTGGATATGGGTGTGGCCCTACAACTGAGCCTATTAAGTAGTGAGTGTACTCGAAGCTCGCTACCCAATCTCTCAAAGCTTCGTTTATGGCATCTTTTAGCGTTCTACTTCCGCTTTCAACCGGGATAACCTTAGCTCCAAGCAACTTCATTCTAAACACGTTTGGCTTTTGCCTCTCCACATCTTCGCTTCCCATGTAAACTTCCGTTTTTAATCCAAAAAGAGCTCCGGCTATTGCAGTTGCAACTCCATGCTGTCCAGCTCCAGTCTCTGCGATAAGTCTGCTCTTTCCCATGTGCTTTGCGAGTAAAGCCTGTCCAAGCGTGTTGTTTATTTTGTGAGCTCCGCTGTGAAGTAAATCTTCTCTTTTTAGGTATATCTTCGCTCCTCCGGCATACTTAGTTAAGTTTTCAGCGAAGTATAGTGGAGTAGGCCTGCCGGCGTAAACTCTTAGGTAGTAGTCAAGCTCTTTCAAGAACTTCTCGTCCTTTTTCAACCTCTCGTATTCCCTTTCCAGTTCTTTAAGAGGTGGCATTAGAACTTCCGGTACGAATTGCCCACCAAACTCTCCAAACTTCACAAAACCATCCCCCTTACAGTTTCAACGAACTTTTTAACCAAGTATTCGTCTTTCCTATTGCCTTTCTCAACACCACTCGAAACATCTACTCCCGCTGGTCTAACTTCTTTTACGATTTTAGAAACGTTTTCGGGATTTAGTCCCCCAGCGAGTATTATAGGGATTTTTGATGATATTAACTTGCTAACTTCTAAGTCGTGAGTTTCTCCACTCCCGTAGCCAGTGTCGAGCAACACTCTATCTACTTTAAAGCATTTTATTTTGTCAATCAAAACTTCAGCATCTTTCTCTGGATTTTCACTTTTCTTTGGAACTTTAAAAGCTTTCATTACGTAAACTCCAAGATCTTTAATTTTTTCAACTAACTCAGCATCAACTTCTGCGTGTATCTGAACGTAATTCGCGTTTACCCTGTCTATAACTTTTAACCACTCTTCGTAACTTCTCAGCGTTGAAACAACAAAAACTGGAATCTTCGAGCACTCAATTATTTCCTTCGCTTTTTCTAATTCAATTCTTCTCTTGGATTTGCACTCTACAACAACTCCAGTAGCATCAGCATATCTTTCAACGAAATCTAACTCTTCCAAGCTTCTAATACCACATATTTTAACAAACATAACTTACTTTCTCCCCTTGCAAATTTCAACGAAGTTTTTTATAATTTTTAATCCATCTCCACTTTCAAATTCCGTCAAAACGCTTTCTGGGTGAAATTGAACTCCCTCTATAGCCCTTTTTTTGTGTCTAATTCCCATAACTATTCCGTCTTCTTGAGATATTGCTGAAATTTCAAATCCTTTTGGCACTTTTACAACAGCTAAGGAATGGTATCTACCCGCTCTTAGCGGATTTTTCACACCTTCGAAAATTGTTTTGCTGTCGTGCTTTACAGTAGAAGCTTTTCCATGGAGTGGTTTTACTCTCTCAACTTTTCCACCAAAAACGTGTCCTATGATTTGATGCCCCAAGCAAACGCCTAACAATGGTACTTCCGCTTCAAGCACTATCTCCGGACTGTTTCCAACATCTCTTTTGCTTTCTGGAGAACCGGGACCGGGAGAAACTATTATTCCATCGGGATCTATTTTTTTTACCTCGCTAAGGGTTATTCTGTTAGATACTACCTTTACTTTATCAAACAAAGAAGCGTATTCCGCTAAATTCCACACGAACGAATCTCTGTTGTCTATTAACAGTATCACTTTTAGACACCTCTAAACGTTTTGTATAGGTTCATACCCTTTTAACAGGATTATGCATGTATCCTGAGTAAGGGTATATAAACTTTTGCAAACTTGACAAAGTGAGACAAGTTAATGCTAAGACAAATAATTTATTACTTTTCTTAACATTCTCTTTCATGAGAAGCAATATGAGGAGTAACACTGTAAAAAAAGGCGTTGAAAGAACGGCTCATAGAGCTCTTCTAAAAGCGACTGGAATTACTGATGGAGATATGGATAAACCTTTCATAGGCGTGGCAAACGCTTACAACGATATAGTTCCTGGGCACATGATGCTTGACAAGTTGACAAAAGCAGTTAGAGAAGGGATCTGTTCTGCTGGTGGCGTTCCTTTTGAGTTCGGCGTAATCGGCATATGCGATGGTATAGCGATGGGTCACGAGGGAATGAGGTACGCTTTAGCTTCAAGGGAGCTGATAGCTGATACAATAGAGGCTATGGTTGAAGCACATCGCTTTGATGGAATAGTTATGGTCGGTGCTTGCGATAAAATAGTTCCGGGAATGCTCATGGCTTTGTTAAGACTTGACATTCCTGCTATAGTTGTTACTGGCGGTCCAATGCTTGCTGAAAAAGTTAATGGAAAAACAGTTACAATAAAAACTGCATTTGAGGCGGCTGGAGAATTTAAAGCTGGAAGAATAAGTGAAGAAAAGCTGAAGCTTTACGAGGATTTTTGCGCTCCTTACTGCGGGAGTTGTCAGGGGTTATACACGGCGAACACAATGCAACTTTTAACCGAAACTCTTGGTTTAAGCCTGCCTTATTGCTCCACCTCGCCCTGCGGTTCTTCGAGAAAGCTTAGAATAGCAAAGATGAGTGGAGTTAGAATAATGGAACTGGTTAAAAACGATATAAAGCCTTCCGATATAGTTACAGAGGAGTCTTTTAAGAATGCAATAGTTATGGACATGCTTGTTGGAGGCTCAACAAATACCGTTCTCCACCTGCCAGCTATAGCTAATGAAGCTGGGATAAAGCTTAGCCTCGACTTATTTGACGAGATAAGCAGAAAAACACCTCACATAGTGTCTATAGATCCGGCAAGCGAGTTTACGATAGCTGATTTGGATGAGAGTGGTGGAGTTCCGATGCTGATTAAAAAAGCGAGAAAATACTTTAGTAATGAGATGACGGTTAGCGGAATGAAGATTTACGAAATAGCGGATAGAGCCTTCGTCAGAAATAAGGACATAATTGCGGAAGTAGATAACCCAATACACAGTGAAGGAGGTATAGCAATTTTGAGAGGTAATTTAGCTGAAAAGGGGTGCGTAGTAAAGCAATCGGCTGTAAGCGAGGACATGATGAATTTCGAAGGTTATGCAAAAGTTTACGATTCAGAGCAAGAAGCTTTGAAAGCAATTCTAAACAACTGTATCGAGGAAGGAGATGTGGTAGTAATAAGGTATATGGGACCGAAAGGTGCACCCGGTATGCCCGAAATGCTACTGCCTACTGCTGCGATATCTGGCATGGGATTGAAGAGAGTTGCTTTAATAACTGACGGAAGGTTTAGCGGAGCTACGAGAGGGCCTTGTATAGGACACGTTTCCCCTGAGGCTATGGTTGGTGGTACTATAGCACTCGTAGAGGAGGGAGATAGAATAGAAATAGACATAACTAAAAGAAAAATAGAGCTAAAAGTTAGCGAAGACGAGTTAAAAGATAGGAGAGAAAAGTGGAGAAAACCAGAAAGAGAACTTAAAGGTTATTTGAGAAGGTATGCGGAATTAGTTAGGGGAGCAGATGAAGGAGCGGTATTGGGGTGAGAGTTTGAGAAGTATAAAGTATCACTTCGTTTTTATGCTCTTTCTGTTCTTTTTATCTGCGTTTTTTGGGTACTTTACTGCAGAGAAAAATTCTTTTATTGCTTTAGAACAAATAAAAGCTTTAGCCAAGTCGTTCTCGTTTGTAAAAACTCTTTCACCGATTGAAATATTTTTGCTGATATTTATAAATAACTCTTTGAAAGCAATACTTTCAACGGTAACGGGCATATTTTTTGGAATATTTCCAGCTTGCTTTGTAGTAATAAACGGGTACTTAGTTGGAGTGGTTTACTACGTTAAGGGTTCTCAAATTGGATACTTCAAAGCTCTTATGTATCTACTGCCTCACGGAGTAGTCGAAATACCAGCAATTCTATTAGCCTGCAGTTACGGGAGTTGGCTTGGCCTTAGGTTTTTTAAAAAGCTGAGGGGTGAAAACTTAAACATTCGAGAGGACTTTAACTTCGCAGTTAAAGAGTGTATAAGAAAAGTAATTCCACTCTTACTCGTAGCAGCGTTAATAGAGACGTTCGTTACGCCTTTAATAGTTAAACTCGTTTAAGGATAAGTTATGGTGTACGGTAGTGTTAGTGTTTTGGTTATTGATGTGGAGTTAGTATAGGACGTAGTTATGCCTGCACAACTTGCGGACAACTGCGTATAGGCGCTCTTATAAGAGATAGTTGTTAACAAAGGCACAGTTATGGGCAAATCCGTAATTTTTGCTACCCCACCGCTATCAGTTACAACAACGTTAGTGTATGCGGTACTACTCCCGACTAAGAGTCCTCCACCCCCTCCTTTGTAGTACAAAACGTTCAGCGTTATCGTTACTGGTACGCCAGCGACGGGATTTCCACTTGCATTCAATACTTTTACGCTAACGTTTAGACTTGCTGTGTAAGTGTAGTTGTTATAGCTGAGTAGCGTAAGATTGTTTCCACTTAGAAACTCAATAGTGGTTAGAACCGGAGTTGCTGTTGGGATTGGCAAAGGTAAAACTGTTACGCTTACGTTAACGCTTGCATTTCCTGCCTTGAATTCGATTGTAGCGTTTCCAGCATTCAATCCCCTTATGTAAAACGTAGCAATTCCCTGTAAATTTGAAGTTACGTTTAGAGGCGAAACACTTGCATAAGTAGCTCCATACACAACGCTTGCGGTGACGTTAACTCCTGCGTAAGGATTTCCGTACTGATCAGTGACCATTACGCTTAGTGGAACGGCACTCCCAGCAGTAACGTAAACTTTGCTGTTAAGCGGGACTAAAGCGTAAACGTATCTGTTAAAGCTTGAAGTAGCTTTTACTGTGGAAACGCTCCAACAGGGTAGGTAGAGGGTTAGTGAGCTTGCGTTAATTGTAACGACATTTCCACTAACGCTTACGTTCGAATAAATTGCTTTAAGAATTCTTGCCCAGTAATTCGGATTTTTCGTTTCAAATTTTATGCTTACGTTTCTTAGAGGAATTCCCGTACTTTTGCTTATAAGGTAGAAGTTTAATGGAATTTTTACTCCGGAAACTATCTCTCTATTTGCTTCTATAACTGGTATAACTGCTGTCGTGCTTGAAAATGCTGACTGGTTAATGAGAGTTAAATTATTCTCGAAAACGGCTGTGTATTCGACTGTTAAAACTCTGCTGGGGGAATAGATGTAATATGGATGAATAACTATGGCACTCGTCGTAAAAGATCTGTTGAAGTACTCACCACTAACTATTGTGCCGTTAATAGTTATGTTCTCTGGAACGAACTCAACGTAACCAGTTACTGGTGGAGGAGTGTAGAATAAGGGATATTTTGGATAATTAACTCCAACTTGAAGGCTTAGAGATGTGGAAGTCGAGGAAGTTAAAATTTCAGGTATCTTAGAGACTTGAGAAGTTAGCTTTTCAAAACTCTTCCACTCCACTTCTTTACTCCAAGCCGGTACGTAAGTACTCTGAATTATAGCCATAGTTAGAGATATTATGGCTAAAATGAGTATAAATCCAACTACTGGTGAAACTGCTTTTCTGGACATCCCATTTCTATTTTTGTTTTACCTTTATTAATTTTTCTAAACTATTTTTGTTATCAAAATACTAATTATGTTTATTTTGACATTGAGTTGATGCAGAACAGTTTCAGATTTCAAAGTTGCATTACCAAGTTTTAAATAGAGAACAGCATAGTTCAGAAAGGTGATACTCATGGAAGAAGTTAACAAGATCATCACTTTGTGCGGTAGGGACTGGGCAAAAGTTGGTGTGGAATTTACGTTTCTCGGTGGTAAGTCTGAATGCGAGAGCTGTAAGCTTAAAAAAACGTGTCTGAGATTAAGAGAAGGTGCAAAATACAAGATAGTTGGTTTGAGAGATGGCACTCCTCAGGATTGCCCTCTGCACGACGAAGGTGTTGTCGCTGTCGAAGTAATTGAATTACCAATAATGGCTTTAATAGACTCCAAAATGGCTGTTGAAGGTGCAAAACTTCACTTTGAGAAGAGGTGCAAAATGATGGACTGTCCTATGTACAACTTGTGCAATCCAGTGGAACTGAGGGATGGGGATCCAGTTATAGTGGAGAGGATTATAGGCGATGCTCCTGAGAAGTGTCAGAAGGGTTATCGCTTGAAAGTTGTTGAGCTGAAGAGGTGCGATTAGACCTCTCTATCACTTCAAGAGCTTCAATTAGCTCTTCTGCCATTTTCGTAAGTGTTACAGATTTTTTTCCAGATACGTAGCTTAAGTTTAAAAGTCCAGCTTTTTCTAACTTGTGTACTTTAACGTATGCTGTTGAATACGGAATTGAGAGAATTTTTGCGAGTTCTGAAATGTTTATACCTTTGTTTTTCTCTACTGTACGTATTAGCTCTAAATCTCTGACAAAGAGTTTGATGGCTTCTCGCATGCGGTGGATTTAAACTTAAGATTTATAAATTTTATGTTTTTTATATTGAGTGAACAAATGTATTCAGTAATAATTATCAAAATTTGTGTTAATGGAAAATATCATTTCCATTGTTATTTTCACAAAATTCTTAAAGTGTACGCATGCCAATTTGTTTAATAGTCAAAAAATTAAATTTTTAAAATAAAACTTTAAAAATTAAACATGACTGGCTTTTTTTGCTATAAAGCTATAGTCGGTTCACTTTTCAAAGATAATACAAGCTTCGTAATACCTTCTTTTTACCTTATTAGCTCAATTTAACCACCTATACCAAAACATTAATAAACTCTAACTTCTGAAAGCAAAAAGGAGTTTGAAAAGCTCCCTTTGTGTTTGCAGTGGGAGCTTGGTAAAAGTGCAGCGATTGGTCATTTGAAGGAGGTGAGTGTGTGACCTCAAGACGTGAGTTTCTGGTACTGCTTGCTACGGGCACAGCAGCGATTGCTACTGGCAAAGCTATGCAAATGCCAAAAACTGAAGTTGACCTCTCGAA
>JALSQI010000052.1 GCA_026985525.1 Archaeoglobaceae archaeon
TAAGCAAGCTTGAGGATTGGAATCTTAGAGATGTAAAACGGCTTAGAGACGATGAATCATTTAAGAAACTCGTAGAAAACTCTATAAAGGATGTGCCTCTGAGACTGGAAATCATTGACGGAGAAACTCGCAAAGGTAAGATTTCAAGAGAAGATTTTGAATTTTTGAAAATATCCATTTTAACGGGCATATTTTTCGATTTTGTCGATTTGTGGCATACAATTTTAAAATTTAAATTTGAAAAAGGTGGTGAAAATGAAAGCATTTGAGTTGAAAAGATATTATGCAATAGCTCTAGATCCAATACACATTGGTACTGGTGGATATAGGATCGGTAGAGTAGATAACACGATAGTGAGAGAACCAGCAACGGGAATTCCAAAGATTCCCGGCACAACAATAGAGGGAGTTTGTAGGAGTTATGCGTTTTTAAAGGCAATGGAAGAGGGCAAATCAATCAATCCCGTTTGTGCTAAAGGAAAAGTAAAAAGTGAGTCAGAACAACCTTGTGGTAAGTGTGAAATCTGTGTAACGTTCGGCTTTTCGAGAAAGGATAGGTCTATGCAAGCCATGGCTTTATTTTCGGATACAAGGATTCTGTTTTTCCCAGTAGCCACTATGATAGGACCAGTTTGGGTAACATGTCCAATGGTTCTTAAAGATGCTGGAATAAAAGAAATTAAGGGTAGTTCAAAAGAAGATATTCCAAAGCCAAATAACAACACTTTTATTGTTCCTGAAAGCTCTAAAATTAATCCGCCAGAAGAAAAACTTAACTTTGGCTGGTTACTTCTGACGCAAGATAAGGATAATTCTAAGAAAACAGATACAAGTAAATGGGTTTACTATGAAAATAGCAAACAAGAAATGTTAAAAGATAAAATTCCAGATGAAATACTGAGCAGGATTGTTATAGTTCCAGACAATCTATTCTCAACAATCGTAAACTCAAACCTCGAAGTTAGAACATCTGTTGCAATAGATCCAGAAAGGGGTGCTGCTGAGGAGGGAGCGTTATTCACTTACGAGGCAATTCCAAGAGGGACGGTTTTCTGGTTTGATGTAACTTACCAGAACCCCAAGCATTTTGGATTAAACGATTGGGAAACGAATTTGATCATAAAAACGGTTGAAGACGGGCTCAGATACTTTGAGTTCTTAGGAGTTGGAGGCATGGGATCGAGAGGTTTTGGAAGACTGGAAGTGATTGGTAATTTCCTACCTTTTGAAGAATACATAGATGCTCTTGAGAGGAGATTAGAGACCTTACAAAAGGAAACTAAAAAAGAAGAAATTGAAAAGATTTGTGAATATTTAAGAGGAGTTAAATCAAAAATGGAGAAAGATGTTAAAGATATCCAAAGCCTAATCGATAAAGTTAACAAAATTTTTCCAAAATTTTGTAGGTGATATAAGATGACTGAAGAGAACCTTGATAAAATTGCTGCTGAAGTCGGATTTGAATTGGCAGATAACAAAAAAGACTCAGCTAAAGAATTTGAAAGAACGGTAACAAAAGCCTTAGGTATTTTAATTGAAGATGGCTTATTTGCATATGCTATCTGGTTGGAAAGTGAAGATGAAAAGGAGATAATAGACAAGAGTTTTGAACTATTAAGAGATAAAACAAAGTTAATCAAAGGGGATTATAACAAAAACAAAGAAAAGTTGAGAGAAGCCACTCTAAAAGAGATCTCACCCTCTATCGAAAAAACGCTCCTCGCAAGACAACTACTCGAAAGAATGCTTGTCTATGCAAGATATAGAGCTAAAGCTCTGCAAAAAGGTGATTAATAATGGCTTGGAACTGCTATCTCGCAATCTTTAAAGCTGAAGTTCCAGTACACATAGGATACAAGCAGATTGGCATTCTGAAAACAACTCGCTACTACATCACAGGCAGGGTAATGTGGGGGGCGATAACAGCCAATTTAACAAGAGCGTTATTCAGCAGTCCAGATGCGCAAGACTATCAGGCGGTTGGAAATTTCGTCAGAGAAAATATAAAAACGACTTACTTTTACCCAGCCATAAATAAAAACGAAGTGTGTAATCCGGAGAAGTGGAGCAAATGTGAAGTTGGCAACTATCTCGTTTTTCTTCCAGAATACACTACTGAAGGAATAAAATTTGGTGAAAAAACTAAGGAAGAATTTGAACAGATGTTCATTGATTCCTTTGCCTCCACTGCCCTCGAACCGCAAACAAAAATTGCTGAAGAAGGTAGTTTGCACGAAATCGAATATATTAAGAATAAGACCGACGTAAATGGAAATGCTGTTCAAGTTTATTGGATTGGTTACATCTTCATTAATATGGATGCAAATAAGGCGAGGGATAATAGTGGAGAACGAGTTTACGATGTAGAGTTAAATGAAAAAAACAATGATGATATCGAGATAAAATTCAAGAGCAAAGACAAGAATTACGAAACTACCCTAAAAGATTGTCTGTACATTTTACTCGTAGGAGGGGAAAGAAATTACGGATTTGGAAGATTGAAGCTTCTTGAAAATGACTTGCGAAAATCCAAAGATAAAATATTTGGGAAATTTGATTTTGAGCTTAAAGATAAAATTATTTTCAAAAATCTGAATGTAGCAATATCCCACATAAAATTGTCAAATAATAAACTTAAATTGGGGGAGATAGAACCACTCGTAGGTTTGGAGTGGTCTGAAAAAGGAGCGGGGCAAAAAATCAGTGAAGCGATAGTATGTGCAACACCGGGGAGCAAAATAGAAGCTGAGGATATCGTTTTAAATAGTTATGCAATACTAAATTCAATACTAAATCGCGTGCAAGATTAAAATAACGAACTTTTATATTTCAATATATTTTATTTTACATTAAAAAAATTCTAAAAATATTAAAGATTTATATACAAACACAAAAAATTAACTTTCGTACAACTCCTTAAGCGTTTCGGACCTCAAACCAGCAATGTTGCCAGATACTCCGCTAATCACGACGTATCTATCTACTTTTCCCCTAAGCTTTCCGACGTAAAAAGGATAAAGCACTTCTTCAACTTCTACCACTCTTAACTCCGATGCGTTGGCAGAAATACCAAAAGCCGCAAATTTCACGTGGTCTTTAAACACGTTAAGTCCTTCCAGCAACTTTATGAGTTTATCTATTTCGACTCTCTTTTCCACAGCCTCAACTTCCAGTTCCTCAACCTCAGGAGGGTATGAAAAAGATAAACCCGTCCACAATCCGTCTATAAGCTCGTAAACGTTTATCAGTTCCACGATTTTTGCCCCTGAAATTTTATCTTTTTCAACTACTTCAAGCTTTACAATCGCAACCGGTAGCCAGAGTAGTTTGATATCTTCAAGATTTTCTTTTCTTATAAAACCTTTTCTCAAATTTAGAATCGTTTTCCTCGCTTTTTCTTCCTCAACTCTTAACGGTACTGCTTTCATCGTTCCCCTATTCTCCAGCTAAATAAATAATTATAACTATGTCCAGATCTAATCTTAAAAGTAAATGGTATCTCAAAGTGTATCTTAACGGACCCGCCGGGATTTGAACCCGGGTCGAGGGGTCCGAAGCCCCTCAGGATTTCCCCTACCCTACGGGCCCCAATTACAGATTTCTCTCTATCCAAGCCTTTATCTCACTTTTCGGATATGCCCCCACAAGAACGTCAACCGCTTTTCCTTTTTTGAAGAACATTAAAGCAGGTATAGCCGAAATTGCAAAACTTGCCGCTATTTGCTCATTTTCATCGACGTTCAGCTTACCAAAAACAACTCTTCCTGCGTATTCATAAGCGAGTTCAGCTATTACTGGAGAGATCATCTTACACGGACCGCACCAATCAGCGTAAAAGTCAACAACTGCGTTTTCGTTCATTACAAAGCTCTCAAAGTTTGATTGATTTAGACTAACAACTTCAGCCTTCTTTTTACTTTCACTAACTCCGGAAAATTTAGACATTAGTTTTTTCAACTTGTTCATTCTTATTCTCTCAAGCTCATCGTCCATATTAGATGTATTTCAGGATTTGTTTAAAATTTTTCGATTTTTATCACTTAAATTCAGATTTAGCTACAACTTTACTCGCCGTTAGTTTTCCGAGTTTTGAAGACCCATCAACAGTAACTACTCCTTCAGCCTCTACAACGTCTATTATCGAGCTATAAATTCTAACGTCGCCTTTTGCTCTAATTTTCTTTCCAACACACATGGGCTGTATTAGTGCATTGTTACACCTTATCTCGTTAAACTTTGACTTCGCTCCGAGAACCACTCTATCCGCTTCAATAATTCCGTTTATCAGACACCCAATTCCAAATATCGCTTCTTCAGCTTTAACGTTTCCCAGAAAACTAACGTTTCTACCGGCGATAAGCTTTCCGTCTAACCTAACGTTCTTAACTACGACTCCACCACTTCTAACGACGAAAACTTTCTTTTTCGGATCGTACAGTAGCATTAGGCATCAACTCCTTGCCTTACCTCGACGGCAACACCTCTTTCGAAGTCCAGCATTTCTTCTGCCGAAAGAACGGCTCTACCAGTAGCGAGTAAAACGTCTTCCTCGTTTACGACTAAAACTTCCTCCCCTGGCCTTATAGATTCGTCAACATCTACGACGTGCTTCGAAAACACGCTTTTTCCAGCCGCTATAAATTCTGAAACTTCATTTAAAACGCACACTCTAAGCTTTGGATAGTCAAAAAATTCGTGCAACCTCTTTGCCCCCTCTATGCTTAGAGTTAACAATCCAGTGTCAGCTTTCAGAGTGGCTATTCTAACTCCACGATCTAATACCTGTCTTATTCTACCAGTACTGGATAGCAAAAACTCACAGCTTTGTGGAAATAGAGCTTTCCCCGCTCCCGGACCAAATTGATAATCAGCTATTACCCTAACAGTCCTCAACATTTCATCTACCATACCTTCTCTCCCTCCTCTGGTAATCTCTCAGGCATCTAAGAAAGTCCACGTATCTAAACCTTTTCAAGTCTATATCTGCAAAGTAAAGTTCGCTGTATATGCTCTGCCATATTAAGAAGTCGGGGATTTCGTTTCCAACTCTGACTATGAGGTCTGGGGGGTTTTTAACTTCGAGAAAACTTTCAAACAACTTCTCGTTAACTTCTTCTGGTTCAATTTCACCTTTTTCAACCAGTTCAGCCAACTTTTTTACTGCCAGCAGAACTTCCTCTCTACCTTTCACCCTAACAACGTTAACTTTCATCTTTTCTCTCGACTTTAAATCCACTTTTCCCGAACAGACAGTCACCTCTTTTACACCAAACTTCTCACACCACTCCAAAAAAGTTTCTGGCAATTCTTCTGCAACTACCATCAAGTGAGAAGGTATTCTACCCCTCTTTACTTTTTTTTCGAGCATTTTAATGTAGATTGGCATTAAAATTTCTTCAAGCATCAGTAAACTTTTTAACACACCTAAATTAAAAAGCTTCTCAATGCTACTAACCCTAATAGCTATCGTTCTATCGCTGTTCCCTCCAAAGATTGCAGATGGATTTGCTGTCTTTTTAACGCTTTCAAGTGCCATAGTTTACGGAAACTTGACATATGAAAACTTGAAAGAATCGAAGACTTTTGAAAATTACCTTAAATCTATGATAATAGCCTCTATAATTTCTTTTGGAAACTTTTTTGGCGTCAAAAGCTACGTAATTGCGGCATCTCTTATACTATGCGACGTTCACTTTGTACTGAAAAATCTTAAATTTAAGAAAAATGCTTTATTTTACATATTAGTTTATACACTGACCGGAGCTATTTACTTCTCGTTTCAACACTTATCGACGCCATACTTACTCTTTTTATCGTTAATGGGAGGTATATCAGCATCCCTTGTAGAATACGTTAGTGCTGAGGGTGGAGCTGTAATAGTCGTTTCCGCAACTACGTACTTGATATTCACGATGTACGCTATACACACGACCATAGTTTACTTAGCTGAAGCTTTTACGATATCTTTCCTCTTAGCTTTAATTTCGATGAAAGCTGGAGTTGCTGACGAAAGTGGCTTGCTGAGTGCAACTCTCATCGGTACAGTAATAATAATTTTTACCGATATAAGATTCTTTTTAGTGTTGCTTACGTTCTACATATTGGGAAGCGTTGCGACAAAATACAAGTACAGAGATAAGTACGAAAGAGGGGTTGCAGAACCAGCTGGAGGAGCAAGAGGATATGTAAACGTTTTTTCTAACAGCTTAGCTCCACTTTTTTTCGCAATAAACTATGGATTTTACGGAATGAACGTTTTCAAATTGGCATTCGTAGCAGCTGTCGCAACAGCCTTAGGAGATACTATGGCGAGCGAGATAGGAAAGACTTCTGAAAGAGTTTACTTAATAACAAACTTAAAAAGAGTTGAGCCGGGAACGAATGGGGGTATTTCTCTAAGAGGAGAGTTAGCAGCTGTATTGGGATGTTTGCTTGTTTGCTTTGTGGCTTTAGCCCTCAAGATGATAAACAACGTAGTCCCGGTTTTCTTAGCATCTTTTGTTGGAGTTCACATAGATAGCCTACTCGGAGCAACTTTGGAGGAGAGGGGTTTGTTGACGAATGCAGGAGTTAACTTCTTAGCTACTCTATCGGGAGGATTGTTGCTTTTGTTGTTCAACGTTTATTAATTTAGTAACGAGAACTTTAACAAGTTTAACAGAAACAGTTTTTATTCCCACCTCGTCCTCAATTCATGGACGTAATAATAGGACTTGAAGTTCACGTTCAGTTGAACAAGTTAAAAACAAAGATGTTTTGTCCGTGCAGCATAAACTACCATGGAGATGAGCCAAACACTCACGTTTGTCCTGTTTGTCTTGGAATGCCGGGAGCTATGCCAGTTTTAAACAAAGAAGCGGTAAAAGCAGGAATAAAAGTAGCTTTAGCTTTAAACGCTGACGTTCAACCTTTTATGGTTTTCGATAGAAAGAATTACTTCTACCCAGACTTACCAAAAGGATTTCAGATAAGCCAATACGACCATCCATTGGCGTGGGGTGGTTACGTAACAATAGAAACGGAGGAAGGAGAGAAAAAGATTACCCTAAGGAGAATACACATGGAAGAGGATCCGGGAAAATTGACTTACAAAGGTTCGATTACGACTGCAAGTTATTCTTTGATTGATTACAACCGTTCTGGAGTACCACTATTAGAAATAGTTACAGAACCAGTAATGAAATCTCCAAAAGAAGCGAGGCTATTTTTGAACAAGTTGAGAATAATACTTGAGTACTTAGACGTTTTCGACGGGAACTTAGAGGGAGCTATGAGAGTTGACGCCAACGTATCTGTCGAAGGAGGAGGGAGGGTTGAGATAAAGAACATCTCTTCCTTCAAAGGAGTTGAAAAAGCTCTCACTTACGAAATAACACGACAGAAAAACCTGATAAGAATGGGTAGAACTGTTAAAAGGGAAACGAGACATTTTGACGAAGCTAACAACATAACGGTATCTCTGAGAAGTAAGGAAGAGGAGCAGGACTACAGATACTTTCCGGAGCCGGACTTAGTTCCCGTTTACGCTGAAGAGCTTATAGAAGAAGTAAAGCAAACTTTGCCAGAAATGCCTGAGGAGAAAAGAGAGAGGTTCAGAAAACAGTATGGTTTGAGCGATGCTTTTGCTAAAGTGCTTGTAATGGATATAAAAATGGCAAATTATTTCGAAGACGTGGCAAAAACAGTAAATCCAAAGTTAGCTGCGAGCTGGATAGTTGACGTCTTGAGGGGAGAGTTAAACTATAGAAGTAAAGACTTTACGTTCGCTTACGAGAAGTTAAAGCCTGAGGAGATGTCAAAACTCCTGAAGTACTTTGAAAACGGGGAGATAACGGAAAAAGGCGTTGTCGAAGTTATAAGAACGAAACTTGACATAGGAGGCAGAGTAGAGGAAATAATTAAAGAGAAAGGTCTTTTCGCTATACCCACGAAAGAAATAGAAAAGTTATGTAGAGAAGTCGTAGAAAAGAATAGAAAAGCTGTAGAAGATTACTATGCTGGAAAGAAGCAGGCTTTGAATTACTTGGTTGGCCAAGTTATGAAAGCTACGAGGGGTAGAGCCGATCCGGGAGAGACTGCAAAAATAATAAAATCAATTCTTGACAAATAATTTTTAAATTTCATATAAATCACTTTCGTCCATTCTGTAAAGCGGTACGTGTTCTAAGGTTGGAACTACGCTGTGCTCGACGTAAACGTTGTAGATGTTCCCAAGTATCTCCAATTTTTCTATCCTTATAACCACGTCAAACAAGTTCGCAATTAAGTCGAGGTGTTTCGTACCAGTTATAACGAAGAATGTTGTCTTGTCAAACCTGCTCAGCAATTCGTCCATCGCCCTAACGACTTCGTTTGTTTTAAAGCTCAATATTCCAACGTTAAGTCCGAAGATAAACGTAGTTTTTCCAAGCTCTCTTATTACTCTTCCAGCTTCAACAGCCATATCTACGAGGTTTCCTCTGTCTTCAATAAAGGCGACTAATTTTCCAAAGTCTATTCTGTTGTTTTTTCCAATTTTAACGACTGAAACGCTGTCGATCAAAGCTTTAACGCATGGATTTGATTTAAGATACCTGAGTATCTTTCCGAGTTTATTCGAGACTGTTTCGCTGTAAACGACGAAAGTAACTTCCTCTTCACACATGGCAGATATCAAGTAATTGACGAATAGTATTGATCCGTAGGCATCATCAGCCATTATTGCAGTGTTGCAATCCTTCAAAACTTCAACCAATTCCTCCAACATCATAACTCATCACACTATGCTTATAACCCTCCCTCCATCTATTCTGTAGAGAGGTATTGGCGGTAATTCCTTGATTATGCTGTGTTCGACGTAAACGTCGTAAACTCTGCTGTAAGCCATTATGTCGTATCCCTTAGACTTCTTTATCCTTATAACTATGTCAAAAAGGGCTGTAACTATTGGTACGCACTCCTTACTAAGCCTCGTAAGAACGAATAACTTAGTAGCGTTTGGTAGTTGAGCCAATAGCTCTTCCATTGCCTGAATTACTTCTGGTGGCGAGTACAGGTAAGAAATCAAGTCGAATCCAAGAAATATGGCGAACTTGTTTTCTAACTTCCTTAGTATGGAACCTAACTCCTTGCTTATGTCCACCAAATCTCCGTTTTCCTCTACGTACGCAACAAGCTTTCCAAAACCTAATTTACTCGTCTTTCCAATTTTAATAACTGGTACGCTCTCTGCAACACTTTTAAGTTCTTCGCATTCAATTTTTTTATTTATAATTTTCTCTACTTTTCTGCACTTTATCTCTGAATAGATAACTAAAACTACATTTTTCAACAAATCAGTATTTGCAAAGTTGCAAACAAAAGTGCTCGCACTGTACTCATCGTCAGCAACAATAGCGGTATTATTTCCCTCCAGCACTCCAACTAAGTCTCTCATGAGAATTAAGATGATTACAATGAGATTAATACTTTTCGTTCAACCGTTTAACTAAAACGAACTTGACGTAAACTAAACTTTAAACTCTCCTTCGCCACACCTGACAGTGTTATAGCCGTACTTTAAAGCGAGAGCTCTTAACTCCTTAACTGATGGAGGTTGAATTTTTTTAAGATTGCTGTCCAAAACTTTTTCATTTCTGAATTGCTGAAGTACTAACTTGGTTTTTACGTTTAAATCGTTTAAAACTTCTCTTATTCTCTTAAGCTCTTCCTCCCAAACAATTCCGGGAATAGCGGTAGTTCTAATTTCCCATTCGACTTCAGAGTTAGAGAGAACTTCAATTGACTTCTCAACTCTATCCCACGAATCTCCCCTACCAGTTAGTTCAGAATACTTTTCAGGAGAAGTCTTTAAGTCTATTGCTACGTAATCTATAAAGTTCAGAGCTTTTTTCAATCTTTCGGGATAATATCCGTTCGTATCGACTTTTACTGCTTTGACTTCTTTCAATTTTTCAAGTAATTTTAAAACATCTTGGTGGAAAGGTTCACCTCCAGTAACGCAAACTCCGTCAACTAAGTAATTCTTCTCAACAGCTTTAACGATTTCTTCGACGCTAACTTCTTTCCAGTTAAACAAGAGCTCGTAGTTGTGGCAGTAAGGACACCTGAAAGGACAGGTAGAAAGAAAAACGACAGAGCAAAGCTTTCCGGGAAAGTCTATGGTGGATATGTCCAATATCCCCCCTATCCTCATTTTAACTCCCTCAAAGCGGCTATCAGCTCTTTTCTATCCGGTACTTCGCTTCTAAACAAAACTTCACACCCACTATCAGTTTCAACGACTATTGAAGGGGTAGATGCCACTCCACTCTGCAAAGCCCTTATCATATCACTTTCCACGTCAACTACTTCGAGATCTATTCCCAACTCTTTGGATACTTCTTCACACACTTTTTTTGCAAGAGGGCAGTTTGGACAATCTTTCTTTGTAAAGACGATTAACTTCATGTACGCAAGTTTGGGGAGGGAAATTAAAGATGTATAGATGAAGCTGAGGAATTACAGGAAAAGCTTCTCCTGAACGGACTTCACTTTGTACTCCATGTTAGTTGCCTTTTTTCTCCAGTCAACTTTTACCGTGAAGTAAATTCTTGGAACTCCTGTTTTTTCCAGCCTTTCTTTTATTTCATCCAGAATTTCTCCCAACTCTAAGAAAGAGTTTACTTCAACAACCGTTCCCATTGGATTTAGCTCGTGCTTAACGTTTTTCTCCTTAATGACCTTAATTGCTTCGCTGATGTATTTGCTAAGAGATTCGCCAACTCCTATCGGAACTACGGATATTTCCACTATCATAAATGAACAGTAAACGTTATAGTTATTACGAATTACGGATTTCATGCATGTTGTAAAAATTCTTTCAGACAACACAGTTGCAAACCTGAGACCGAAGGGTTTACTCGCTGAATGGGGTTTTTCTGCTCTAATAGACGATGTGCTTTTTGATACTGGACAGAAAGTTGTTTTGGAGAATATGAGGTTGTTGGGCGTAGAAGACTTCTCTTGCATAGTGCTTAGCCACGGACATTACGATCACACGGGCTCGCTATTGCCGGTACTGGAAGTTTACGGGAAGAAAAAAGTTTTCGCACATCCAGATTCTTGGCTAACGAGAGTTTACAAGAACACACCCATAGGAATTCCGTGGAGTAGAGATGTAATAGACGAGGTTGGAGAAGTAATTGAGCATAAAGACCCAGTAAAAGTCTCAAAAGATATTATAGCTCTTGGAGAGATACCAAGAAAGGAAAAAGATATGAGAATAGGTAAAATACTAAAAAACGGAGTGTGGCAGGAAGATTTAATACTCGACGATCAATCCTTAGCCGTTAAAACGAAAAACGGAATTCTTTTGGTTCTTGGATGCTGTCACTCTGGCTTAAGAAATACGGTAAGCTATACAGAAGAAGTTTGTAGCGATGAAGTGAAATACATAGTAGGTGGAACTCACCTCGTCTCCGCCAATAGTAGAGAATTGCTTGAAATAGCTGAGTGGTTAAAAGAAAAAGTAGAACTCATAGCTCCGTGCCACTGCACGGGATTTAAAGCTCAAGCAGTACTTTCAGAAAAACTCAAGGATAAGTTCGTTTTTACAGGAGTAGGGAGCGTCTTAAGCTTTGATTAGCCTAATTCAAAAATATTCAAAAATCTTTTTAAGAACTCAGCAGAATTAATAACGGTGATTTTATGGGAGTAGTATGGCTTAGTGAAGTGGGTAAAGAGGATGTACCTCTTGTAGGTGGAAAGGGTGCCAACTTGGGGGAACTTTACAGAAATGAAATTCCCGTGCCAAATGGTTTTATTGTGGATGGAAAGACTTTTATTGATTTTATAGAGAGAACTGGAATAAAAGACAAAATAATTTCTATTCTTGAGGGGCTTGACGTAGAGGATACAGACGAATTAATGAAAGCCTCTCAAAAAGTCAGAGAACTCATCGAATCTACGCCAATACCAGAAGATATAGCAGAAGAGATAAAGAAAGCGTACAGACAGCTTTGCGAGGAGGAAGGAGAAGAAGTCTATGTAGCGGTTAGGAGTTCAGCAACGGCAGAGGATTTGCCAGATGCAAGCTTTGCCGGACAGCAAGAAACTTACCTAAACGTAAAAGGAGAAGACAGCGTAGTAGAGCACGTAAGGAAGTGCTGGAGCTCTCTTTACACGCCAAGAGCTATTTACTACAGAGTGAGGCAGGGATTTAGGCATGAAGACGTTAGCATAGCGGTAGTAGTGCAAAAAATGGTTAACAGTGAAAAATCTGGAGTTATGTTTTCCTCTCACCCAGTAACTGGAGACAAAGTCGTGATAATAGAGGCCGTATGGGGGCTTGGGGAAGCAATAGTAAGCGGAATGGTCTCTCCAGATCACTACGAGTTTGACAGAATAAAGAGAAAGATAACTGTCGTAAAGGTTTCTAAGAAAGACAAAGCTATAATTAGAGAAGGAGATGAAACAAAAGTTATAGACTTGCCTCCAGAAAAAGCAAATGCGAGAGTTTTGAGTGACGAAGAGATACTAAAATTGGTGGAACTTGCTGAAATTATAGAAGAGCATTACGGCACTCCGCAAGACATAGAGTGGGCAGTCGAGAAAGGAAAGATGTACATCGTTCAGTCGAGGCCAATAACGACGATAAAAGGCAAGAAAGAAGAGGAGAAAGAAGAAGTAGGAGAAGCTGAAGTACTCGTCAAAGGTTTAGGTGCTTCTCCCGGAATTGGCGTTGGAAAAGTGAAAATAATACTGAGCGAAAAAGAAATAGGCAGAGTTGAGGAAGGAGATGTGCTTGTAACAACGATGACTACGCCAGACATGGTTCCAGCTATGAGGAGAGCATCAGCCATAGTAACTGACGAAGGAGGGATGACTTGCCACGCAGCTATAGTTTCGAGAGAACTCGGCGTGCCAGCAGTAGTAGGAACTGGTAACGCCACAAAGGTATTGAAAGATGGAATGCTCGTAACTGTCGATGGAGATAAAGGTGTCGTTTACAAGGGAGCTGTGAAGAAGAAGGAGAAGGAGGAGGCAAAAGTAGTCGTTTCCACCGCACCCATAATAACCGCAACTGAAGTTAAAGTGAACATTTCAATACCAGACGCAGCAGAAAAAGCTGCTGCAACGGGTGCTGACGGCGTAGGGCTTTTCAGAATAGAACACATGGTACTTGGATTGAAGAAACACCCGATGAAGTACATAAGAGATGGAGAGATAGACAAATACGTAGAAGAGCTTTACAACGGAATGCTCAAAGTAGTAAAGGCGTTCTATCCAAAAGTCGTTTGGATAAGAACTCTTGACGCACCAACAGACGAATTCAGAACTATGGAAGGAGGGGAGGACGAGCCAGTAGAGGCAAATCCAATGTTAGGGTTCAGAGGAATAAGAAGAGATTTGAAGGAGAAAGAACACTTCAGAGCGGAGATGAAAGCGATAAAGAAGTTGATAGACGAGGGTTACACCAACATTGGAATAATGCTACCCCTAATAACGAGGCCCGAAGAAGTTAGAGAAGCTAAGAAAATAGCTATTGAAGAAGGAATTCCACTGGACAAAATAGAATTCGGAATAATGGTGGAAACGCCCGCAGCAGCTCTGATAATTGAAGACATAATAAAAGAAGGGATAGACTTTATCAGCTTTGGAACTAACGATTTAACTCAGTACACTATAGCCGTTGATAGGAATAACGAGCACGTAGCTTACCTGTACGACGAAACACATCCAGCAGTTATGAAACTCATAGAGAGAGTTATAAAGATATGCAAGGAGAACGGAGTTAAAACTTCGATATGCGGTCAGGCTGGCAGTTATCCGCACGTAGTACAAAAGCTCGTGGAAATGGGAATAGACAGCGTTTCTGCTAACATAGACGCTGTTCAAAGAATTAGAGAAACTGTAGCGAGAGCTGAGAAGAAGTTAATTTTGGAAAAACTTAGAAAACTTTAATTTTTTTTAAGGTTCTATTCCTTTACCCGTAATTTTGTAATAGCACTCTTCTCCTTCAGCTTTCCACCTGTGCTTAACGAGCTTTGCTTTCCTAAGTTCTCCTTCCTTAGACAATTCTAATATTACTTTTGAAAGGTGGTCGATGCTTGGCCCACCTAAGGGTTTATCCACTCCAGAGCTAACGTCAGTAAACATCTGATTTGTTATAACGACTGCCAAGTCGAGTTTTCTCGCAAGACCTAAGAGAAAAGTGAGTTGTTTAATTAGCTCTCTTTTAAGTTTTACAGCCTTGTTCTCTTCAAGCTCGCTTCTGTATAGAGCGGTGAAAGAGTCAATTACGACAAGTCTAACTTCTTTTTCTCTGCAAAATTTGGAAAGCTTTTTTATCGCCGAACTCTGTTGTCTGAAGTCGAAGACTTCGTGAATGTAAACGTTTTTCAGTAAATCTTTTTTCTCAAAAATCTGAGCTACTCTTTCGCCAGAAAGGCCTTCTGTATCGATGTAAGCTGAACAAGCGAATTCAGCAACTGTTTTACAAAGCATCAAGCAGAGTGTTGTTTTTCCCGTACCGCTTTCCCCATATATCTGAGTTACAGTTCCGGTTTCCACCCCTCCTCCAAGCAGGGAGTCTATGCACTTACTTCCAGTCGGTATTAACATGAGTTCACCCTATTTGAGAGTAAACGAGCCTGTAAGCTTCAACTATCGACAACCTCTCGTTTTCAGCTATTCTTTTAACGTCTTCAAATTCAGGCTTGAAGTTAACTCCCGAAACTTTTACTCTCACGTTATATATCCTGTCACCGATTTTAATTTTAATTTCTTTAACACACCTCGAAGATTTTACTCTGAGCAGAGGAATTATTCTTACGCCTATACTGCCCGTCTCCCTCATCATAACTTCAGCCACTTCGTTAGCTGCGTTTAAAGTAGCAATAGCTCTTATCAAAAAACACGGTCTGTTTTTCTTTCCAAAAGCCGGAATTACTTCCACATCTAAGGCTTTCTCCAAAACCCTTTCGATTGCATAAGACATGACTTCCCCGCTTACGTCATCTACCTTAGTCTCCAAAACGGCAACGCAATCTCTATCCTCAACTCTACCAACAACAACACAGTTAAAAACTCTCTCCACTTTTATTGGATATATTAACTCTCCTTCGACGAATTCAGAAATTTCCTCGAGTAACTTTCTATCAACTCCTCTCTCTGCAATCACTACTCTAAGCTTCGAACCTTCAACCACTTTTAAGTCATTAGCTGTAACGAGGAGGGGGATGGAGTAGAGTATGTAACCTTTTTTCACCAAACACTTAACGGCATCTCTCAAGCTTTCGAATTTACAGCCTGCAATATCGTTTAAGCATGACAAAAGCTCAGAATACGAGGGGTTAGAGCTCGTTATTAAAAGAACTTTCATGTCCTTAGAAGGCATTTTCCGGTTAACTTTTTTTTCGATTGACTACTTTTCAAACATGCTTGCGATAGTCAACGGTCTCTGCGTCTTTGGCGAAGAATTCGTAAAAGCCAACGTTTTAATTGAAGAAGGAAAAATAGTAGATGTAACAAAAAGAGATGTAAAAGCTGAGGAAATCATAGATGCGAGAAACTGCGTAGTAATTCCCGGTTTTATGAACGCTCACACTCACTCAGCTATGACTTTGTTGAGGTGTCTCGCTGAGGATATGCCTTTAATGGAGTGGCTAAATAAGGTCTGGAAAGTGGAAAAGTCGATGAGTGAAAAAGACGTTTACTACGGAGCTAAATTAGCTATAGCCGAGATGATAAAATCCGGAACTACGTGCTTTTCAGACCAGTACTTTCACATGAACGGTGTAGCTAAGGCAGTTGAAGAAACGGGCATTAGGGCAGTACTCGGCTACGGCATGATAGACATGGAAGATCCTGAGAAGATGGAAAGAGAAATTAAGGAAGCAAAAAAATTTATAGAAAATTGGAAAAATAAAAACGAAAGAATAAACATTAGCGTTGATCCTCACGCTCCGTACACTTGTTCCGAGGAGCTTTTAAAGTGGTCTGTAGAAGTTGCGAAGTCGTTGGAATTAACAGTACACATTCACGTAGCTGAAACTGAAAGAGAAGTAAAGACGGTTAAAGAAAAAACTGGTAAAACTCCAGTCGAATACTTAAACGAAATAGGTCTTTTCGACTGTAGAACTGTAGCAGCCCATTGCGTGTGGCTAAGCGATAAAGACATGAAAATTCTTAGAGATAAAGGAGTTAGCGTAGCACACTGTCCAATTAGCAACGCAAAACTCGGTTCAGGAATTGCTAGGGTTAAAGACATGGTAGAGCTGGGAATAAACGTCTGCATAGGAACAGATGGTGCGGCGAGCAACAACTCTTTAAACATGCTGGAGGAAATGAAGTTTTCCGCTTTAATGCAGAGGGTTAACTTTGGAACTTTCAAGGCAATTGACGTTTTTAAATCAGCAACAGAAAACGGGTATAGAGCTTACGGAATTAAAGGTGGTATGCTTAAAAAAGGAAACTTAGCCGATGTAGTTGTACTGGAAAAAGGAGTTAGCTACTCTCCTATGTACAACCCAGTTTACAGCATAGTTTACTCAAGCTACGGATTTGAAGTAAGAGATGTAGTAGTCAACGGAAAAGTTCTCATGAGAGAAAGAGAACTTACAACCATAGACGAAGAAAAGTTAATAGAAAAAGTCGAAAAAATAGCTTCAAGGTTTAGACAATGAAGTTGGGTGGAGATAGTAAATCGATATATAGAAAAATTATCGGATTAATTGGGCTGGAGAGAGCTAAGGAACTAAAAATACACGACACCCCCGTAGATATACTGAAAACTCAAGAGTGGATTAAAAGCTACCCATTTTGCGACAAAAAATTGGAAAAAGTAAATGTAAAAGTAAGAGCTGAACCGAGAACGATTTACTTCGAAAGAAAAGAGCTTGAAAAATTTGGATTTTTCGTAAAAACTGGAAACGTAAATGGTATAAAAATTGGAAATGCATTCGTTAAACTTAGCGAAAGAGAGGAGGAATTGCTAATAGAAGCGTTGAAAAATGATAACGAACTAATAGTTTACAGCATCGTCTGTCCAGAGAGCTTAGTTAGCTCGTTTTTTAAAGCCCTCCCTTCGATAAAAAAACTGATATCTTATCTAAGCGAGTGTGGAATAGATGCAAGAAATTCTAAGAAGATAGTAGAGCTTGTTGAAAGAACTAAGAGTTCGTTTGAAAGAGTTGAAAAAGCAAAAATGGTCGAAGAAATCGTTGTTGAAGAGCTTTTAAAGTTAAATGAAAGAATAGAGAGAAGGATTTCAGAACTCGAAGTGGTTCTAAGGGGAAAGAGAATAATAGATGTCTTGCAGGGTAGCACTCTTGAAGAGGTAGAAGAGGTCGTTTTAGAAGAAGTGATTAAGAGCGAAAAAGAAGTTGGAGAAAAATTGGAAGTCGAAGTTTCTGAGCTCTTCTCTCGTACATACCCAGTCGAAGTTGACGAGCGTAAACTTGGAATGTTAAAGGAAGAAGTGGAAGGGAACGCTAAGGTCGAACTCTTTAAAGAGTGTAAGGATGTTGCAATGAAAATAGTTGAAAGTTACGAAGGGTTCGTAAAAGAGTTAGATCTGGCGAAGAATATAGAATTGACATCTACTTTGAAAAAACTGGGTGAAACTTTTCCGGAGATAGCTGAGTACACTGCTTTTTTGGAGGGAAAACACCTATTCATAAAAGATCCTCAGCCGATAACGTACAGCATCGGCAATTCTAACATTGCTAAGGGCAGAATTGCAATCCTGACTGGAGCTAACAGCGGTGGGAAGACTTCTCTTCTGGAATTGCTAACTCAAATTCAAATAATGGGGCAAATGGGTTTGCCTGTTAAAGCAAAAAAAGCTTGGATAAACGTCTTCGACGGTATATACTTCTTTAGGAAAAAGAGAGGAGTTGCTGGAGCGGGAGCTTTCGAGAGTGCCGTAAAATCATTCGTCAAAGCAGTTTCCTCGAACGGGAAAAACCTAATACTCGTGGATGAATTCGAAGCTATAACGGAACCGGGAGCTGCCGTTTCAATACTGGCTGAACTATTGAAGATTGCTTACGAGAGGGGGCATTACGTAGTGATAGTTAGCCACTTGGGAAGAGAGTTAAAAGAACTTTTACCTTTTGCGAGAGTTGATGGAATAGAAGCTAAGGGGTTAGATGACGAATTCAACCTTATAGTTGACAGACAACCTGTTTTCGGAAAGCTCGGTAGAAGTACGCCAGAACTGATACTGGAGAGAATTTATAGAAAAGCTAAGAGTGAGCTCGAAAAGAGAATCGTCAAAAGAATCTTAGACAACATGAACTATTAACTTTGTATTTCGTCCTCACTCAATCCAGATAGCTCGAGAACCGTTAAACCAGTTTTCAACTTTCTAACCTCTTCAGGAGTTAGATTAGTCTTTTCTGCCTCTTCAGATGCTATTAAGCTGTTACCAAAAGGATCCTCAAGTACAAGCGTTAGCTCCTTTTTGCCCTCTATTACATCGTCTATCGTTTTCAGTATATATTCGCACCTCTCCACAGCTGAGCTATCGCCTTCCTCAGCCCTCCACCTCATAGCCATTAAAACGATATCTCTAACCCTTTCGAGCACACCTTCAACATTTGTAACGAAAGCTTGAGAAGCTGGACCAGGTTCTATTTCAACTCCCAGCTCTGGAATCTTTATAGTACCAGAAGTTGACCTAATTACTTTCGTGAAGAGTTTGTTACTGCTAATGCTCATTTTATACCTAACCGGCTCTTTAACTCCAAGAACTATGCAGTCGTTGTGCTTAAATCCACACCCGCAATTAATAGAAGTGAGTAAAATCTTTCCGAAGTACGGTATCTCGTACTCTAAGGCTATAAGTTCCGTTTTTCTACCGCAAGAAGGGCAAGTTATTTCCACCATTACTTCCTTACACCTTTTATCTTGTTTCTATCTATCTTGATTCCCGTAGGCGTAACTATTAGGTATTCCTCTCCAAGCCACACTACATCTCCTTTAACGTCGTCCGCGAGCTGTTTCAAGTCTTTAACTATCCTGTCGAGAGTTAATTGGTCGTGTCTCAGCAAAGACACATCAGCTATTACTATGTTTCCTTCATAAACCTGTCTTCTTATTTCTGCAATTTCCGATAAACCCGTAACTTCAGCTACTCTAACAAAAGTTTCTGCTTCACCTTCAATTTCAGTTTCATATTCCGAAAGGTCGAGTTCTTCATATTCTGGAGGAGAGTATTTCTGAGATTTACCACCTATCAGCTTTTCCATTATGCCCAAAGGGATCACCCCCTATGACTAATTGAATTTAAGCACTATTTAAAGTTTGACGATGCGTAGGGCGATAGATAATAATAGCAGATGTAGCAAGTGCTAATCAATGCCAAAAGAGTCGATGAGTGCAGCGGACATAAGAGCTTGCGTTTTAGAGTTAAGGGAAATAGAAGGTGCAAGAGTCGAGAAAGTTTACCACCACCTACCTTGGGAAGTCAGGTTCAAACTTAGAAAAGGCGGTAGAATTGACTTGGTAATTGAAGCTGGGAGGAGGATACACAGAACAAAATTTCCTAAGGAAGCACCTCGCCTGCCATCAAGCTTTGCTATGTTGATGAGAAAACACCTCGAAGGCTTGAAAGTCGAAAGCGTGGAACAACACGACTTCGACAGAGTCGTAATTATAAATTTTGCGAGAGATGAGAAAAAGTACAGAGTTATAGCAGAAGTATTCTCTAAGGGAAACGTGATTTTATGCGATGAGGATTACAAAATAATAATGCCCCTTAGAGCTGGAATTTTCAAAGCCGGCGAAGAGTACGAGTTTCCAAAGCCAAGAATAACCCCCTTAGAGTTAACTCCAGAAAAACTGGAAGAGATATTCAAAAGCGAGAGGGAAAGAAAAAGAGAAGTCGTAAGAGTTCTCGCAATGAACGGACTCGGTGGTCTTTACGCAGAAGAGGTCTGCTTGAGAGCTGAAATAGATAAGAAAAAAATAGCAGAAGAGTTGAGTAAAGAAGAAATAGAAACCATAGCTGAAAAAATAAGAGAGGTTTTCGATAGCCTTTTCAAAGGTGAGTTCAAACCCCACATAGTTGTTAAGGACGGAGAGTACATCGACGTATTGCCGTTAGAGCTCAAGTATTACGAACAATACGAAAAAAAGTACTTCGATAGTTTTAACGAGGCACTTGACGAATACTACGCTAAAATGCTTGCCAAAGAAGTGGAAAAGGAGGAAGTAAATCCCGAAATTGAAAAGCTAAAAGCGAGGTTAAACAGTCAATTAGAAAAGCTAAGTGAATTTGAAAAAGAGGCTGAAAAGCTTAGAAGGACGGGAGATTTCATTTACGAGAATTGGAAAAAAGTAGAGACTGTTCATTCCGCTTTCGTAAAAGCGAGAGAAGAGAAAAGTTGGAAGGAAATAGAAGAAATAGTAAAGAATTCAAAACTTTCAAAAGTTGTAAAAAGTATAAATCCCGAAAAAAACAGCGTAACTGTAGTAATTGACGGAGTTGAGCTGGAGCTAATGCTCGACTACTCTTTACCACAAATAGCAGACGTTTACTACGAGAAAGCAAAAAAAATCAGAGCAAAAATTGAGGGAATTAAGAAAGCCATAGAGAAAACCAAGGAAGAAATGAAGAAAGCTAAGGAACTGGAAGCTAAGAGGATAGCAAAAAGCATAAGGGTCGTTAGAAAAAGAGAGTGGTACGAGCAGTACAGGTGGTTTATAACGAGCGACGGCTTTCTCGCAATTGGAGGAAGAAATGCAAAGATGAACGAGGAGATAGTTTCTAAGTACATGGAAAACGGAGATTTGTTCTTTCACACCCAAACTCCCGGTGCACCAGTAGTAATACTAAAGAAGGGGCAAGACGCTCCGGAAAGGAGCATAAAAGAGACAGCAGAGTTTGCAGCAACTTATTCATCTCTATGGAAAGAAGGAAAGTATAGCGGAGAAGTTTACTACGTGAAACCCGAACAAGTGAAAAAAGCGGCGAAGCACGGAGAGTATTTGGCGAGAGGAAGTTTCTACATAGAGGGTAAGAGAAACTACCTAACCGTAACTCTTAACTGTGCAGTTGGAATTGAACTTTCAAAACTTAGGTTGTTTGGAGGACCAGTAAGTGCAGTCAAAAAGTATTGCGATTACTGGGTCGAAGTTGAGATAGGTGAGTTACCTCAAAGCGAAGTTGCTTTGTTAGTTGCTAAAAAGCTAATAGAGATGTCTAACAACGACTACATAGTTAGAGGTATAGCCACACCAGACGAAGTCGCTAAGTTCTTACCTCCCGGAAATTCAAGAATTAAAGAAGTTAATTAGTTTTAACGACTTATAAACTCGTAAACTCTCCATAGTTTTTCAGTTACGCGTACGATTTCCTCCTTTACGCTGTCTTTTATTTCTACTAAGGGGAATTTAACTTCTTTATCTTCAACTTCAATGGCTTTCAATCCACCCGCTATTGCAGCGACTGTATCAGTATCACCTCCAGCCATTACAGAGTTGAGCAAGCAATCTGGATAGCTTTCAGAGTAGAGATAACACTGAATTGCAAAAGATACTACATCGAAAGCGAGAATCGTCCCTCTGTACTCGTAATTTCCTTCAAAAGCTTTTTCGATAGATATAGAGGTATAGACATCGTAACTTCTAACTCTTTCTACTATTTCCTTAGCTCTCTTTTCCAGCTCTCCTCTAAAAACGCAGGCGTAAGTTAAAGCTAAGGCAACGCTTGAAGCTATTGCTTCTCTGTTGGTGTGAGTTACTACGCTTTGAAGAGCTGAGTACTTTTCCACCAAGTTTAAGTCGAAAGAATACAGTAAAGCGAGAGGCATGACTCTCATAGCAGAACCGCAGGTATTGGAATTTACTCCAGACTCTCTCCAAGAACAACCGAGTTTTAGCTTTTCTACAGCCTTAGATGTAGTAGGACCGATCTTAGGAATTTTTCCGCTTTCGTAAGCTAATTTTAGTCTTTCAGAGAAGTCTTGTGGGGAAAAGTGTATCGTACTTGCAAGAGATTCTGCCAGAATTAAAACTTGAATTGTATCGTCTGTTACATCAGAAACTACTTTACCTCTCCTTTTAAAGTACCTCAACCTTCTACTAACTTCATCTCTCGTTAAACCTTCGAACATGGAACCAAAAGCGTCTCCAAGAGCAAAGCCCATAAAAGGTTTTACGAATGACATAGTCTAAGGATAACCAGATTTGTTAATTAACTTTCCACAGTTTATTAACTTTCCGTAAAGACACTCATCAGCTTTAACGGAAATGTTCAGCTCGTCGTTCCCAAGCTTTACGGGATGATCTTTAAACACAACTGCAGGAGTCATCTCGTCCGCTTCACCCATCAAAAGGTTTGCAGCAGAAGCTAACATGTCAGCCACGTTTCTAAAAGTCTTTTTGAGTTCTTTGCCGTACAAATCTCTCCTGCCCCTCAAATCTTCTACTCCACAAATTCCAGAATAAGCGAGAGCTACGCCCACGACACCTCTCCTCAAAGGAAGTATTCTGCTATCTGTAATCACTACTCCAGTTTTCAAAATTTTTTTCAAGTATTTAGCGGAATTAAGTGGATTTTCTGGATAGAGAACGGCAAATCCTTCTGGAGCGTTAGACGTGTCAATACCAGCATTAGGACATAGAATCCCGAATTTCAGCGTTAAAACAAATCCTTCCACTCCTCCAAGTATCTTCTCAGCCTCCATTAAAATTAGTTCTGCGATTTCTGGAATCAAGGAGTACTTCTCAGCCAAAGCTCTTCCTCGCTTAGAAACTTCTACTTCCGATAATTTTACCAACCTACCTTCAGCGAAAGATATAGCTTTGCTCGAAACCGCTAAAATATCTCCTTCTTCAACGTACTCTCTAACTTTTTCAGCTAAATAGCTTAAGCCTGAGTTTGGAGGAACGTAAAACCTGATGGGGTTGACTATCATTCCTTATAACTCCTGCTGACGATTTTTCTATCCACTTTCCCTTCTCCAGCAATTCCGGGTTTAACCAATTCTTTACAAGATAGAATTTTGTCCAGTTCTTCTCTGCTAAAGCCTTTCTCTAACAGAACTTCTTTAACCGAAACGTTTCTTTTAACCGCCTCTTTCGCAATTTCAGCTGCTGCATCGTAACCTATGTACGGTGCTATAGCCGTTACTATAGCAGGACTTTTTTCGAGATAACTCATACACACATCTGGATTTGCCTTTATACCTCTAATGCATTTTTCAATCATAACTTCAACTGCATTACTTAGGATTTCAAGAGACTCAAGCATTGTGTGAACCATAAGTGGTGCAAGTGCGTTTAATTCAAGTTGTCCGTGAGAAGCTGAGAAGTTTATAGCTACGTCGTTTGAAATAACTCTAATCGCTACCTGTTTTACACACTCTAAAATCACCGGATTAACTTTTCCCGGCATTATAGAAGAGCCTGCTTGTACGGGAGGTAAGCTAATTTCTTTGAAAGAACTCATGAGTATTAAGTCGTTAGAAATCTTGTAAAGGTTCGTAGCCAAGGCTTTTAGTAAACCGTGCACTTCAGCAAAGACGTCCCAATTCTGTGTTGGGTCTATCAAGTTATCCGCTTTTGCCAAGTTTAGTCCCGTTATCTCCCTAAGCACTCTCACGGCTAAGTGTATGTACTTCAAATCAGCATTTATTCCCGTTCCAACTGCAGTACCTCCAAGATTTACCTGTCTAAGCCTCTCCTCAACTTTGTACAACCTCCACCTATCTCTCGCTATAGCTTCAGCGTAAGCGCTGAACTCTTGGCCAAGAGTTATTGGCACGGCATCTTGCATTTCCGTCCTTCCCAGCTTAAGTACTCCCGAAAACTCTCTCTCCTTATCCTCTAACGCCTGTTGCAACTCTCCAACAACAGCTGTCAGCTGTCTTAACAAATAAATAGCTGCGACTCTCGAAGCGGTAGGAAATACGTCATTCGTCGATTGCATCCTGTTAACGTCATCGAGTGGGTGCACTTTTTTACCGAGTATTTCGCTCGCTCTATTCGCTATAACTTCATTTACGTTCATGTTTAGGGAAGTTCCAGCTCCTCCCTGAAATGGGTCAACTATTACGTGGTCGTTAAGTTTTCCCTCAATTAGCTCGTCGCAAGCCTTAATTATGGCACTCGCCTTATCTTCTTCCATAAATCCAAGCTTTAATAAAGCTATTGCACAAGACTTCTTTACCATTCCAAAAGCCCTTATGAGTTCGGGATGAATTCTGTAACCAAGCTTTGACGATATAGGAAAGTTTTCCTTCGCTCTAAGCGTGTGTATTCCGTAGTAAACACCATCTGGTACAATCAATTCACCCAAAAAATCTCTTTCAACTCTCATTTTACCACTTCCACACGTTAGCACTTAAAGAACTCCCAGCCTCAACAACTTCTCCAAATCCCATTTTAGCGAGTGGAAATGGGTCCAACAACCTATCTAAAAACCCTCTCAGCTCAAGTAGCAATAGACCGGCTGTCGTTGAATTTTTGGGATTTTTCGGCTCACAAGACTCAGGTAAAACTTCAATTTCTCCCTTCTCTATTCCCCCTTCCCTAATTTCTTTTTTCAATTCTTCTATTATTTTCTTTTCTCTTTCGTCCTTAGTGTCTTCCACTAATTGCACGCCTCTACTCTCAGCCTCTCTCGCGTTTTTCACGAATACTTCCAAATATTTCCTCGCCTCCAATGCCGCAAAACTCGTAAACTGTAGTGAGTCGTAAAAGTCGAAGCACTTCACCATATCTCTAACGCTTAGAAGCGTGTCCAGAACGACTAATTTTAATACAGGTGATCTGAGAAGTTTCGAAGGAGTTGTAACTATGCAGTAAGCGTCGCAGTCTATTACTTCTCTCATAGCTCTAACGTAACACAGAGGTAATCTTCCCCTTGGATATCTAAGTTCCGGGATTACAAAAGCAACAGCATCTCCTCCAGAAACGAGGTCTCCTATTACAAGGTAGTCGAAAACAGTTCTGGATGAGCGAACTATTTCCCTTTTTAAAGCTATTATTCCTTCACCTGTTTTAGCGCTAACTGGAATAAATTTTACTCCCGACTCCGCTGATAACTTTTCTACAATAGGTCGGAAATCTACAGTGTCCGATTTGTTCAGTACGCCTATTACCTTTACCCCTTTCTCCTTCGCCCTTTCTAATACTGCTCTCTCGTAATCTCCAAATGGTTTTTCAGGACTGGCAACGAGTAAAGCTATATCCACTTCCTCAAGCGTTTTCATCGCAACTTCAACTCTCTTGCTACCTATTTCAGAAGTGTCGTCTATTCCGGGAGTGTCAATTATTTTTACTGGGCCTAAGGGCAAAAGCTCCATTGCCTTAGAAACCCTATCTGTAGTAGTTCCCGACTTATCAGAAACTATAGCGATGTTTTGGTTCGTCAACGCATTGAGCAAACTCGACTTACCAACATTCGTCTTACCAAACAAACCAATTTTTACCCTGAAGTCTTTCATCATTTTTCGATTAGTATTAAGAATTAATACTTTTTCGAAATTATTTCTGATTAAGAAATAAAAGCTCAGATTCTTTCAAAAGCCCTCGCAGCTACGAGCACCGTAATTACTGAGAAAAACAGACTTATTAGCAAGTAAGCTGGACTTAGGCAATTGGAAATAAGAGCTAACCTCATACCAGAAACACCGTAAAACATTGGATTAGCGTAAGCAAAAATTCTGATAAAAGATGGGAGCTTAGATATTGGAAACATAGCACCGGAAAGAAAGAAAAGAGGGAATATAACGAAGTTCATAACCATTCCAAATCCGTGAAAGTCCTTGATTACGGATGCGAATACCAAACCCATTCCCGTAAAAGTTACAGCCATTAGCACTACAAAAAAGAAGGACGTTAAAACGCCGTATAAAGTCGTCGAAAAGCCAATAGGTATGGATAGAATTACGATTGCCATTGCCTGAAGAGTGGAAGTGGTCGCACTTCCCGCTATCCTACCGCAAACTACTGCCGTGTTGCTAACAGGAGCAACGGAAATTTCTTTGAGAAAACCGAACTCCCTGTCCCAAAGAACCGATAAACCCGCAAAAGTGGAGGAAAAAACTACTGCCATCGCTGCTATTCCGGGCGTTAGATACTCCGTGTAGTTTTCAATTCCCTGAAATTTTACTCCGCTAAATCCACTGCTTAGAAAAAGTAGAAACATGAGGGGCATAAAAAGTGAACTGAAAAACCTCGACTTTGACCTTACGAGTCTTTTCATTTCTCTTAACCAGAGGACGTAAACCTGTATCACTCAAACCTCCTCCCAGTTAATTTGAGAAAGACGTCCTCCAGATCTGGATTCTTAACTTTAACTGATTTTATCCCGTCCAACAGTTTGAACAATTTTGGAAGTAACAGTTCAACGTTAGTGCAGTTTATCTGAACAACGTTTCCACTAAGGATTACGTCTATTACTCCTTCTAAGCTCTTCAGCTTCGAAACGTCTGCTTTTTCAAGTTCTATGTAAACAGTTCCTTCTCCAAGCTCTTTTTTCAGCTCATCTACTTTACCTATTTTAACAATTCTTCCCCTATCCATTATTGCCACTGTATCGCACAAGTTTTCAGCTTCGTCTATGTAGTGAGTGGTCATGAAAATCGTAACTCCTCTATCCCTGAGAGAAGTTATGTAATCCCAGATATTTCTTCTCGTCTGAACGTCAAGCCCCAAAGTTGGTTCGTCGAGGAAGAGTACTTCGGGTTCGTGAACGAACGCTCTCGCAATTTCCAACTTCCTCTTCATTCCACCCGAGAACTTTTCAACTAACACGTTCTCCCACTTCTCCAGCCCCACGAGTTTTAGTGCTGAAGGTATTCTCTCTTCCCTTTCTTTTCTCTTCATTCCGTAGAGCATTGCGTGAAACTCTAAATTTTCTTTCGCTGTAAGCTTCGTATCCAGAGCCGGTTCCTGAAAAACTACGCCTATTCTTTTCCTAACTTCCATTTTCTCTCCTATGCTAAAACCCGCAACTTCAGCGTATCCTGAATCCGGCTTTATTAGCGTAGTAAGAATTCCCGTTAAAGTAGTTTTTCCAGCTCCATTTGGACCCAGTAATGCGAATATACTACCTTTTTTTACTTTAAAGCTAACGCAGTCAACCGCCTTTACATCGAAATTTTTCTCTAAGCATTCTGCTACTATTGCATGCATGGAGAAAGGTGGAGAGTTGGTTAAAAAACTCAACATAGTTGACGTTTACGTGCTACTACATCTCAAGAAAGCTGGAGTGGATTACGCTAAGATGATGGCAAAAGTAACGGGTTTACCCATTGAAAAAATAAACGAAAGCGTAGAGAAACTAATGAAAGAGGGGTTGATTGAAAGAGATGAAGGATCAGCTATAAAGAGAAGTAAAGCCAGATTCAAAAAAGCTCACGAAGTGCACAAACACCACACTTACTATAGGCTTTCGAGGCTTGGAGAGCTAACAGTTAGAAAAATGGATAAGAAGTGGGCTAAAAATTTCTTCGAGGAGCTGGGGTTAAACTATCGAGAAATCGCTAAGAAGAAAGTTTTGTCAGACGAATTGATTTCAGTTGGGTTAATTTCAATTGGGTTCGTTACAAAAAAGGGAAAAAAGACTAAGTTTTTCGAAGCGTTCTCTTACGTTTCAGGATTTTTTGATAACGAAAAGAACTAAATATTTGTTTCACTAAATTGCCTAAAATGTCAGACAAGCTAAGGATAATTTCATCAAAGATTCTCGACCTTCTCTGGTTTTTGAACGAAGTCAGGTGCGAAGCTGAAGTTGAGAAGAGGAAGAATACCTTAGAATACTACTTGCCAAAGATAAAAGACGAGCACGAAAAAGCTGAGACTTTACTTGAGATAGGAAAGCTTGAGTGTATCTCAGGTAAAAGTGTAGAGGCGACGAGCAGGTTTTACGAGTGTTTGAGATTGTTTAGAAAAACTGGGGATAGGTTGGGAGTGGGAAAAACGCTTTACAACATAGCTTTACTGCACGCTGAGAGAGATAAAGTTGAGAAAGCTGAAGAGACTTTAAAGGAGTGCATGCAATTTGCTGAAGAGTGTGAGAGTTCCTGGCTCAAAGCTTGTTGTTATGAGCTACTATCTAAGATCCTGATAAAAAAGGGTAAAAACGATGAGGCTGTTGAGAACGCTTTAAAAGCTTTCGAGCTTTTCAGCTTAGTTGGAGACGCAGAAGGCATGAGCAAGTCTTTGCAAATCGCTTGCATAGCTTTGCTTAAAAAAGGTGAAATAAACAGAGCTATAGAACTCATGGAAAACATAAGGGAAGTTTGGAGAGAAGAAGACAGCTGTAACTTTCTTTTAACGACCCTCCAGTTATCAGCACTTTTGCTTTCTATTGGAAGAATTGGAGATGCAGAAGAGATAATTTCAGAACTGAACGATTCATGCAAAAACAAAAGGCTAATAGCTTTTAAAAAGCTCATAGAAGCGTTAATTCTATCAGCCTGCGGTAGGAAAAAAGAGGCTGTCTTAGTTGCAGAGGAGGGTAAAAAGATGTTGGAAAAACTGTATCCAAAAAAAGATGTGAGGTATCAAATTGCTGGAGAAGTCGTGAATGCTGTAAAGCTACTAAGGATTTAACTTCAAGTCTTTTACATAAATTTCTCCGTACTCAGATTCTTCAACTCTTCCAACAATCCTGCCTTCGATCATACCACTTTTTTCTAGCTTTTTAGCTTCACTTCTATCCATTATCAGAGCGAAACCCATGCCCATGTTGAAGGTCTTGTACATCTCCTCCTCTTCAACGTTGCCGAGCTCCTGAACAACTCTGAATATTTTATGAGGTTCAAGCGGTTTATCGATCACGAACTTGAGCTTTTTCAGCCTGAGTAAGTTTAGCAATCCACCACCAGTTATGTGAGCCATCCCTTTAATCTCAAATTTCTTCAAAACGTCTAAAACTTCTACGTATATCCTCGTTGGTTTGAGTATCTCTTCACCGTAACTAACTCCTTTTTCGAATTCGTCGCTATAAGAAATTCCAGCTTTCTCTAAAACTTTCCTTACGAGAGTTAATCCGTTACTGTGAACTCCACTGCTTGGAATGCCAAATATAACGTCTCCCGGCTGTATATTCTCACCAGTAATCAATTTCTTTGCCACGCCAATTGCAGTCCCCGCGAGGTCGAATCCCTTAACCATGTCTGGTAGAGTGGCTGTCTCTCCTCCAACGAGAGTTATGTTCGCAATTCTGCAACCTTCCTCCAACCCCTTAGCTATTTCTCTCATTATCCTTTCATCTGGCTTTTCTATTGCTATGTAGTCAACCATAGCAACCGGTTCAGAGCCAACGGCAATCAGGTCGTTTACGTTCATAGCAACGCAGTCAATCCCAATAGTGTCGAATCTGTTCATCTTTTCTGCAACGAGTATTTTACTGCCAACTCCATCAGTAGTAATAGTTACCATCAAGTCGCAAATAGGTTGTAGAGAAATTGCACTTGCGTAGTGATTTGTTAAGCAAGGTTTTCCAATTCCTTCTCTGACGTGTTTTATAACTGAAGTCAATGCTTTTATCGCTTCTTCCTCTTTTTTTATGTCAACTCCCGCGTCGGCGTACCTCATGTTACCTCACTTCTACAACTTTACTTCCCCTCGCCATAGAGATAATGCCCGTTCTAACAAACTCCTTTATTCCGTACTGTCTCATCAAGTTAGTAAAGGCGTTTATCTTTTCCTCATCACCAGTTATCTCTATTATAAGGCTATCTCTCGCAACGTCAACTATTCTCGCTCTAAATATGTTCGCTATTTCTATTATCTCGCCCCTATTTTCGGTAGTAGCAGAAACTTTTATCAGAGCGAGTATTCTACTAACACTGTTCTCGCTAAGGTCGCTTACTTTTATAACTTCAATCAACTTGTTGAGTTGCTTTATCACTTGTTCTACTGTTTTCTCATCCCCTCTAACGACTATTGTCATTCTCGAAACGTCCTCTCTATCAGTAGTCCCAACAGCCAAGCTGTCTATGTTGAAACCCCTTCTCCTGAAGAGTGAAGAAACTCTTGCAAGAACTCCGGGCTTGTTTTCAACCAAAACGGCGATAACTTTCTTCAATTCGATCACCTCAATATTCCTCGTCTATAATCTCTCTCAGAGATGCTCCAGCCGGAACCATCGGGTAAACGTTTTCAAGCCTTTCAACTCTGAAATCTATTACCACAGGTGCATCTATTTCAAAAGCTTCTTTTAGTGCATCCTCTACTTCAGATGGCTTCTCAACCGTCATTCCAACAGCTCCAAATCCCTTAGCTATCCTTTCAAAACTCATCTCTTTACACCTCAGGCAAGTTTCGGAGTACCTTTCATCGTAGAATAGTTCCTGCCACTGCCTGACCATTCCAAGGAACATGTTGTTCAGTATGCAAACTTTTACTGGAATTCCGTAGTCAACGCAAGTTGCGAGCTCTTGTATGTTCATCATAAAGCTCCCGTCTCCAGCTATATCCACCACAGTTTTATCGGGAAAAGCAACTTGAGCACCCATCGCAGCTGGAAAACCGAAACCCATAGTTCCAAGACCCCCACTGGATATGAACTGCCTAGCTCTCTCTACTTTGAAAAACTGTGCCGCCCACATCTGGTTCTGTCCAACCTCGGTTGCAACTATAGCGTCTGGCTTTAACTCGTATATTTTTTCGATTACGTACTGGGGTTTTATTACATCTCCTTCCTGCTTGTATTTGAGGGGGTACTTTTCTCTCCAAGAGTTGACTTTTTCCTCCCACTCCTTTCTCTGCTTATACTTAACGTACTTTACGAGCTCAGATAGAACGAGCTTAGCATCCCCAACAATTGGAACGTCAACCCTAACGTTTTTCCCTATTTCAGCTGGATCAACGTCTATGTGTATTATCTTAGCCTCCGGTGCGAATTCAGAAACTTTTCCAGTCGTTCTATCGCTAAACCTACATCCAACAGCTATTATTAAATCAGAGTCCATAACAGCGTAATTTGCGTACTTTGAACCGTGCATACCTATGAATCCAAGAGATAGAGGATGGGTTTCAGGAATTGAACCTTTTCCCATTAAAGTCGTAACGACGAAAGCAGGAATAGCTTCAGCCAGCTTTCTAAGTTCCTCGCAAGCGTTGGACAGTATCACTCCTCCTCCAGCTAAGATTATCGGTCTTTCGCTTTTGACTATAAGTTCAGCTGCTTTTCTTATCTGCTTCGGATGTCCTTTAAGTTTTGGCTTGTAACCGGGAAGCTCTATTTCAACGGGATAGTTGAATTCCACATCGGCAACTGTAACGTCCTTAGGCAAGTCTATTAAAACCGGTCCAGGCCTGCCAGTAGAAGCTATGTGAAAAGCCTCTCTAACAGTTTTTAGCAACTCTTTCTCGTCAGTAACTAAGTAGTTGTGCTTAGTTATAGGCATAGTTATTCCAGTAGTATCCGCTTCCTGAAAAGCGTCGTTTCCTATCATCGAGCGTGGAACTTGTCCAGTCATAACGACTAAGGGAGAGGAGTCCATGTAAGCTGTCGCTATTCCCGTAACAGTATTCGTTGCTCCCGGACCAGACGTCGCAAAAGCAACTCCTGTTTTTCCAGTAGCTCTTGCATATCCATCTGCTGCGTGAACAGCTGCTTGCTCGTGTCTCGTAAGAATGTGTTCTATGTTGGAGTCGTATAACGCGTCGTAAACTTCTATTATTGCTCCTCCCGGTATGCCAAATATGTGTTCAACGCCCTCATACTCTAAAGCTTTAACGATAGCGTCTGCAGCCCTCATAAAACCACCTTTATACAAAGAATAAAATTTTAGTGTACTACAATAATGGCTACTGGTACTGGCAAAAAAACAGGCAAACCCAGACCAGTAGCCATGCTAAGCGGGCTGAATAAAGTTTTAAATAATTTTTGGTTTTAGTTTTTTTGTTGCAATAGTTATAATTCAAGTTTATTTATGAAATCTTTATAAAAATTGTTAAACACTTTCAACGTTGACAACTTGGATCGTGTCAAAATATAGGATTTACTATATAAGCTTAAGAAAGTTCTAAAGCAACCAAGAAAGAAGTCAAGAAGGTTAATAGCAATAGATGAAACAAAATTAAAGCTTGAGAAAAGGTTAATCTTCGTATGGGCTGCAATAGATGTTGATACCAAAGATCGAGTTTAAAATCGAGTTTCTAAAAAACCAAAACTTTAAAACAGACCTAAAACTTTAAATCAAAAAATAAATCTTAAAAAAGGTTAGAATTCACTTTCGGATTCTTCTTCTCCTCCTTCTTTCTCTCCTTCTTTCTCACTCTCTATGCCCTTTGCAGCTATGACGTCGTCGATTCTGAGTATCATTATTGCAACCTCAGTAGCACTGCTTATAGCCTGCTTCTTTACCCTTAGAGGCTCTAAAACGCCCATGTCCTTCATGTTCTCAACTTTTCCAGTAAAGACGTTTACTCCAGCGTACTTCTCGCCATTCTCGTGAGCTTTCCTAAGTTCAACCAATATGTCAATTGGATCGAGTCCAGCGTTCTCAGCTAAGCTTCTCGGTATCACTTCTAAGGAGTTAGCAAAAGCCTCTGCAGCTAACTGCTCTCTTCCTCCAAGAGTTGGAGCCCACTGCCTTAGTCTTAGGCTGATTTCGACTTCTGGAGCGCCGCCACCAGCTACTACTTTTCCACTCTCTAGTGCGGCTTTGACTACCTTTATAGAGTCAGTTAGAGACCTCTCCACTTCGTCAACTATGTGCTCCGTTCCACCTCTTATCAGTATAGTTACGGCTTTCGGATTCTTGCATCCAGTAACGAACACCATCTTTTCGTCTCCGACTTTCCTCTCCTCTACCAACTGAGCCTCTCCAAGGTCTTCTGGCTTAACGTCTCTCAAGTCGGTCAGTATCTTAGCTCCAGTAGCCTTAGCCAACTTTTCTATGTCACTCTGCTTGACTCTTCTTACTGCAAGCACTCCAGCCTTAGCCAAGTAGTACTGAGCCAAGTCGTCAATTCCTTTCTGGCAGAACACAACGTTAGCTCCGGCGTTGACTATTCTGTCAACCATTTCTTTAAGCATCTTCTCCTCCTGCTCTATGAACTTCTGGAGCATTTCTGGGTCAGTTATTCTTATTTCTGCATCCGTTTCAGTCTCTTTAACTTCTAAAGCAG
>JALSQI010000053.1 GCA_026985525.1 Archaeoglobaceae archaeon
ATGCGGGGGGTGGGATTTGAACCCACGGACCCCTACGGGAGGAGATCTTGAGTCTCCCGCCTTTGGCCTGGCTCGGCAACCCCCGCTTCAGTAACTAATGTGGATATTCAGTTTATAAAATACTCGGTCAAATGATCTTTCCACTGCATCAAGTGAAATTGTTATTTCCAAGGTATAAGAAAAAACATTTTGTGGAAGTTGTTTCCGCGAGTAGTTATCCAAGACCAGAATGGTTTAGAAAATACCTGAGAAAAGCAGGTTTGCAGAAAGACATAGAATACTCAGTTGACGATCGCATTCTTAAAAAGGCGCAACTCGAAGTGTTGGAAAAGCAAAATACTTGTGGAGTTGACATCTCTACTGATGGCTTGCTTACTTGGCACGACTTTCTCGCAAGTATAGCTATAAGAGCTGGTTTTAAACCGGGAAAGCTCGTAAGGTATTTCGAAAACAATCTATACTACCGAGTGCCAGAATTGAAAAAGGTAGAGGATCTAAAAAAGCCTGAACTTAAAGAATTTAAAAGTCTTTGTGAAGTACTAAAACCATTAAAAAAGCCGTTAAAAGCAGTAATTTCGTGTGTAACTCCCTTCTACCTTTCATCTTGTAGAGACGTCAAAGTATTTCGAATTTTCGCTGAACTCGTGCTTGAAGAAGTAGCTGATCTCTTCAACTACACCCCTCACGTGCAGTTTGATGAACCATCTCTTGCATATTCAAACGAGTTCGTTGAAGAATTTCTAAGCCTGCTTGAATCGTTTAACTTCAAGGGCAACTTGTGGATTTCAGTTTACTTTAAAGAAGTTCCAGAAAAGCTTTACCCTTTGCTGGTCGATTCATTCGATGTTGTATTCCTCGATTTCGTTGAGGGATTTGAAGGGAACTTAAAAAACGTTGAACAATACGGTTGTAGTAAACTCTGTGCAGGTATTGCAGACGGAAGAAATACGAAGTTAGACTTTGAGATGAGGAATAAAGTTGAGATAATTTCGGAATTCTGTAAGGTTGAGTATGTATCTTCAAATACGGGACTTGAATTTTTACCTGAATCAAAAGCTTATGAAAAAATGAAAACACTTTCAAAATTGAGGGATGCGTTATGAAAACGACTGTAGTCGGTAGTTATCCAAAACCGAAGTGGTTGAAGTACGTGCCGGAAAAGGACAAATTAGAAGCTATAAAAGATGCTGTCAGAGCAGTCGTCAAAGATCAAGAAGTTGCAGGGGTTGAAATACTGTCCGATGGGGAGGTGTGGAGAGATGAGATGACTTCTTACTTCGCCAATAGAATAGACGGTTTCGTAATTTACGGAGAAGTTAGAGTTTGGGGCAACACTTACTATCCAAAGCCGGCGATAGTTGATGAGCTTAGATATAGGAAACCAATACTTCTGCAAGAATTCGAGTTTCTTAAAAAAGTTACTGACAGAAAAGTAAAAGTTCCAATTACTGGAGCTTACACTCTCGTAGAGTGGAGCTTTAACGAATACTACAACAGTAAAGAGGAGGCTGTTTACGCTCTCGCTGAAATACTAAACGAAGAAGTTAAAAGACTGGTAAAAGCTGGGGCTGACTTTATTCAAATTGACGAGCCTGCTATAAATTCAAAGGACTTGGAAGTTGTTGAAAATGCTATTGAAATTACGTTAAAGGGAATAAAAGTGTACACCGCTCTCCACATTTGTTACAACGACTATCGTAAACTGTTTCCCGAAGTTATGGACTTAAAAGTAAATCAGCTCGATTTGGAGTTTGCAAACAGAAAATTCGAAGACCTTGAGATTTTGAAAGAATACTCTTTCGACAAGGACTTGGGCTTTGGATGTATTGATGTGCATAGCAAAAGAGTAGAGAGCGTTGAAGAGATATTTAAAGCAATTGAAAAAGCTCTCGAAGTTGTTGATTCAAGAAAACTTTACGTTGATCCCGATTGCGGTTTGAAGCTTTTGCCAAGAAATATCGCATTTAGAAAACTAAAAAACATGTGCGAAGCTGTAAAAATAATTACGTTTATTAACGAAGCATAATTTTATAAACGCAGATTTCGGTATTCGAATAATGGACTTCAGGTATGACGGAGAAGGTTTTAAAGTCTATTCTGGAAAATTCGACGTAAACACAACAGTTTTCGACTCTGGCATTGTAGTTGACCCAAATGTTGGAGCAGATGTATATCAAAAAGCAAAAGTCGTTTTAATAACTCATGGTCATGCAGACCATTTTGGAGATGCGGCTTTTTTGAGGAATAAGGGGGCGAAAATATTTGCACCGAGACACGAAATGCCCTTCGTAGAAAATCCAGAGCTAAACTGGAGGGGGATGTACAGTTGGGCGAGGTTACCAGAAAAAGTAGTAACTCCTTACTTCCTTGGAAGGGGTGTCAAAGTTGATGAATTCTCTGAAAATTTGGAAATAAATGGCGTTAAGGCTTTAAAAATGCCGGGACACACTCCAAATCATACAGCATATCTAATCGATTCCGTTTTAGTCGCGAGCGATGCTGTGCATAGTCCAGATTACTGGGAAAAGTTTGGTATTCTCTACTACGTCGATCCCAACAAAATGGCTATTAGCTTAAGGGAAATGGAGAAAATCGACTGGGATTACTTAATCCCCGGACATGGCGAAGTGTTTGACAGAAAAGAAGGTATAAAAGTTATAAGGTATAACATCAGAATGCTTGAAAGAATTGAAAAAGAAATACTTGAAGTTATAGGTGAGAAGGTTGCTGAGCAAGAAATATTTTCCACTCTCGCTTTGAAGTACGGTTTTAAAGGTGCTAAGGCAAGAATAGTTCTAATGCCGCCTGTGAGAGGACATTTAACGGACCTATGTGAGAAAGGTGTCGTGGAAATGTACGAAGAAAAGGGAATAATTTATTTCAAAGTAAGATAATTCCTATTTTGGTAAAGTTTTTAAATACTTTTTGAGATCTCAAACCAATGAAACCAAATAAGGTGATAGTAGTTTTGATTATTGCATTAATCGCGTCACCTCTAATATCTGGGTGCGTAACTCATGAAAAAAAATTACCCGCTATTGAAGTCTGCTTTGAACATTACGTAGCGGGTAACAAGCACATACTAAAAATAGATTACGCAAAAGCAACTCTTATATCTAAGAAAGAAGCTCCTACGCTGTATCCGTGGTACAATACTCCGATGACTGGAATAATACTGTTCGCTTACGACATGACAGGTGTTAAAAACATGAAAGAACTCGGTATGAGGGTAACTCCCTCAACTTTTGTCCCCCTCAGCAAGCAGGGGAAGATAATAGCGTACATAGGTTTTAAAAGCCCAAAGGACGTACCAAAAAAAGGAGATAAGATGCTCGTAGTCGTGCAAGTGCTTGAGAATGGAAGAGAGATGGCTGAAGCTCACACTAATGTCGTTTGGGACATAAACTGGTCTTAACTTTTTTCGGTTTTTCTCAAACTTTTTAAAACCATCATTAAACTTTGGAGTATGGTGGACTTTCACGAAATAGAAAGAAAGTGGCAGGAAGAGTGGAGAAAGAGCAGAATTTTTGAAGCTGAGCCAGATGAAAGACCAAAATTTTTCATCACAATCCCGTATCCATATTTAAACGGTAACTTACACGCCGGGCATACGAGAACTCTGACCATAGGAGATGCTGTGGCAAGATACATGAGAATGAACGGCTATAACGTGCTTTTCCCAATGGGGTACCACGTTACGGGAACGCCAATAATAGGTTTAGCCGAAAGGATAGCAAAAAAAGACCCCGAAACTATTAGGGTTTACACGGAATACCACGACGTTCCACTTGAAGAACTGCTTAAATTAGATACTCCAGAAAAAATAGTAGAATACTTTTCAAGAGAAGCTACAAAAGCACTCAAATCCATAGGCTATTCCATAGACTGGAGAAGAACGTTTACTACAATGGATGAGCCTTATCAGAAGTTCATAGAGTGGCAGTACTGGAAGCTGAAAGAGAAAGGCTTAGTCGTAAAAGGTTCTCATCCCGTAAGATACTGTCCCAACGATGAGAATCCAGTCGAAGACCACGATTTAATGAAGGGAGAAAATGCAACAATAGTAGATTTTACAGTTATAAAACTTTATAGTTTTGAAGAAAATTTAGTTGTTTTTCCATGTGCTACACTGAGACCGGAGACGGTTTTTGGCGTTACAAATCTGTGGGTAAATCCGGAGAAAGATTACGTCGTTGCAGAAGTTAACGGTGAAAAGTGGGTAGTTAGTAAAGAAGCGGCAGAAAAACTCGTCCATCAAGAAAAAGAAGTTAAAATTATAAAAGAAGTCAAAGGTAAAGACGTAGTTGGAAACTTAGTGGTGAATCCCGTACTCGTTGCAATGCTAGCAGAAGAACTGCTTGAATTCGCATCGGGAGACTTGAAAAAACTTTTTGAAGAATTGTGTAAAATAAAAGACAGAAAAGAGAGAATAGCCAAGGTTGTTGAAAATATTGAATTTATAGTTAAAGAATTAATCTTGCTATTTAAAGAGGTTAAAAACTCTACTCTCAGAATGGTTGTCGTTCCTATCTTACCAGCGAGTTTTGTAGATACGGATAATGCAACTGGAGTTGTTATGAGCGTTCCTGCACACGCACCTTACGACTACGTAGCTCTTGAAGAGTTGAAGAAAAGTTCAGAGTTTAAGGAGCTTGCGAGCATAGAGCCAATAGTCTTAATAAAAGTTGAAGAATACGCAGTTCCTGCCAAAGAAATATCTGAAGAACTGGGCATAAAAAGTCAAAACGAAAGAGAACTTCTGGATAAAGCAACTAAGATAGTTTACAGAAAAGAGTTTCACAAAGGTGTTTTGTTAGACAACACGCTTTACCCCGGAATGCATGTTTCAAAAGTTAAAGATGTTTTACAAAGAGATCTAATAGAATTGGGTATAGGAGACATTTTTTACGAGTTCAGCGAGAAGCCAGTTGTTTGCAGGTGTGGTGCAAAATGCGTCGTAAAGATAGTAAGAGATCAATGGTTTTTAAACTACTCGAATCCTGAGTGGAAGAAGAAAGTATTCGAACTCTTGGATAGAATGAGAATAATACCTGATTACTACAAAGAGGAGTTCAGAAACAAAGTTGAATGGCTAAAGGATAAAGCCTGTGCGAGGAGAAAAGGTCTTGGAACGAGGATACCGTGGGACAAAGAATGGCTCATAGAAAGCCTATCTGACTCGACTATTTACATGTGTTACTACATTTTGGCAAAGTACATTAACGCTGGAAAGCTAAAAGCTGAAAACATAAAGCCAGAACTGTTAGACTACGTATTTCTCGGTAAAGGCAAAGCTGAAGATGTGGCAGAAAAGTCTAATTTATCTAAGGAGATAGTAGAGGAGATAAGAAGAGAGTTTGAGTACTGGTATCCCGTTGATCTGAGAAGTAGTGGTAAAGACTTGGTAGCTAATCACTTGCTCTTCTTCCTCTTCCACCACGTCGCAATATTCCCACCAGAGTTGTGGCCTAAGGCTATTGCTGTTAACGGCTACGTAAGTCTCGAAGGTAAAAAAATGAGTAAGAGTAAGGGACCTTTGCTAACGATGAAAAGAGCTGTTAGCGAGTTTGGAGCAGATGTTACTAGGATGTACATTCTCCACGCCGCAGAATATGACAGCGATGCCGATTGGAGGAGAAAAGATGTGGAAAACTTAGTAGCACACCTCAACAGGTTCTACGCTTTAATGGAGGAGTACTACACGAAAGATGTTGAAGGATGTTTCCTCGATCGATGGCTAATCAGCAGAATGCAAAAAGCGATAAAGGAGACGAGAAAGGCGATGGAAAACTTACAGACGAGGAGAGCCGTTAACTCTGCATTTTTCGAAGTCATGAACGATGTTAAGTGGTACCTCAGAAGGGGAGGTAAGAACCCCCAGATAATATTTGACGACTGGTTAAAGCTCTTAGCACCATTTATCCCGCACATATGCGAAGAGATTTGGCACAAAAAGCACAATAGCTTTGTAAGTGTAGAGAGCTACCCAGAATACGACGAGAGCAAAGTAGATCAGGTTGCAGAAGTGGCTGAGGAGTACATAAAATCCCTTATGGACGATATAAAGGAAGTTTTAAAGTTCGTTGACGCAAAAGTTGTTTACATAGCCCCAGCTGAAGAATGGAAGAAAGAAGTGGCGAAAGTTGCTTTAGAAGCTAAAAACTTCAAGGAAGCGATGAAAGAATTAATGAAAGATGAAAAACTCAGAAGTATGGGTAAAGAAGTATCAAATTTCGTAAAGAAAGTATTGAAAGAAAAAGAGTTAGTGGATCTCGACGAAAGAAAAGTAATTGAAGAGAACATTGAATTCTTAGAAAAAGAGCTTGGTGTAAAAGTAGTGGTTGACGAGAGTAAAGTTCCAGAGGAAAAGAGAAAAAGCTCTATGCCCGGAAAACCGGCAGTTTACGCAGAATGATTAAAATGTTTAAATTAAAAATTTATTGTTAAATTATTATTATTTATAAAAATATTCGTGTTCTCCTTTTTCTCCTCTCTTTCTCCTCTCTTCTTCAATCCTCCTGAGTTCGTTTCTTCTTATCTTCCCGCTTATAGTCTTGGGCAATTCTGGAACGAACTCGATTATTCTCGGTATCTTGTACTTTGCCAGTATCTTCTTGCAGTGTTCAAACAGTTCCTTAGCTAATTCCTCACTTGGTTTGTATCCGGGCTTTAAAACAACGAAAGCTTTTACTACCTGCCACCTTATTGGATCTGGACTCCCAACTACAGCCGCTTCAGCTACGGCTTCGTGTTCGATTAATGCACTCTCTACTTCGAAGGGGCCAACTCTGTAATCAGAAGTTTTTATTACGTCATCTGCTCTACCGACAAACCACCAGTAACCTCTCTCATCAAAGTAAGCTTTATCTCCCGTATAGTACAAATTACCTCTAAAAACGGACTTCGTCCTCTCCTCGTCACCTATGTAGCCAGTAAATAGTCCTATAGCTCTCCACCTGTCCAATCTTACTACAATGTGTCCAACTTCGTTTGGCTTTTCTATAAAGTTCCCATCATCATCAACAAGTGCGATGTCGTGCATGTATCCCGGAAAACCAAATGATCCCGGTATGACTTCTTTTACCCATGGGGGGTTACCTATCATAGCCGTACTTTCAGTCTGACCGTAGAAGTCTCTAATTACAGTTCCAGTGTATTTTTTCCAAGTGTTTATTATTTCGGGATTCAGAGGTTCTCCAGCACTCATAACTTCTCTCAAAGCTGAAAAGTCGTAATTCTCAAGTTTTTGGAGCATAAATATTCTCCAAGCTGTTGGAGGTGCACAAAAAGTATTTACGGAGTTTTCGGACACGACTTCCAGATACCTATCTGGCTGAAAACGTCTGTAGTTAACTCCGAGAACAGTAGCACCCATTATTAATGGAGAGAAGAAAGAGCTCCACGCAAACTTTGCCCATCCCGGAGCGCTGAGGTTCGTGTGCAAGTCATCTGTGCTTATACCAATCATGTAGGCTGTAGATAGATGCCCTAAGGGGTAGCTAATTGCTGTATGCCCTACCATCTTAGGCAGACCGGTAGTACCGGAAGTGAAGAAGTTAAAAACTATATCGTTAACCTTAGTTTTTTCTCCTTTGCAACTTTTACCGCTTAAATCATCGTAACTAATCCACCCCACTCTATCTCCAACTACTATTTTTATGGGATTTGCACTAACACTTTTTAATGCAGAGTCTATCGTTTTTACGGAATTTTCATCCGCTATAACCACTTTTGGAGGATAGACTTTAAACCTATATTCGAGTTCTCTTTCAACCATCGTCGTTGCGGTTGGCACTGCAACTAATCCGCCTTTGAGAGATGCCAGCATCGAAATCCACGTTTCCGGTAAAGCCGGAAGCATCATGTAGAAACTGTCTCCCCTTACTACTCCGCTCTCCCTTAAAAAACTTAAAAGCCTGTCGTACTCTTTTTTTAGTTCGGAATAACTGAACTCTTTTTTAACGTCTAAGTCCATGTCGTACCATATCAGAGCTTTTTTGTCACCTCTTTCTTTGACGTGAATTCCCTCGAAAACTTCCTCTACCCAGTTGAAAGTTTCAGGTAGCTTAGCCCTATTTAATCTGTCAAAAAATTTTTTTAATTCTACTTTTCGTTTCTCTTTATCTTCCAAGTTATTTATAGTGATAAATTTCCTGTATAGGTTTTCCATGTTTTCTATAACTTCGTTTTCTCTAACTCCTCTATTCTCGCTCAAACAGTCACCTCCAGCGAGACAGGTTAGATAGGCAGTTTAACGTTTGCGGTTTTTGCGAATGGTTATTCATGAACTTTTCTGGATTACGTATATTTTTCTAACTAAGTTGCCGTGCACTCTTATTCTATAAACGTCAAGGATTTTAAAAGGTGAAAAGTCAATTTCAGTATTGGTTACTACTACTGCCCTTTTTCCCGGTTTTAGCACTCTGTAAAACTCCTCTGGAGCTTTTGAGTAAATCGTTTCTTTGTCAAATATACTCTTAGAAGACTGAAAATAGGGAAAGTCAGTAACTATCGAGTCGAAAGCTTCATCTCTGAAAGGCATTTTTAGGGCATTTCCACACACGACATCCGCTTTAACTCCAAGAGCCTTTAAATTAGTCCTACATCCTCTAACTATTTCTGGATAAAGCTCTACTCCGTAAGCATTTAACTTTGAAAAATAAGCTTCTATCACTATTCCACCAGTTCCACACATTGGATCGAGGAGTTTTCCTTCTTTTAAAGCGATGTTGACTAAAGCCCTACAAAGTTTGGGCAACATTACTCCCGGTCTAAAATAAGGCCTTTTTTCGGGATGTCTTCTTGAGTACTCCTTAGCGTTTAACTTGAAAACGAGAATTCCAACTATGACTTTCGAATCTGGAAAAATATAAATTCTTATTATTATATCAGGATTTGAAACACTTATATTTACTCCTTTTCTCCACAAAATAGCACCAAGCCTCTTTTCCAATTCCTGCACTTGTACATCTTTCAGGGTTACTTCAACGTCCTTAACCTTTTTCGCATTGCCCAAAACCATAGAGCCGGGAGTGAAATACTTGACTCTTACGCAGCACTTTTTATTGAGTAAAAGCACGTATTCGGCTAAGTTTTCAATTACATCTTTTAACTCTTCAAACGAGCAAATGGAATAAACTTTAACGACTTCCTTAGTCAGTGCCAATCTGCTAATGAATCTGTTAATTAAATCACCAAAATCAGCTGTATAAACTAGTACTCTTCCAAAATGAGTTGGATTTGAAAGTGAAAGCAGATATTCTACTTCAGCCTTCGCAAGTTCTGGATATTCCCCAGACAGGAGAAAGGCGTACAACATTACTTCTTTTTCCTCCTTTCCTCTTTTTCTTTTCTTATTTCTTTTATTTTTTCAGCTATTTCTCTCATCAAAACGGGCTTGGGCTTAGTTTTCTCGAC
>JALSQI010000054.1 GCA_026985525.1 Archaeoglobaceae archaeon
GCAGAGTTACGTTTTTTACAGTACTGTTAATTACATATCCTTTTTCCATAGCAAGCTTTGTGTAGTAGTAGGATTCCGGGAATGAATACATCGCAACCAGTAGTTGACAGCATTCCATATAGCTCACCACTGTCCCCATAGTGAACTTCCACTTTTATTCCCTTATTATTTTCAAATTTCTTTATAATTTCGTTCATAGGTTTCATCAGTCCAGCTCCGCAACAAACGACTATTTTCTGATTTTGAGTGTGTTCTGAAGCGCATCCAGCTAAAAGTGCTGATATTGCAATTAAAATTAGTATTGCTTTCACCTTCTTCATTTTTGTAACCTCCATCGTTATATACGACTGATAATATCGATATTTAACTATTTCTGAGCGACAATCGTCGTTTTTGACAGTTGATTGTATTGTTAATTAATTAGTCGATATTATATTTTTAAATATAATATTATGATAAAATCTTATTTCTCTTTATACTCATTTAATCTCGTGCAACGAATAGCTATTCCTTCCTTAATTTTCTAAGATTTTTTAACAGGTTTTGGTTTTCTATCATTATAAAGTTAATCTTTTATAATCTTTTAACATTTCGAACTTTTACAGCATTCCTTTTATTGAAAGTTTTGTGCCTGTATTGGTTAATCTTTATAATTACAAATATCAAATCATCTATCTACAATAATTTCTGACTTTTAAGATTATTTTTATTCTATGGTGGTAAATTATAACAAACTCTGCTATTTCTCCAAAAAGAATAGAAAGAATAGATAGTTGCTTGTTTTTATAAGAGAAAGACCAAAGAAGTATAATAGAGCTGCTAGTATCTTTATCTTTACATCTTTTTTGTTCCTCCGAAAGACTTTTGTAGCTTCGATTTCCTCTATTAGCTGGTTGAGTGTGGGCTGCATACATCGTATCTCTGTTATTTATTTTTTCTTATTTTGACAGTCCCTATTATAGGCTGTAAAATACCAATTTTATTCTTAATCCAAGCTTTTACCAGCTTGAATGCTGTATTCATTTGTCTCATTCGGTCACATTCTTTTACATAGTGAGTTATTCGAGTTTATACTTCCCCTCCTTATTTCTAGTCAGAATACCCATTTTTCTCAGTTCTTTTAAGTGGTAGTAAACGGTTTTAACGTTTAGTTTTAATCTTTCAGCTATTTGATTTAAAGTCAAACCACCGCTCTCTTTCAGTAGTTCGATGATCTCTCTTTTTCTACCTTTAACCACGGCTGTTGGGTTGATGTTAGATGTATTGAGAAGTATCAGTCTGTTTTTACCACGCTTAACTGACTTTATCCAGCCATCTTGTTCTAACTTACTCAGATGGAATCTTAGGGTGCTTCTATTTTCTCCCGTAATTTTTTCAAGCTCAGTCAAGCTTAAACCCTGATTTTCCATTATTATCCTTAGAATTTTTCGTCTTTTTACGTTTTCAAGTGCAGACTTTACTTTGGTTATTACAATTGGCAGTAACTTCCATGTAGCTAACAAACCCAAGAAAACTGTAACGATATAGTGAATCTTAATCCAGAGTGGTAATTCCCAGAAAGAAATTGGAATTTCATTGGGATTGTCTTTTTCAAGAATCTTTTTCAGTTCTTTGTCACTTATGTTTATTGGCTGGTCGTTAAAGGCTAATACGGTTGAAGTGATAATGATAAGAATTGTTAATGAAATAAAAAATACTTTAATCATAAACGGCAAAGGAGTAGAGTTGAGTACAGCTAACCCTTTCACCGTAAACCCTGAAGAACCAGTAACCTCTTTGTGCGTTGGTAATTTTTACGAGAATTTTCCCATCCATCTTGCCATCGTAATTATCTTTGTAAGTCTTAACACTGCCGTCTGGTGAGTAAACTGTTAAGGTTAAGCTGTTCGACGGATTATTCCAAACTAAATATAAATCGAACGTTGACGATGTTATGTAAGAATAATACCAGTGTGATTCACCCTGTCCGATCCAGTTGTGAACAGTATTAACGCCAACATCTTTGGATTTTTTGACTTTGGCACCAGCAGTAGTTGTTAATCCGATTAAAAGAATAGAAAACGCTAAAAGTTTAATCCACTTCATACTGTGTTTTGTAGTTAATTTCTATATAAACTTTCTGACCATATCTTGAGAATTATAATTAAAATTATATAATTAAAAAAATATATTCTTAAAATATGGTCAGAAAATAGT
>JALSQI010000055.1 GCA_026985525.1 Archaeoglobaceae archaeon
AAATTACTTAAACTCTATTTTTATCTTTCCATCTCTCTCCATTTTACCAAGCATTTCAAGAAATTCAGTTACAGTCATGTTTAGACTTTCTGCTGCTTCTCTTATAGTCATGGATCCTTCCGTAAGATTTTTAAGCGTAGAGGGAATTTGTTTTCTCTCTTTAACTTCTTTTAGCTCAAAGTGTTCGCATATCTCAGCTCTACCTCCACAACTTGAAAAGTATTTACAGAATATGCATGACATCAGAATAACTTGACATACATCAATTTAAGTTTTGTTGTGCCAAGCTTTTTATTCGAGAGGTGCATTTCAGATAACATGTTAAGTATAGAAGACGTTTACAAAGTTGCAGAACTCGCAAAAATAGAAATAAGCGAGGAAGAAGCGAAAAAATTTAGGAAAGAGTTTGAAAGTATAATAGAATACTTTAATCAGCTTGACGAAGTTGAAGAGGATGTTGAACCGACTTTTCAGGTATTGCCCCTCAAAAACGTTTTCAGAGAAGATTTACCAGAAAAGGGTTTGAGTAGAGAAGAAGCTTTGGCAAATGCAAAGCACGTTGAAGACGGATACTTCAAAGGGCCAAAAATAGTCGAGTGAGGTGATATTGTGATAACGATAGAGGAGTGGAAAACGAAGTTGGAAAGCGAAAAATGCTACGACTTAGTTTCTGAACTCTTAGAGAGAATTGAAAAAAGCAAACTCAACGCTTACATAACCGTATGCAAAGATGCTTTAAAAAAGGCGGAAGAGTTTGACAGAGGAAATCTAAGAGGAAAATTGGCTGGCATACCTGTAGCGGTTAAAGATTGCATATCCACTAAGGGTGTTAGAACTACTTGCGGATCCAAAATGTTGGAAAACTACGTACCTCCATTCGATGCCCACGTCGTTGAAAAGCTGAAAAGGGAAGGAGCTATAATAATCGGTAAAACGAATATGGATGAGTTTGCAATGGGTACAACTACTGAAACTTCGTATTTTGGCGTTGTAAAAAATCCATACGATTTAAGCAGAGTTGCTGGCGGTAGCAGTGGTGGTAGTGGTGCTTGTTTAGCGGGAAATGAAGCCGTTCTGGCATTGGGAAGCGATACTGGAGGTAGTATAAGGTGTCCAGCCTCTTTTTGTGGAGTAGTTGGGTTAAAACCTACATACGGACTTGTATCGAGGTATGGATTGATACCCTACGCAAACTCTCTTGAGCAAATAGGTCCAATGGCTTGTTGCGTTGAAGACGTAATAACTCTATTAGAAGTCATAGCGGGAAAAGATAGGAGAGACTCTACCAACGCAGGAGTTGAATTTAAGTTCAAAAAAACGGATAAAAAATTTAGAGTTGGAATAATCAAGGAAATGGGTGGCAACGATGAAGTTATGGTTAGGTTTAACGAAGTTGTTGAATTGGTAGAAAGAGACTTCGAAGTCGGAGAAGTCAACATGCCATCCTTCAAATACGCTCTTCCAGCTTACTACATAATAGCTACTGGAGAAGCGTCTTCAAACCTCGCGAGGTATGATGGGGTTAGATACGGCTTTGCTCTCGACGAACTCGATAACTGGGCGAAGTACTTTTCGAAAGTTAGAGCTGCTGGCTTTGGAGAAGAAGTTAAGAGAAGGATTATGCTTGGAACATACGCTTTGTCAGCCGGTTACTATGGAAAGTACTACTTAAAAGCTTTAAAAGTTAGGACTTTGGTAAAAAGAGACTTCGAAAGAGCTTTTTCGAAATACGATTTGTTGATAGCACCAACTATGCCAACTTTACCATTCAAAATAGGAGAGCTTGCCGATCCGCTGACGATGTACAAAATGGACGTAAACACAGTTCCAATAAATCTGGCTGGAATTCCAGCTTTATCTCTTCCTGCTGGTTTCGTGAAATCTCTACCCGTAGGAATTCAAATAATGGGTAATTACTTTGAAGAGAGTAAGATATTGTCATTCGCTATGGAGATTGAAAGTGTGTTTAAAGAGGTCTTTTGAATATGTTTGACCTGCACGTTCATTCTGAATACTCGGATGGGGAGGGAAGTATAGAAGAGATAGCCAAAAAAGCAAAGGAAAGAGGACTAAAAGTAATAGCCATAGCAGATCATTCTGTAGAACACCCATTGGGACTTGATGAGGGTAAGGCGAGAAAGAGAAGCAGAGATATAGAATACTGCCAGAGTAAGTACGGGATAAGGATTCTTGATGCAGTAGAGTGTGGAATTGATGCTGAAGGTAGGATAGAGAAACCTAAGCACAAATTCGAGCTGACAATAGCATCTATACACGAAACTCTGCCTAAGGAAGAATACTGCAAAAGAGTGATAAAGTGTGCTAAGACTTGCGAATTCGATGTTCTCGGCCATTACAGGTCATCTATTTTCGGAACTTACGAAAGCGAAGTAGATGAAATGGATATGGAAGTCATTGACGTATTAGTGGAAAACGACATAGCTCTGGAATTAAACACAGCCCATCTATCACCACCAACAGAAGTCGTAGAAATTGCTAATGGAAAAGTTGTTTACTCTATTGGAAGCGACAGTCACACCCTTTCAAGAATTGGAGACGTTTCTTGGGCTATGAAAGTTTTAAACGAAAAAGTAAAAAACTGGAAGTGCATACTAAAAAAGCTGGGTGAATCATTTTGAAGTGTATAACCCTTACGGTTGATGGAATAGTCATTTACGAAGGAAAGATAGTTTTGATTAGGAGGAAAAACGATCCATTTAAAGGAAAATTAGCCCTTCCGGGAGGTATTGTTGAATACGGTGAAAGAGTTGAAGATGCTTTGATTAGAGAACTTAGAGAGGAGACGGGGCTTATTTGCAAGCCCGAAAAAATAGTTGGTGTTTACTCCGATCCCGATAGGGATCCAAGAGGACACTTTGTATCAATTTGTTTTCTCGCCAAACCGGTAGGGGGTAGGTTAAAAGCTGGAGATGATGCAGCAGATGTACTTTTACTCGAACCGGAGGAAGCTTTAAAGCACGAGCTGGCGTTTGATCATTTTAAGATACTTGAGGAGGCGATGAGGAGTGGAGTTCTGTCCGAAGTGTAAGAGCATAATGATCTATCAGGGAGACAAGCTCGTTTGCAGGAAGTGCGGGTACGAAATGAGTGCTGAGGAAAGTGGAGAAGAAATAATCGTGGAAAAGAAAAATAGAGAAGAAGTACCAGTTATAGAAGGAGAAAACCTTAAAACTCTACCTACTACAAAAGTTGTCTGTCCAGCGTGCGGTAATAGAGAAGCTTACTGGTGGCTTAGGCAGTTGAGGGCTGCTGACGAAAGTGAAGTGAGGTTTTTCAGGTGTACCAAATGCGGAAAGACGTGGAGAGAGTACGATTAGCCGGAAAATATATATTCTCTCTGCATTTGCTGGGTTGTGCTTAGATGAGGTGATAGTATGGCGAGAATGCATGCGAGGAGAAGAGGTAGTTCAGGATCTAAGAGGATTTATAGAGATTCTCCACCTGAATGGGTGGACATGAGTGCTGAAGATATAAAAAAGAAGATATTGGAGCTTTACAAAGAAGGTTACGAGCCAAGCATGATAGGTATGATTCTCAGAGATAGGTACGGAATACCGTCTGTAAGGCAGGTTACAGGTAAAAAATTAGTGCAAATATTAAGAGAGGAAGGAGTTGAAATAACTCTGCCTGAGGACTTGAAGGCTTTGATAAAGAAGGCAATAAATCTAAGAAAGCACGTAGCTGTACACAAAAAAGATTACCACAACATAAGAGGTTTACAGCTGATAGAAGCTAAAATATGGAGGTTATCTAACTACTACAAAGAGAAAGGCATATTGCCAAAAGATTGGAAGTATGATCCAGAAAAGCTAAGGATTGCTCTCTCAAAATAAATTTTTACGTTTTTATTTTCGACCGAAAAAAAGTTATTTAGGTTGGAAAATTTTAACCCATGATTGAAGTAATATTTATTACATCTAACGAGGGAAAGTACAGGGAAGCGAGGGCTATAGGTGAAAAGTACGGAGTAGAAGTTAATTGGATGCAAGTAGAATACTTGGAACCTCAGGGAACAGACTTGAAAGAGATAGCAAAAAAGAGTGCAGAGATACTTTCAGAAAAAATAGATTCTTCTTTCTTTATTGAAGATAGTGGACTTTTCGTAGAAGCTTTAAACGGTTTTCCGGGACCGTATTCGTCTTACGTGTTTAAAACGATAGGTAATAGCGGTATATTAAAATTAATGGAAGGTGTGGAGAATAGAAATGCATACTTTATGGCAGTTATTGCTTATTGGGATGGAAATAAAGTTTGGACTTTTGAAGGCAGAGTTGACGGAAAAATTGCAAAGTCTGCAAGAGGAGACGCTGGATTTGGTTACGACCCAATATTCGAGTACGAAGACAAAACTTTTGCAGAGATGGGTGATGAGAAAAACGAGTACTCTCATAGGAGAAAAGCTTTAGAAAAGTTTTTTGGGTGGCTATCTAAGAGATGATAAAATATGGTTCGAGTTAAAATTGAATTTTTTGCAACTCTTAGAGAGAAGTTTGGAAAATGTATAGAAGTGGAGTGCAATTCAATAGAAGACTGCTTCGTCAAAGCGTCTGAAATCTTAGGAGAAGAATTTTTAAAAGAAGTAATGAAAGATGGAAAAATAAGAGACGATAGAATAATTACTATAAACGGAAGAAACATAAAGGATGAATTGAAAGAGCTAAGAGATGGCGACGTTATAGCCGTTTTTCCACCTATAGCTGGAGGATAAATTAAAAAATTACAAATACACGTAAACAGCATCGATTATTCCATCGAGCTTTTCCATTTCTTTTAGCACTTCATCGTTTGGTGGATCGTCAACGAGTAGTAGCATTAACTGCACTCCTCCTTTGCCACCGTACCTACCTACTATCATTCCCGCTATATTTATTCCGTAGTTGCCAAGCAACGTGCCAACTCTGCCTATTACTCCGGGCCTATCTTCGTGTAGAGATATGATGTAATGACCCTCCGGTACGAAGTCAACTTTGTACTTATCTATCCTCGTTATTCTATACTCGTTACCAAAGCAAGTTCCAGCCAGACTTATTTCTTTTTCTCCGTCACTTATCTCGACTTCTAATAAACTTTCGTAACTCGAAATGTCTCCTGTTGCCTGTTCGACTCCTATCCCTCTCTCCTTAGCTACGGGTAAAGCTGAAACCAAGTTTATATTAGAAACTATACCCTGCAAAAGTCCTTTTAATAATGCTCTTGTTATGTACTCCGTATTCATTTCCGCAAGCTTTCCTCTAAAAGTTATTCTAACTTTTTCTACTGCCCTCTTCGCGACTTTTAACCTCGCTGCTGCTACTTTACCCATCTTTTCAGCTAGCTTTAGGTATGGCATTATGTATTCGTACTCGCTGACTTCTACGCTTGGCAGATTTACCGCATTTTTAACGGGAAGCCCCTTAGCTAAGTTTATTATTTCATTTGCAACAGTCATGCCTACGCTGAGCTGAGCTTCCTTAGTAGATGCTCCGAGATGGGGTGTTGTAACGACGTTTTCGAGTTTAAACAGTGGATTGTTTGGATCTGGTGGTTCTTTTTCGTAAACGTCGAGAGCTGCTCCGGCAAGTTTACCGCTTTTAAGTGCCTCGTAAAGTGCTTTTTCGTTAACTATTCCACCCCTCGCACAATTTATTATGTAAGCTCCATCTTTCATCATAGAAATTGCTTTTTCGTCGATTAAGTTTTCAGTTTCTTTTGTTTTTGGAACGTGAACAGTTATTATGTCCGACTCCTTTATCAAATCCTCAAGAGGTACGAGCTTTACACCTATTTGCCTTGCTCTTTCTTCGCTTATGTATGGATCATAGGCTATGACGTTCATTTCCAAAGCTCTTGCCCTCTTTGCCACCTCGTACCCAACTTTTCCGAGTCCTATAACGCCAATGGTTTTATTTCTCAGTTCCATTCCCACGAACTTCTTTCTTTCCCACTTACCTTCTTTAACGCTCTTATCTGCTTGAGGTATTTTCCTTGCAACTGCGAGTATTAAAGCCAAGGTGTGTTCCGCTGTAGATACGGAATTACCTCCGGGTGCGTTGGCAACTATAACTCCTCTTTGAGTAGCTGTAGCTATGTCTATGTTGTCAACTCCCACGCCAGCTCTACCAATAATTTTTAAGTTCTTTGCAGCTTCTATTACTCTTTTAGTTACTTTTGTACCACTCCTAACTATTAAAGCGTCGTATTCTGGGATTATCGATACTAATTCGTCTTCGCTTAATCCAGTTTTTACAGTTACTTCGAAACCTTCGCTTTTCAGTTTTTCAACGACTTCGTTGGGTATGGGATCGGTGATCAGAACTTTCATCGTAGCTGGTATTGGTAAAGGAGATATAAGTTTTTGCTTTAAAGTTTCTGAGAAAACAGTTATTAGTAGTCAATTTAACTCACGTCATGGACGGAATGAAGAAAATAGAGTGGGCAGAGAAACACATGAAAGTTTTATCCAGAATAAGAGAAGAATTTAAAAGAGAAAAACCTCTCGAAGGACTAAAAATAGGTATGGCTCTTCACGTTGAGGCTAAAACAGCTGTGTTGGTTCTAACTTTGATTGACGGTGGGGCTGAAGTGTTTATTACTAGTTGTAACCCGATGAGTTCTCAGGATGATGTTGCAGAAGCTTTGAGGTCTATTGGAGTTAACTGTTATGCTAAGAGAGGAATGAGCGAAAAAGAATACTATGAAGCTCTGAGAAAAGTAGCTATGGCGAAGCCAGATATAGTAGTTGACGATGGTGCTGATTTGATATATTTACTGCATACGGAATTTACAGATTTTAAAGTACTTGGTGCAAGTGAAGAAACGACAACTGGAGTAATAAGGCTGAAAGCTATGGAGAGAGATGGAGTTTTGAGATTTCCCGTCATAGCTGTTAACGACGCTTACACTAAATACCTATTCGATAACAGATATGGAACTGGTCAATCTGCTATAGAAGGTATAATGAGGGCTACGAATTTGCTACTTGCTGGAAAAAACGTCGTAGTTGCCGGATATGGGTGGTGTGGTAGAGGAATAGCTATGAGAGCGAGAGGTATGGGTGCGAACGTAATAGTAACAGAAGTTGACGAAATAAGGGCGTTAGAAGCAGTAATGGATGGTTTTAGAGTTATGAAAATGAAAGATGCAGCAAAAATTGGAGATGTGTTCATAACAGCTACTGGTAATAGAGACGTGATAAGAGAGGAGCACATAAGACTCATGAAGGACTGTGCTATATTAGCAAATGCTGGACACTTCAATGTTGAAATAGACGTTAAAAGGCTTGAAGAAATAAGTACTTCTAAAAGAGAGGTCAGAAAAAACGTTACCGAATACGTAGTAGATGGTAAAAGAATATACTTGCTCGCAGAGGGTAGGTTAGTCAATCTCGTTGCGGGAGATGGGCATCCAGTCGAAGTTATGGACATGAGTTTTTCCGATCAAGCTATGGCTGTTAAGTACATAGCTGAAAATTACGAAAAGCTCGAAAATAGGGTTTACAGGTTACCAGAGGAGATAGATAGAAGAGTAGCAAAAATGAAAATAGAAAGTATGGGTATAGAGATAGATGAGCTGAGTGAAGAACAGTTGAGATACTTAAACGACTGGAAAATAGGAACTTAAAAAAATAAAAAATAAAATATCATAAAATTTTTTGGTCAGAGGATCGCTTGTTGCAGAGGTATATTTAACGTGTTACCACACTTCTCGCAGAAGTAGTAAACGTAGTATCCATCTTTCCACAACATTTTGTAGTGTAAACTTCCGCAAACAGGGCACTGCACCAGCATAGGTCATGATAAATAGTTATGTTATAAAAATCTTTTGCAGAAACTGCAATAAAATGAATTAAACTTACTTAAACGTGAATAAATTGAAATATTTCGAAATAAATACGAAAAATTTTAAACAATAAAATATGCAAACAATTAATCGTGTTGAATATCCATCAAAACGTTACTGCCTACAACTACACCACTTGCAAAAGAAACAGCCGTAACTCCAAGTTTTATGCACAGTTCTATTGCTGAGTCGAATATTGCAGCTTTTGAAACAATTAAACTCAAGCCTGCCTTATCACACATTTCAACTATACTACTCGATATTCTACCGGAAAACACGATGTAACTCTTCTCTAAGCTCTTTTTTTCAAGTATGGTACTACCTACTGCTTTTGCTAAGCACGCATGTCTGCTGACGTCGTAGCTAAGTGAAATTATTTTATCACCTTTTACGATTGCTGAAACGTGATACCCTCTTGTTTTTCTATATTCTTCTATATCTAATACTTTGAGCTTATTTTTTAACTCACTAATACTAACTTTGAACTCTTGTTTTTTCTTCTCCGATTTCTCCGATTTTTTAGCTACAATTCTTGCATTATTTCCGTTTACGCTTAAATCAACTATCTCGCTTAAACCAAACATAGTTGCAGCTACTCCTGCAGCAAGCTCCTTTAATTTATTAGGCGTACATCTCAGCTCTATCCTTTTATCGTTAACGTAAACCACGACTCTACCTTCTTTCGCTATTCCCATATTGTGCTGAAATTTTCGTATCACGCTTTTTTAGTTTTTAACACTATTTTTAATTCTTGTTTTTAGTTCTTGTTTTGTAACTCTCACAATTTTGGCATTACTTTGTTAAATAATGTCGTTATTATATTTATCTATCGGTTTTTATTTTTTATATTGTATTACCTATTTTTAAACACTTTAACGTATATTTTTATTAATTTTTATTAATTTTTTTAATATTTTATGTTATCTAAAATATTTTTAACAAAAATATATAAATTAAAATTATTTAAATATTTTAATAAATATCTCCTTTAAATTTATTACATAATTTTTGGAATAAACAAAGTTTCGGATAACCTAAATTTGAAGGTTTTGGTAAATCACTTATTCCAAAAATTGTATGAATACGTAGATGTCTGCACGTTTAAGGAAGGTTAACTGCAAAAAGTACTGTGAAGTGTGGTTTTACCACTTCTCTTCAGTGAATTTATCACAAAATTATTGGAATAATGGTTTTATCAATTTATTTGAGAAAATTTAATATTGAATAATAATAGTTTTCTTTTTAATTTTGCTATTTTAATATATTTTGTATATAATAATAGTTTTAACTAATATAATTTAGTAAAATAATATATTTTTAAAATATAATTTTAGTATTTTTTAGATTAAATAATAATAAAATTATAATAATAA
>JALSQI010000056.1 GCA_026985525.1 Archaeoglobaceae archaeon
TAAGGTATTAAGAATATTACGGAAGCGAGAGCCCAAGACATGAAAAACAGAGCAACCATAGGAGCTGTAAAATTCCTTATCTTGAACAGGCTAACGTCTAATATTGGATATTCACAATTAACTTCTCTTGCGACGAAAGCAATTAACCAAGCAATAGAAATCACGAAGCTGAGAACTGTTTTCCTGTTCCACCAACCCCAGTCTTGGCCTTTTATTACTGCGAGAGTGAAAAATCCGAGACCAATTGCTAATAGTACAACTCCGACGTAGTCTATAGGCTCTTTCGCAACACCTCCGAGGGGTGGGAATAACAGTAAAGCGGCGATTATACCAACTATACCAATAGGAACGTTTATGTAAAAAACCCAGTGCCAGCTCAAGTTAGTAGTTAACCATCCACCTATTACTGGGCCTAAGGCAAAGGACGTTGCTATTAAGATCGATTCAACTCCCATAGCCGCCCCCCTCTGCCCCGGAGGGAATAGCTCCGTTATAAGAGCTAAGCTGTTACCCATTATAACCGCTCCACCGACAGCTTGAACAACTCTAAACAGTATGAAAACTCCAATGTTCCAAGATTTAGCAGAGCAGTAACTCCCTATTAAGAATATAGCCATTCCAACTGTGTAAAGCAAGTCTCTCCTCGTAGCGTCTCCTATTTTCCCGAAAACTATCAACAGTACTACTAAGGTTATTAAGTAAGCGTTTAGCAACCACTGAACGTCAGATGCTGTTGCTTGAAAGTCTTGGGTTATCTTTGGTAGAGCTACCATTAGAATGCTCATGTCGAGTACTACCATGAACAATCCTATTACTACTGGTATTAGTGAAAGCCATGGACTAACTTCTCCAATTCTCGTTTTGGGCATTTTACCACCTCAGGATAAATTTTCAACTAAATAAAAAATAAAAATATATGTTTAAGTTTTACCTCTTTTTCTGGCGTATCTTATAGCTATTGCAAAGCCTATTACTGTAAATATCGCCGCAGAAATCGTTAGTGGTGTTAGCAAAGGTTTGTTTTTGACTTCTACTGAAACTGTTATGGAGTTGGACTCGTGTCTGTAACCGTTGCTGTCGTAGTATATTATTCTAACATTTGCTGGATAGTTCCCCGCTCCAGCGTGTTTGTCCACTTTTATTCTAAAACTCGCAGTAGCGCTCTGTCCGGGCTTTAGCGTTCCGACGAAGTAAGTACCGGGTATAGAAACGCCGATCATACTACCTATTGCGCTCTCTCCAGCAATTGAGAGGGGTGCGTTAACTCCAAGTTCTACTACTGCATTGTAAACTGGCGTTTTTCCAGCGTTAACGACTGTAACTTTAACCGTTCCAGTTTCATCAGGATACAAGCCTATGCTTTCTACTTTTTCTACTCTAAAGAGAACTGTTTTCGGTTCAATTAGTACCGGTATTTTTACAATCGAAACCAAGTTCGTCGCTTTTCCTTCGTCGTACCTGCCTACTAAGTACATGCAGTGATAACCATCAGTTGACTGAGAAGAAACGTAAACTCTGAAATGAAGTGTAGTTCCATTAAAAGCGTAACTCGTCAAGCTTACGGGTTTTATAGAAGGATCGGGTGATAGCAAGTAGAAGTTAGCGTTGCTGAAGTTTCCAGAAACCTTTACGTCCACTTCTCCTATATTTCCAACGTACAAGTTCTTAGTTGAAACTTTTACGACTTTGAACGGTGGAGAGCCGACCTTGATAGCTACGGGATACTTCTTGCTTATAACGCTATCTCCCGCAGAGTTCTTGTAAGATACGATTATATAAGCCTCGTAAACTCCTGCTGGAGCTAAGGATCTAACGTAAAACAACGCTTCTTTGCTTTCACCTTTTTTCAAAGTTCCCACGTACGGATTGTTTATTGCAGTTAACATTGGATTCGTAAACAGCATGTTTAGAGTTACGTCTCTTGCAATGCTACCGTGATTCACGACTTTAACCACTACATACCCCATTGCGAAAATCTGAGGTGTTTGTACTGCTTGTATTTGTGTGTTTTGAGTGCTTAGCATTTGATTACTCTGCAAATTTTGAGTGTTAGTCTGTGTGTTGGATTGCATAGTGTTGGATTGCATACCCACAGTCGGGGGTATAGGCACGTATCTCGGAACGTTAGAGCTTACAACGTTTAAGTTAAAGATGTCTCTGCTTACAACTCTTATTCCGACAACCTTAGGAAAGATTACAGGCTTACCTCCGGGTGTGTTAAACGAAATCAATAGCTTGAGCGGATAGGTTTGATTTAACGCTGAACTCGATACGAAAAGCTTTATCTCAGCGTATTTTGTTTGTCCCGGTTTAATTTTACCAAGAAATGCTGTGTTAGATCCGGGATTTGGTTTAAACGGTGGAGTTAGATTTGCAATAATGCTGAAGTTGTCCATTGCGTACTTACCGGTATTCGTTACTGCTATCTTTACTACTCCCTCTTCTCCAGCAAGTAGAGAAGTTAGGGACCTTAAGCTTACGTCAAAATCTTTCTTAACTATGTTTATTTTTACGTAAACCGTGTCAACTTGGTCGAGATAAGTTAGAGTAAACCCTTCAGCCGTTGGAGTTGCTACTATCTGGGTGTATTTAAGTTGAACCGGCACGCTATAAGTTCCCGGCTTGGCGTTATCTGGTACTTTTACTATGAAAATCGCTTTTCCCGGCATTCCAGCAGGTATAGTTCCGACGAGTTGATAGTGAGCGTTCTCAACGGTAAAAGGCAAATCACCACTCATGTTCGCTCTAACGTTGTACGCAGTTGTTATCATGTTCAACAGCTCTGATGTGTTTGGATTAACAACAAAACCGCTTGCACGTGCATCGTTGTCTATTAAAACTGTTATCTTGGCAAGCTCTCCCGGGTGTAATGTATCCGGTATGCAAGTTGCATGAAACTTCATTTCGGCTGAAATTGCAGATGCTGGTGATGCCATTGCGAGAACTATGATTGATAGTATGAACAACTTAACAAATTTATTCACTTGAATCACCTCTTAAAGCACTTTCAAGCTTTTTTACAGCCTCTAAAATAACAGCCTCCGCAAGTTCCGGATCAGTTTCAGCAACTTTTGACATCAAATCTAAGAACTTCAACCAGTTTTTTAGCCTGTAAAGTCTGAACCACCTCAGCCTTTTCTCGCTTATAAACGTGTTTATGTACTCCGCCTCTTCCTCATTAACAACTCCGGCAAGTCTGAGAATTCTCACTTTGTTAAATATAGCTTCTTTTTCAGTTTCAAAGATTTTGTTAAGCAACTCTTTTCCTTTTTCGGAGAGAGTGTACAGTTTTTTACTCCCCTCTTCTCTGCAATTTAGGATTCCGTGCGACGTTAGTTCCTTTAGTATAGGATAAACGGAACCGGGAGATGGTTTTTTCGTAACTTTACTGCTTATTCTCTGAATTATCTCGTAACCCGTAGCTTCCCTGTTTTCCAGCTCGTTAAGTATTAACAATTTTAACAATCCTCTAAACTCCTGATCCGGTTTTTTTGGCATTGCTCCTCGAGTGTCGTTACTGCTATATAACTATATCGGCTATCGAATATTCGATTATCGAAATTTAAATAGTCGATTAGAGACTTAAAAATTTAAAATTAAACTATTAATATAAAATATCCAATACCGGCTTTTTCAAAATTCCTTTCTCCTCAGCCATATCGAATAACAAATCCATAGCTTTTACGACTTCTTTTGGCATCTCGTACGTGTATTCGTTTACGTACATCTTCGCAAATTTCTCAGTAAGTTCTTTGCTAAGACCTCTCGAATACTTCATTGCGTAACTTACAGCCTCCTCTACATGGTCTAAAGCGTATTTTATGCTATCCTTCATTGCTTTTAAAAACGCTTTTTGCAAGCTTTCTTCTATAGCCCTGCTTATGACGTTAACTCCGAGGGGTAGAGGTAGAGATGTTTCTTTATGCCACCACTCCCATAGATCCAGAACTTTTACAAGTCCGTAGTCTTTATAAGTCATCTGTCCTTCGTGTATGAGCAAGCCGGAATCAACTTTTCCTTCAATTAAAGCTGGGATTATCTGGTCAAATTTCATTTCAACTGGCTCGAAATCTATCCCAAGGCTGTCGCATGCGAGGTTCAAAAGCAAATAAGCTGTAGTAAGCTTACCCGGAATAGCCACTTTTCCGAGATTCTCTCTAAAATCACCTCTACTTTCTCTGGTAACGACTATCGGGCCATATCCATCACCAACACTCGCTCCAGCAGAAAGTATTCTGTAATCTCTGCTTAGGTAAGCGTAGGCGTGAACAGATATTGCAGTTACGTCAAGAGCTTTTTCAAAAGCTAATCTGTTTAGAGTTTCTATGTCTTTTATGATGTGCTCAACCTCGAAAGGCATCTCTATTTTTCCCGCAGTCATAGCGTAGAACATGAAAGCATCATCCGCATCAGGCGTATGCGCTACTCTCAGCTTCATGCTTGAGATTACATGCAAGAGTATTTAACTTGTGCTACCAAAACGTACTTTTAGTTACTAAGCATCGTTTAAAGCATGATTTACGCAGCTCTACAGCTTGAAGATAATAGAGTGAAAAAAGTGTTGGCTAAGGCAAATTACCCTTCAAAATCGAGCAATTCTTATCTGTACGATTCGAGTGAAGAGGAAGTAACTTTGGAAAAAATTTCAGAGGACATGCCACTGAGATTCGTAGGATTTTACTCTGTCGTAGCTTTTAAAGCTAATTACGTATTTCTCTCAAGAGATGTCATAGGTGGAAAACCTCTTTACTATTCCACGACTGAATTTTCTTCTTTCAAGTCCTTAGTTGAGAACGCTAAACCAGTAAACCCCGGAGAAGTCTTAAAAGTTTACTACGATGGAGAAGTGGAAGTTAAAAAGTACGAATTCGACGAAGTCTTCTCTCCAGATCCTTCTCCTAAGGATTGGGGAGAAGTGGAATCTTTACTTGAAGTAGTGGAAAAAGAGTTAAGAAAGCCAAGAGGAGAGTGTATATCTTTTTCTGGCGGAGTTGACAGCTCTTTATTGGCCGCAATTCACGATGTGCCTTTGATAAGCGTTACAGCAAGTGAAAGAGAAGAAGAGTACATAAGAAGAGCGGCAAAAGAAATAGGTAGGGAATTATACCTCTTCAGATTTGGAGAGAGAGAAGTAAAAGAGATACTGCCTGAAGTCGTAAAGGCTATAGAAGAGGCTAATCCATTCCACGTTTCGATTGGCATTCCAATTTACCTTTCCCTCAAAAAAGCTAAGGAGCTGGGATTTAACAGCATGATTTTCGGTCAGGGAGCAGATGAGCTTTTTGGTGGGTACAAGAAGTATGAAAGTTACAGTGGAGAAGAACTGTTCTGGGTTTTGAAGAGAGACGTTGAAATGCTGGGAGCCAACAACTTGGAGAGAGACGTAAAACTTGCTTATAAAGCAGGTATGAACATAATTACTCCATATTTGCAGTGGAACATAATAAAAGCGGTAATGAAAATTCCTGCCGAATACAAAGTGAGAAAAGAGAACGGGGAAGTTATAAGGAAATACTCTTTGAGAAAAATTGCGGAAAAGTACTTACCTGTGGAAATAGCTTACAGACAGAAGAAAGCAGTACAGTACTCAACTAAAACCACTTCGATATTAGAAAAAATAGCTAAGAAAGAAGGAGTTAGCGTAAAGGATTTACTGGAGAAGTTTTTATGAAAGTATTGGCAATCTCAGATACTCACTTCAAAAGAAGCGAAGAAATGCTTTCTTTTGTAGAAGAAGTAGAAGATTTATTTTTTAAAGCAAACTTAGTCGTTCACGCAGGAGATTTCGTAAGCGAAGAAGTTTATTCAACGTTAAAAAAAGTTTGCGATAAAAACGGGATTGATCTACTTGCGGTTAGGGGTAATTGTGATGAGTTAGCATTAAAAGAAGTTGATGTGGTAAAAGGCATTGGTGCAAAGCACGAACCTTCAATGCCAGACTTTGCTGACATTTACTACTTAGCATTAGAGCTTGGAGTTAGTGTTATGGTTTTTGGACATATACACTCATTTGCATTAGTTAGCAAAAGACCCCTCGTATTTTGTCCCGGTTGTGCTAAGTTGAGGCAGTACGCATTCGTAGATAAAAAACTCACGTTTTTCCACGGAGGTGAAAGAGTTGAGAGTTATAATATCTGAAGACGGAGAAATAGTTGAGAAAGATGGGCATTTCGAATTGGGAAATTTAAAGTTAAAATTTGAAGAATTGCTAAACTTACTCTGTGATCTTGGATACGACGTTGTAAGAATTAACTGTAAAACTGTAGGAGAGAAGGAGTTTGAGTGGGAAACACCCACGTCTATAATTAAAAAGTTGAAGAAAAAGAAAGGTAGGGAAAAGTGTGGAGCAATAGCCCTTTTCGTAGGTTTCGTTAGAGAATTAAACGATGGAAAAAAAGTGAAGTACTTGGAATACGAAGTGAATAGAGAACTTTACGAAAAGATGCTTAAAAAATTAAAAGAGAGAATTGAGAACATGGAAGGAATTGAAGGAGTTGAAATCTTTCACAGAGAAGGTAGAGTTATGGCTGGAGAAGACATAGTTTACGTTGCAGTTATGGGCAGGAGTAGAAAACACGTGTACTCAGCCCTAATCGAGGCTGTTGAAGGTATGAAAAAAGAGTTACCGATTTGGAAAAAAGAAGTATTCGACGGGGGAGAGGTTTGGATTTAACAAGTCTGGATTTAAAACCCTGATTTAAATAATCGCAAACATCGTTGCAACCTAAAAGTATAATTACATTCGTGTTAAGATTTGAAGCATGGAACTGGAGATAGAGCTTAAAGGGCACATAATAGACTCAATGATACTGCCAAAAGTACTTGACACTATAATGGACATGGGAGGGGATTTTGAAATACTACAACTCGAAGTTGGAAAGACTAAGAAAGATGAGAGCTACTGCAGAATGAGAGTTAGAGGAGATGAAAACTTATTTAGAGAGCTGGAAAAGCTCGGTGCTATCTTACCCGAAAAAGATGCAAAAACTGAACCAGCACCGGCTGACGGCATTTTACCAGATGGATTTTATGCAACTACGCATCATCCAACTTACGTTAGGTTAAACGGAGAATGGAAACCTGTAAAAAATATAGAAATGGATTGTGTTATTGTAATTAGAGATGGAGAGCCCGTATGCGTAAGACAAGGTCTTGTAAAGAAAGGAGAGCCAGTAGTCGTTGGAATTGATGGAGTAAGAATTGAAGCACCCCAGAGACCGAGAGAGAAAGACGTATTTGCTTTTATGACTTCTGACGTTTCCGCTGAAAAGCCGGTAAATTCGACTATAAAAAGGCTGGCAAAACAGTTGAAAGAGTTAAAAGATAAAGGCGGATACATAATTCATGTAGTAGGTACTGCTATAGCCCACACTGGCGCAGATGAAGCTCTTGCAGAATTAATAAGGATGGGATACTGCCAAGCTCTATTCACCGGAAATGGATTTGCAGTGATGGATGTAGAAAAACAGCTTTTTGGCACGACTCTTGGAATGGACAAGGAAACGGGAGAAGTTTACAAAGGAGGTTTTAGAAATCACTTAGTAGCGATAAACGAAATAAGAAAAGCTGGTAGTATAGAAAAAGCCGTAGAAAAAGGGATATTAAAAAGCGGAGTTCTGTATGAATGTGTGAAGAGGGGAATACCTTTCGTAATAGGAGGCTCGCTAAGAGATGACGGTCCATTACCAGATACTATTACAGATGTTATGGCCGCTCAGGACGAAATGAGGAAGTACATAAGAAAAGCAGATATGTGCTTTATTTGGGCTTCAATGCTTCACGGCATAGCTACTGGGAATATGTTGCCTTCAACAGTTAAAACAGTTATAGTTGACATGAATCCATACGTAGTTACGAGGCTAATGGATAGGGGAACTGCTCACGCTCTTGGAATAGTCAGCGATCCAGCCGTAGTTTTGCCAATGCTCGTTAGAGAGCTAAAAGACCTCGAATCGAGATAGTTATGGTTTACGAATTGTACGAATTTTTGAAGTTGTTGAGAAAACACGAAGAAATGATTTCTGAATCTATACCGCTGATAGCGAGCGAGAACATTACGAGCTTGGCTGTAAGAATTTGTATGCTATCGGATTTTCAGCACAGATATGCTATGGGCGAAGTTGGCAGTAGAGTTTACGCCGGTTGCAAGTACATAGACGAAGTAGAAAAGCTGGCTTTAGAATTTACTAAAAAAATTTTTGACGCAAATTACGTCAACGTCAGAGCGATTTCCGGAACTGTCGCAAATTTAGCTGTTTACACAGCTTTAGCCAGTTGTGGAGATAAAATAGCCGCAATCCCAGTTAAGTTTGGAGGACACACGTCGCACTTTAATACAGCTGAAGTAAGGGGGCTAAGGTCCATAGAGCTACCATTTGAGTTTGAAAGCTTTAACGTTGACGTAGAAAAAACAGCAGAATTGTTGAGGAGAGAAAGACCAAAAATACTGATGTTAGGCGCGAGCGTAATTCTATTTCCACACCCAGTAAAGGAATTAGCTGAAGTTTGCAACGAAGTTGGAACTCACTTAGTCTATGATGCGAGTCACGTGCTTGGCTTAATAGCGGGAAAGGAGTTTCAGGATCCGCTTAAAGAAGGGGCTGAAGTAGTTACTGCATCGACTCATAAAACTTTTCCGGGTCCTCAAAGAGCTGTAATACTCGGTAGAGAAGAGTACGGTATAGAAAAAGCTGTTATGCCAAGCGTGGTTAGCAACCACCACTTACACAGCTTAGCAGCTTACGTAGTTTCTTGCATGGAAATGATAGAGTTCGGAAGAGATTACGCCAAGCAAACGGTTAAGAACGCAAAAGCTTTGGCTGAGAGTTTGCACGAGCTTGGATTTAAAGTAATTGGAGAAAGTAAAGGATTTACCGAATCACACCAAGTAGTGTTTGAGGGGGGAGAGGAGGAGAGAAAAAGGCTTGAAAACTCTGGAATATTCGTAAACGTATGGCCATCTACAAAGCTTATAAGGATTGGTGTGCAAGAAGTTACGAGAAGGGG
>JALSQI010000057.1 GCA_026985525.1 Archaeoglobaceae archaeon
GATTTTTAAATTCTTGTTAGGTTTTTAGGTTTTTCCAAAATAAACCAAAAATTAATAGGTTAATGAGCTAAATAATTAACATGAAAGTAGGATTGATAAGGTGCGAAATAGTTTCGGATTTTTGTCCTGCAGCATCTTGCATAAAAAGTATGAAAGAAAAAAGTGGAGCTTTCGAAAGTTTCGAAGAGGAAGTGGAACTCGTAGGAGTTATGACTTGCGGGGGATGTCCGGGAAAGAAGGTCTCTTCTAAGGTTAGAGCTCTTATAAACAAAGGTGCTGACACAATAGCTCTCTCTTCGTGTATAAGCAAAGGATATCCCGTTGGAAAAGCGTTTCCCTGTCCTAATTGGGAGGAAATAAAGAAAGCTGTAATAGCTACAGCGAAGAAGTGTGGTGAAGCTAAGGGGGTTGAAGTTAGGGTAGTAGAGTGGACTCATTGACAACAATTTTTATTTATTTAATTGTAAAAAACGTCATTAATGAAGTTACCGGTGTTTGCAAAACTCGTTTTAATATCGATGTTTTTCTCTCTACTCAGTATTTTGCTCTTTCTCGCTCTTTCCCATGTTCCGGTAAATGCTGTTTTAGCTTACGCTTTTTACATGTTTGTGATAATAGCTGGAATATCGTTTTTCGTTGCTGGAACGATAACTGGGCCTGTAAACGAGCTTAAAAGAGGATTTGAGGAACTTATGAACGGTAGGAGGGTAGAAGTTAAAGTTGAAAGCGGTGACGAATTGGAGGAACTCGCTAATGCTTTTAACTACATGTCGAGAGTTTTGTTTGAACAGAAGATGAGAATAAAGAGAAATGAAGAGAGGTATAGAAATTTAGTCGAAGAAATAAATGATTGGGTTTTCGAACTCGACGAAAACTTGAATTTTACCTATACAAGCCCAAAAGTCAAAGACTTTCTCGGCGTTGAAAGTGGGTTTGTTATCGGTAAAAATATAAACGATTTTTTGAAAGAAAAGTTAAAATTACGCGGCATATCCGAGAGAGTAGAGCTTGTTTTCTCAGATAAGGTAGTTGAAGCATCTTTTAAACCATTCTTTTCGAATAGTGGAAAGCTTCTTGGCTATAGAGCTGTTTGCAGAGATATAACTGAAAGAAAAAGAACTGAAAGAAAGTTAAAGTATCTTGCAAGTATAGTCGAAAACGTCGTTGATGCCGTAATTTCTCTCGATAGTTCTGGTACGATAACGAGCTGGAATAGGGGAGCTGAGGTGACTTTTGGTTATAGTTCTAATGAGGTTTTGGGCAAACACTACTCGCTTTTAGTACCAAAACGCGAACTCAAACTCTGGCAGGAAAAGATGGAGTTAGCTGAAAAAGGAGATGTGAGATTCGAAAGTACTGGTGAGAGGGCAGATGGTAGCAATATTAAAATTGAAGTAACTCTAACGAGGGTTGATGGAAACTTTGCGATAATAGCAAGAGATATTACTGAAAGAAGAAAGGCTGAAGAAGAACTTAGAAAAGCTTACCTAAAGCTAAAAGAAAAAACGGCTGAGCTTATGAAGAGTAGAAAAGAGTTGGAATATTTAGCGAACATAGTGGAAAACTCAAGCGACGCTATATACTCTGTCGGTTTTAATGGTAAGATTACGAGCTGGAATAGGACTGCAGAAAAGCTGTTTGGCTGGAGTAAGGAAGAAGCAATTGGTATGCACGCTGACGAGCTGTTGCCGGAAGAGTTGAAAGGAGAAACAGAGTTAATACTCAGAAAAATAGGAGAGGGTATAACTTCAATGACGTACGAAACGAGAAGAGTTAGCAAAAACGGCGAGGTTATTGATGTTGAAGTTACGATATCTTCTATACACGGTGGCTATTCTGTAATAGCGAGAGATATAACTGCAAAAATTGAAGCTGAAAGTAAAATTTTGAGAAGAGTTTTGAAATACGATTTAGAAAGAGGAAAAGCGTACTTGACAGATGATGTGCAACTGGCAAGAGAAATAGCTGAAGACTTTTTGAAGTGCGGGTGTAGTGTAACTTCGATTTCGAGGTACTTTGAAGTTTTCGAGGGTAAAAACTTTAGATTTTCAGAAAGAAAAGGTAAAAACTTCGTATCACCAGAGTTAAGTGATGTAGAGAAGTTGATAGCGAGTCTTCCGGGATGGAACAACTTGATCTTAGTTGAACTCGATTACTTGCTTATGAAAAAGAGTTTTGATGAAGTTGTAGAATTCGTTCAAAATTTGCGGGACTTCTTGCATTTAGTGGGTAAGGGTTTCTTGCTATTTACAGTTGACAGAGAATTGTTGAGTGAGAGCGAATTTAAACTCCTCTCCAAAGAGTGTGAAGTAGTTAGGACTAAACCTTCTCAGATAACTATACCTCCAAAGTGTTACGAAATTCTCAGGCATGTTTACATGCAGAACAGAGTTGGTGAAAACGTTAGCTTTGCAGACTTAATGGACGTATTCAAAATGTCGAGGAACACTGTAAAGAAGTACGTCAGACAGCTTGAAAGCTTAGGTCTTGTAAAAGTTGTAAAAGATGGCAGGTTTAAAGTTGTAACTCTAACTCAGAAAGGTAGAGAAGTTTTCAGTGATTACAGCTTCGAGTACATCTGACAGTTTTTGACAGTTTTGCTGACAACATTCGCATATTGATTGACAGCACAACTATTCATCGGAGGTGAAGTACTTTGTCTGATGACGAAAAAGTAGAAGTTGTTAGAGGCATTCAAACTCTTTGGAAAACAGAGGACTGGTGGGCAGTGTGGATAGCGTTCTTAGTAATAGCACTTGCAGCGATTCTGTACTTCAACGGCTCCACTCTAAAACCTCTTGCAGTCTATCCACCAAAATGGAGCTTTACTCCTCAAGGATGGGCAACTCTAATGCATCATTTCCAGCAAAAAGGTGTGTGGTACTTGGCTAACTTTGCCTTTTGGTTCGTAGTATTTACTATAAGCAGTGCAATACTTGGATTTAAACCGAGCGAGTTTGCTCCGTCGTTCATATTCGTTTACGTCGCTTCTGTACTAATAGCAATTTTCTCAGCAAATGAAACAGCTCACCACTACAACTTGGAAGCTCCACTCTTAGCACTGATACTCGGACTGATAATAGGCAACGCTGTAAAATTGCCGAGATGGATGGATGCTGGTTTTAGAGTAGAATACTATATAAAGACAGGTATAGTCTTACTCGGTGCTACTCTGCCTTTCATGCTAATAATCTACGCTGGCCCAGTTGCTTTCGCTCAAGCAACTACAATTGCTGTGTCAACTTTCGTTACAATATACTTCGTCGGAACAAGGCTACTCAATATCGACAAGAGATTTGCTGCAGTTCTTGGGGCTGGTGGAGCAGTTTGTGGTGTTTCTGCTTCAATTGCGATGGCTGCAGCTGTGAGGGCAAAGAAAGAACACGTAGCAATGGGTATTACTTGCGTTGTAGTTTGGGCTATAGTAATGATATTCGTTATACCATACGTTGGCTGGGCATTGAAATTACACCCCGGAATAGTAGGTGCTTGGGTTGGAACTTCTGAATTCGCAGACGCAGCGGGATTTGCAGCTGCAATGCAATATGGATTGATGTACCAAGCTAAATACGGTTTTGGAGCTGACATAGCAGTATGGGCTTTTACTTTGATGAAAGTCATAGGTAGAGACATGTGGATTGGCCTTTGGGCTTTCGTGATGGCAATAATCGCAACGACTAAGTGGGAAGCAGCTGAAACAGGTCAGAAGCCATCGGCGATGGAAATCTGGTGGAGATTTCCAAAGTTCGTACTTGGTTTCTTTGCAGCTTCGCTCATAATGACTGTAATAACTGCTGGAGTACCTCTCGACGTTTACTTACACCACATGAAGCCTTTGCTGATAGCTCCAATAAAGACTATGAGGACGTGGACGTTTATATTCACGTTCTTCAGCATTGGGCTGACAACGAGGTTTAGAGAGCTTGCAGCTACGGGTAAAAAGCCTTGGATAGCATTCAGTTCTGGAGCTTTAGTAAACGTGATACTCGGATTCATAATGTCCGTTTACATACTTGGGTGGTACTGGTCGAGCATAGGTACTCTCGGCTAAAGTGATTGTTATGTCTCAATTTTTTTCTATTTCGGACAGCTTTGTTGTAATGGCTAAGGACAACACTTTAACATGCTTTGGTGAAAATTACACGTGGAAAAAGAAGTTTTTCACGACATTCTACAGAGATCCGTACACGGACGTTAAAATTTCAGCTATTGATGCGGGAAATTACATAGCAGTTGGAACGAACTTTATGGATGGTAAACTTTACATGTTTACGAAGTCGGGAAAAAAGCTTTGGGAACATCAATTTGCTACTATAGCGAGCCTTGGATGGAGACCAGAAGACGTCACTCGTATATCTATCGGTAAGGGATTTGTAGCTGTCGCTACTCAATTCATGCACGACTACGTTTACGTTTTTAACTTCAATAGGAAGAGGTTGTTTGAAGTTAGATTTGAAGAAGTAAGGAATTTGTTTGCTGGAGATAACGTAGTTGTTGTTACGGACTTGGGTGCTGTTGCTTTAAACAGGGTAGGAAAAGTCTTATTTAAATGCGAAGGGGAAGTAAAGTATGCTTTTGAATACAAAGATAAAATTGTTCTCTGTGGAGATATAAAGGATATAAATTGCGATAGAGATAATGTAGAGACGATACAATGCGATTTTGCTGGGAAGTTTGGTGATAACGTGTACGCTGTTACGGGTGAAAAGATAGCAGTTTTTGATAACGAATTCAGAAAGCTTTGGGATTTTGAAGCTAACAGTAGAATAGTTCACGTCAGAGGAAACTCTAAGCTTTACGTTATGAGCGAAAACGAAGTTTTAGAATTAGACAAAAGAGGTAATGTTGAATGGAAAACTGAATTCGACGGAAAAGCTGTTGGTGTATGCAGATTTGGAGCTGTTTACTTCGATGGTAAGTTAAAAGTGATTCCAATCAGACAACGTTTATCAACAGAAAAACACCTTTAACTCTATGCTTGAAATAAACGGTGTAGAAGTAGAGGATACTTACTGCGAAGCTTTTGAAGGTATTTACACGAGATTGATCGTTACAGCCAAGTACATGTGGTTACTCAAAAAAGCAGTTTACGGAGCAACTTCTCTGCCTTCAACTGTGTTTGGGGAATCTGAAGGAGGGGTTGAAAAGTTTTTATCACCAGCTGAAACGCCCGACGGCAGGCATGGCGCTGTAATTCAGATATGGATTCCAAAAACTAAAAACTTTTACGAAAAATTGCTTAGGGAAACCGGAAAGAGGATAAGACAGGGAATTTTAGTCGTTCCCACTACGAGAGTTTTCAACGCTTGCGAGGGTGAGAAGTTTGATTCTAACTTGAACGTTGGAAGGTGTGGAGATGACTACCAATGGTTTGAAAAGAGGTGGAATAGGGAGATGATATTCGTACCCATAATGTTTGGTGAGTTTGCAATAGAAAGGTACATCGGTTATTCTGAAGGCGTAGCTGGAGGTAACGTCTGGTTCTTTTGCGAAAGCGAGGAATCCGCTTTAGAAGCTGGAGAATTGGCTGTAGAAGCTTTAAAAAGAATTGATGGGGTTATAACTTCATTTGACGTATGTTCTGCCGGTTCTAAGGTTGAAACTAAGTACCCAGAAATAGGGCCAACTACGAATCACTACTACTGTCCTTCGCTTAGGGGAAAGATTCCAGATTCAAAAGTTCCAGAAGGTGTTAATTCCATTCCAGAAATAGTGATAAACGGAATTGACTTAGATTCGGTTAAAAAGGCTATGTACGTTTGCATGAAAGTGGCGAGTAAAGTTGACGGAGTAGTTAAAATATCTGCCGGCAATTACGGTGGAAAGCTTGGAAAGTACAAAATATACTTGAGAGAGTTGGTACCATGAAAATGGTAGATGTTAAAATGGTGGATGTTACGGAAAAAAAAGACGTTTTCAGACTTGCAAAAGCTGAAGGATTTATAAGGCTTAAAAAAGAGACATTAAATGCTATTAGAGAGGGAAAAATCGAGAAAGGTGACGTGTTTTCAGTAGCTGGAGTAGCGGGGATTAATGCTGTGAAAAAAACTCCAGAATTGATACCAATGTGCCACCCGTTACCAATTACTTCCGTTAACTTTGACTTTGAGTTAGTGGAGGGCGGTGTAAAAGTTAGCTGTGAAGTTAAAACTACTGCTAAAACGGGTGTGGAAATGGAAGCACTAACTGGTGTGAGTGTAGCTTTACTCACGGTATGGGACATGGTAAAATCACTTGAAAAGGAGGATGGCTTTTATCCGAATACTGCAATTGAGTGGATAAAGGTAGTTAAAAAAGTCAAGCGGTAAATTATAAAACATCGCGAGTAAACTCTGCAGAGATGGGGAGCGTAAAAGATCTTGAAGTGATAGTTAAACCGGACGAAAAACCCGGTAGAGGGAGATTTCACTTTTCCGATAGGTATTCAGTTTTTGATTACGGGGAGATGCCAGATGTTATAGAAGGCAAAGGAAAGGCTTTGTGCTTAACTTCAGCTTATTTCTTCGAAAAAGCAGAAGAAATGGGATTAAAGACTCACTATCTCGGAATTTTTGACGGTAAAAAATTGGTAAGACTTGACGAGGTCGAAGAGCCGGCAGGTGTCATGGAAGTAAAGCTGTTTAGAGTAATAAAGCCAGTAAAAAGAAATGGCAAGTACGATTATACTCCCGTTAAAAATGCTAAAAATAACTATCTAATACCTCTCGAAGTTATATACAGAAACGTTTTGCCAGAAGGTTCGAGCGTATTCAAAAGACTGGAAAAAGGTACTGTAACCTTAGAACAACTCGGATTAGATCACATTCCAAATCCGGGAGAAAAACTGGAGAAGCCCATAGTTGAAGTAAGTACGAAGCTGGAAAGTGAAGACAGGTATATAAGCTGGGAAGAGGCAATGGAAATTTCTGGCTTAGAGGAGAGTGACGTCAATAAACTCAAAGAGTTAACACTTAGAATGAACGAAAAAATAAGCAGAGAAGTTGAAAAAGTAGGAATAGAAAATTTAGATGGAAAATTTGAATTTGCCGTTGACGAAAACGGTGAAATAGTATTTGTAGATGCAATCGGAACACCAGACGAGTGCAGGTTCAGTTTTAGCGGCGTTCAGATAAGTAAGGAAGTGTTGAGAAAGTACTATAGAAAGACTGATTGGTATGCACGCATTGAAAAACTTAAGCTTTTGAACGAAAATTGGAGAGATTTAGCAAAACCACCAAAATTACCTCGTGATTTGCTGAATGTAGTTTCAGACATGTACAAAGCGTGTTGTAACGAAATAACTGGAAGAAAATTCTTTGACGTAGATAAACTTTCTGAAGTTGTTAAAAGGCTTGTTGAAATTTCAGAAGAGTATGGAATCTAAGTTAATGAAAGGTGGTAACATGAAAGCAGCTCTTGCAATAGAAGATGGAACTTTTGTAGAAGGTTACGCTTTTGGCGAAGAGGGATGGGTTGAGGGAGAATTAGTTTTCAACACGGCTATGACGGGTTACGTTGAGGCTTTAACTGATCCGAGTTATGCTGGACAAATACTTATGATGACTTATCCCCTCATAGGTAATTACGGTGTTTGTAGGAAAGACTTTGAAAGTGATGGTGTCAAAGTTGAGGGATTCGTTGTTAAGGAGCTTTGCAAGAATCCGAGTAATTGGAGGAGCGAACTCAGCGTTGACGAACTTTTAAAGGAATACGGAGTGCCGGGAATAGAAGGCGTTGATACGAGAGCTTTGACGAGGAAGATAAGAATTTACGGAGCTATGAAAGCGGTTCTTGCAACTGGAGATTACGACAGGGAAAAAATGCTAAAAAGAGCGGTTGAACAGCCATCCATAACTGAGTTAGACCTCGTAAACAGAGTTTGTGTTGATAAACCCGTAACTCTTAACGAGAGTGGAAAGTACGACGTGATTATAATCGACTGCGGGATAAAAATGAGTATTGCGAGACAGCTGTTAAAGAGGGATGTGAGAGTAACTCTCGTACCTTACAACTACTCAGCGGATAAGATTATGGAAATGAATCCAGACGGCGTTTTCGTGTCGAATGGCCCAGGAGATCCAGCAAGAGTTAAAGATACCATTGAAAACCTGAAAAAGTTAATAGGAAAAATACCTCTTGCAGGCATATGCTTAGGGCATCAGCTTATTGGACTCGCACTCGGTGCAAAAACTTTCAAGCTAAAGTTTGGACATAGGGGAGCAAATCAACCCGTTAAAGACTTTGAAACGGGTAGAGTCTTTATTTCGAGTCAGAATCACGGATTTGCTGTTGACGAAAAGACTCTACCAAAAAACGTCAGAGTTACTCAAATAAACTTGAACGACAATACTGTCGAAGGTTTAAAGCATGAGGATTTACCTCTTTTCAGCGTTCAATACCACCCAGAAGCTTCTCCGGGACCACACGACACTTACTTCTTCTTCGACAGGTTTGTGGAAATGTTAAAAGTTTATTGACTTACTTTTTTCTTCTTTTTAACTTTCTTTTTAGCTTTTTTATTAACTTTTTTATTTTTTGTAGCTTTACCGCTAATTCTATTCCTAAGTAGTATCAGCGCAACAGCTAATACCAGTAGTACTGGTATCAAGTATATTTTGTTGAACTTTTCGCTTTTTTCATTGTTATTTGTTTTTCTTTCGTTTACTTCGTTGACACTTTTATTTTTATTTGTTTTTTGTACTTCTGAAGTAACATTTATTTTTACTTTTGTTTTTTCTGTTTTTATATTAGTATTAATTTTTATTTCTTTAACTTTTTCTTTAGTCCTGTTGATTCCATTCCCCGCGCTCTCCTTAATTTCTGGAACTATGTAATAAGCTCTTCCACAGCAAAATGCTATCCTGCCAGAATCTGAAACTGCTAAGCCTGTAATCTTTCCCGGAGCATTATCAACCCACAAAACTTTTCCTTTGTTATCGAATAGAATTATTAATTTTCCACTTCCCACAGCTATATAATTTTTTGAAACGGAAACTAAAGCAGCACTTCCAAAGTTCACGTTCCACAACAACTTACCTTCTCTATTAAAAACGGAAACCATTCCATCTTTGAAGCCAATCGCGAAAACTTTACCATTTCCGTCAAACGATATAGGTTTTTCTGAGAAACTTTTATTCCAAATTAAGTATCCATTCTTACTAAATAAATATACATTTTGCATAAATTTTGAAACTACTAATACGTCATTACAAACTTTTAAAAAAACTTCTGGATACGTGCAGAGCTTACTTATGCCGTCAAACTCCCAGATACACCATCCGGTTTTGTAAACCCAGTTTAGGATTTTGTTACTCGTAAAAGTCCACGGAAATTTTCCAAACTTTTCGAAGTAGTATATCTTTCCTCTTACGTCGCTGACAGCCACAAAATTCTTTTGAGAACTCACACTTTCCACGACATTTCCAACTTTGTACTCCCATACCTTTCCCCCTGTGCTATTGAACAAGTACACATACCCAGCAACCGTACCAACTGTAACGTTACCATTTTCAGTAACGGAAATAGATGTAATTGCACTTTCTACTCTTTTGTTCCACAGAGTAGTTCCGTTGGAAGAAAGTAGATACACATCTTTTCCACTTGCAACGGCTATGTAATCCTTAGATGTGCTGATTAGATTAGATGCTATGTTTTTTTTCCACACAATTCCAGAATCGTTTACCGCAATGATACCATTTCCAGCGAAGATTGCAGTATTTCCAGAAAAAGCCACTGATTTAGCCTGAAGATTTTCTACGGAGTACTTCGAGATGCTTACGTTTACAGCTCCTGCTATGCCTATGCTTAAAACAAGTAAGATTATTGCTATTACTCTCACAATTATAATGCATACAATTAGTAAGTAATAAACTTATCGGATATGTAGGTATATTTGTTTATACTTTTGTCTTTAATTTTGCAGATTTTAACTTTAAGTCTATTGTAAGTTGATTGTGCTAAAAACTCGTAACTCAACAAAACGTATAAAAGTAGGGTGGAACCGGTTTAGTCCAACTGTATAAGGTGAAAAACATGCCGAAGAGAGAGGATATAGAGAAAATACTGGTCATAGGTTCAGGACCAATAATCATAGGTCAAGCAGCTGAATTTGATTATTCTGGCAGTCAAGCTTGTAAAGCGTTGAGGGAGGAAGGATATAAAGTTGTACTCGTCAATTCAAATCCAGCAACTATAATGACCGATCCGGGAATGGCTGACAGAACTTACATAGAACCCCTTACAGCTGAAATAGTTGCAAAAATAGTGGAAAGAGAAACTCCAGATGCAATTTTACCTACCCTCGGTGGTCAAACAGCGTTGAACATAGCTGTTCAGCTTGGAGAAATGGGCATTCTGGAAAAGTATGGAATAGAGTTAATAGGTGCGAAACTTGAAGCAATAAAGAAGGCTGAGGATAGAGAACTGTTCAAAAGGTGCATGAAAAAAATAGGTATAGACGTGCCTAAGAGCGATACTGCTGAGAGCGTGGAGGAGGCTTTATCAATAGCCGAAGAAATTGGTTATCCGGTCGTCGTAAGACCTGCTTTCACTTTGGGAGGGACTGGGGGAGGTATAGCTTACAACAGAGAAGAGTTAAAGGAAATTACATCTCATGGATTGGAAATGTCCATGATTCATCAAGTACTTGTTGAAGAAGGAGTTCTCGGCTGGAAAGAGTTTGAATTGGAAGTTATGAGAGACCTCGCCGACAACGTCGTAATAATCTGCTCCATAGAAAACTTTGATCCGATGGGTATTCATACAGGTGATAGCATAACAGTGGCTCCAGCTCAAACTTTAAGCGATGTTGAGTATCAGATTTTGAGAGATTACGCAATAGCGATAATAAGAGAGATTGGAGTTGAAACAGGCGGGAGCAATATACAATTTGCAGTGCATCCTGAAAACGGTAGGGTTGTAGCAATAGAGATGAACCCAAGAGTCAGTAGGTCATCTGCTTTAGCCTCTAAGGCTACTGGATTTCCTATTGCGAAAATAGCAGCAAAACTTGCAGTTGGATACACCTTAGATGAGATACCCAACGACATAACCAAGGAAACGCCTGCAAGTTTTGAACCGACGATAGACTATGTAGTCGTCAAAATACCTCGCTTTGCTTTTGATAAGTTTCCAACGGCAGATTCAACTCTCGGTTCCCAGATGAAAAGTGTTGGAGAAGTAATGGCAATAGGCAGGACTTTTGAAGAGGCTTTACAAAAAGCTCTTAGAAGTCTTGAAACTGGGTTGTACGGGCTTGAACTTAAGAAAAACGTAGAAAAAGCTGGCTTAGATGAAGTAAGGAAAAACCTGAGGTATCCAAATGCTGATAGAATTCTTTACATAAGAAAAGCACTTGAGCTTGGAATGAGTGTTGAGGAAATACACGAATTAACTTATATCGATAGATGGTTTATCGAAAAAATTAAAAATATAGTTGAGTTTGAACGCTATTTAAGAAAGTTGGCAGGAAAATCGAATTTAAACGAGATTAAAAACGCTATCATTAAAGCTAAAAAACTTGGTTTTTCCGACGTTCAACTTGCAAAAATATTTGGAGTTAGGGAATCGGAATTTAGAGCTTTAAGAAAGAAATTTGGAGTAAAAGCTGTTTTCAAAATGGTAGATACTTGTGCCGCAGAGTTTGAAGCAAAAACTCCATACTACTATTCTACATACGAAGAAGAAAACGAGGCTATAAGAAGTGAGAGAAAGAAAGTAATGATTCTTGGAGGAGGCCCTAATAGAATAGGGCAGGGTATTGAGTTTGACTACTGCTGCTGTCATGCTGTTTTCAGCCTTAAGGAGGAGGGATTTGAGACCATAATGGTAAACAACAATCCAGAAACAGTTTCAACGGACTATGACACTTCTGATAGGCTTTACTTCGAACCGATAACGAGGGAGGACGTTATGAACATATACGAAAATGAAATGCCTGAAGGAGTAATAGTCCAGTTTGGTGGACAAACACCACTCAACATTGCGAGAAAACTTGAAGAAAGTGGTGCTAACATACTGGGTACTTCCGTTGACTCCATAGACATCGCTGAAGATAGGGAGAGGTTCAGCGAATTGTGCAGGAAACTGAACATACCTCAGCCAGAAAACGGGATTGCTTTTAGCGTTGAAGAGGCATTAGATATAGCGAGAAAAATTGGATATCCTGTTTTAGTTAGGCCAAGTTATGTTTTAGGCGGAAGAGCAATGGAAATAGTTTACGATGAAACTTCACTTATAAGATATATGGAAGAAGCAATAGAAGTTAGTCCTGAGAAGCCGGTTTTGATAGATAGGTTTTTGGAGGACGCAATTGAAGTTGAAGTTGACGCTCTATGCGATGGAGAAGACGTAATTATTGGAGGTATAATGGAACATATAGAAGAAGCAGGAGTTCACAGCGGCGACTCTGCATGCGTTTTACCACCGCAAACTTTAAGTAGTGAAGTTATAGAAAAAATAATAGATTATACTAAAAAAATGGCTCTCGAACTAAAAGTCGTCGGTCTTATAAACATTCAATATGCAGTTAAGGATGACGTCGTTTACGTTCTCGAAGCCAATCCAAGAGCGAGTAGGACTGTACCTTTTGTAAGTAAAGCTACTGGAATACCTCTCGCCAAAATAGCAGCAAAGCTTATGTGTGGTAAAAAACTCAGGGAACTCGGCATTAAAGAGAGATTAAAGCTGAATCACATAGCAGTTAAAGAAGCAGTTTTCCCATTCATAAAACTTCCTGGAGTCGATCCCACTCTTGGCCCGGAAATGAAGTCAACCGGAGAAGTTATGGGTATAGACTACGACTTTGGTTTAGCTTATTACAAAGCCCAATTAGCAGCTGGAATGAAGTTGCCTGAAAAAGGGACTGTTTTTATAAGCGTGAAAAAATCGGATAGGGAAAAAATAGTAGAAGTTGCCAAAAAGTTAAAGGAGCTGGGTTTCAAAATTTTAGCAACTAATGGTACTGCTAAATTCTTAAAAGAACATGGCATAGAGGCTGAAGTTATAAAAAAGATAAGTCAGGGCAGACCAAACGTTTTGGATGCCATAATAAACAGACAAATTGACTTAATTATCAACACTCCGAGTGGTAAAGGTGGAAAAACTGAAGGATACATGATAAGAAGAGCTGCAGTTGACTACGGTATTCCGTACATAACGACAGTTAGTGGAGCTAAAGCTGCGGTTACGGGAATAGAAGCAATAAAAAGAGGGAAACTCTCTGTTAAATCCTTGCAAGAATACCACGAGGAGCTAACGGAGTAAATTTTCAGCTATCTCTCCGACAATGGGTAGCTTATACAACTCACCCATGTACGCTTTGTACATGCACAAAATCCAAATTAGAAGTGCTACAAGACCTATTAGACTTCTAAATAAAGCGATTAAGAAAATGACTGGAGGTATAAGTAGAGCGAGAGGCACTAAGAAAATTCCAAGAGCTATTTTTAGTACGATTAAACTTCCAAACGCTACCACAGACTGCATTGCATGAAATCTAACGAACTCACTTTCTTTTTCTAATATTAAAAAAATTATTCCCGTAACGATCCCTAAAATATAAGTTAGAGCAGCCTCAACGTTTTCTGGAAGTCCAATTGATGTTCTCATGGTTGCAAAATTTAATCAATAGCAATTAAAATTTTACGATTAAAAATCAACTTAACTCAATCTTCTTTCTCGCTTTCTCGCTTCTCGGTATAACTATTTCGAGTACTCCATTGTTGTAGCTCGCTTTTGCTTTCTCTATCTCCAGTCCTTCCGGTAATGGTATTCTCCTATAGACTTCTCCGTACCTCCTCTCCTTTCTTATGTAATTGCCTTTCTTTTCGTCAACTTCTTCTTTTCTCGTAGCTCTGATAACTAAGTCGTTACCTTCGACGTATATCTCAACGTCCTCCTTTCTAAATCCCGGTAAGTCTAAGACTACTTTTATTCTGTCTCCTTCGTCTATAACGTCTGCAGGCATTTCAAATCCAAAACCTCCGAACTCCTCGAAAAGTCTGTTTATTCTGCTCTGAATTCTCTTAAGCTCCTCAAACGGGTCAGGCATCATAAAACCACCTCCTTTTTTAATTTTTACTACTTCTTTACTAACTAAACGTTAGTAAATTTTGGTATTTAAAAGTTTCGTCGTGGAGCGATTATACTAAAAAATTATACTTAAAAATGGTTATACTAATATCGGGTTTAAGCAACTGCTAAATATTTTCAAAAGTACAATTCCGAGATGGCATCGGACTTTATGTCGGGATTTATGAGTGCTCTCTGGTGGATTTTTTTAGTTTGGTTAATATTAGCTCCACAGCTTAGATATAGACAGCTTGAACTTGCAAGAAAGAGTGTTATGATGAAACTCGGTAAAAAGAGAGGAAGCAACGTAATAACGATGATACACAGGCAGGAGAGTATAGGCTTGTTTGGCATTCCTTTTTACAGGTTTATAAGTATAGAAGACAGCGAGCAAGTTCTTAGAGCTATAAGAAACACTCCACCTCATCAACCAATAGACTTAATTCTTCACACGCCCGGTGGTTTGGTCTTAGCAGCGAGCCAAATTGCAAGAGCTATAAAATCACACAAAGCGAAAACGACTGTTATAGTTCCTCACTACGCGATGAGCGGTGGAACTCTAATAGCTCTTGCTGCCGATGAAATAGTTATGGATCCAAATGCCGTGCTTGGTCCAGTAGATCCACAGCTAATGAACTATCCAGCACCGTCAATTATTAAAGCTGTTAAGCAGAAAGAACCAAAAGACGTTGACGACGAAACTTTAATACTGGCTGACGTGGCTGAAAAAGCGATAAATCAAGTTAGAGAATTCGTTTTCGAATTGTTAAAAGATAAGATGAGTGAGGAGAAAGCTAAGGAAGTTGCTAAAATAATGACTGAAGGCAGGTGGACTCACGACTATCCTATTACAGTAGAAGTTGCAAGAGAGCTGGGTTTACAAGTATCTACTGATGTGCCAGAAGAAGTTTACAGGTTAATGGATCTCTATCCACAACCAATGATGCAGAGACAGGGTGTAGAGTTTGTGCCTGCACCAAACAAAAAAGGAGTAAATAAAAATATTTAAAAATTTTATTTTTTACATCATACATAATTTATGGTCGCAACTTTTTCTGAACTCCCCGCTTCTATAATTACTTTTACAGGTTTTGTATTTATTAGGACCTGTGGTGTAGCGTATTCAGAACTTGATGCACTTTCACTCAATATTCCAGCGGTCAGCATTAAGTGTGCGTATCCGCTTGTGTTTGTGAAAGCAATTCCCATGTAAACAATGTTATCTTCTGAGTCTATTAAGTAGAAGTTTACTGGTACATTCTTTACACTTTTGCCATTCTTTGTTGCTTTAACTAGTATATCATATAAGTAAACTGGGTAATAACTCGAACATTTATGTTTGCAGCAGCATCCTTTACTATAGTATTTTATATAGGATCCTATCTCTGTACTGTTAGCATGTATAACTTTCAGTTCATAACTGCTACCAGTCTCCTTGTTTGTTACAGTAACATTGAATACAGTTTCATTACTACCGGATGGGGATGAAGGAATGTCTGTTTTTGCGATAACTTTCGTTGATCCGGGTAAGAATCCTTTTAGATAAACCCTGCATATTCCATTGAAGTCTGTAGTTAAGTTAATTTTGTCTGTTACAGTGTTGTTTGCTAAAATCTTACATACTGAGTCATTTTCAACTTTCACTTCGACTGTAGCATTTTTCATAGGATTTCCGTATTTATCTAAAATTTGCATTGAGACTGAATCTACTTCTCCGGGATTAAGGTATATGTGTTGTGGAGTTACCAATATGGCTGAAACTGAGTGACTTGAAGTATTGCTTATCGATGTAGGTTGTGTGCTTAAACTCCATGCTGGAATAGCAAGATATAAGCTTCTATTAAACGATATAGTTATATAATTTCCAGAAACTTTTACAGTTGCATCTTTTCCATATATTTTTTCAAGAGTTGTTTTCCACAATTCTGGGTAAAGAGTTTCAAAGCTTAAGCTTAAGTTATAAACTTTCTTTTCCTTTCCACTGCTAATCATGTAAAAGTGAAGTGTAACACTTTCTGCTGCATAGGAAGTATTTTTGGATGTGATTATAGGTATATTTATTTCGTTTTTGGAGAAAGCTACCTGACTTAGCATTATAGGCCTTCTATAATTTTTTCCATACTCTATTACTGCTCCATGCTCGTAAGTTATATTTACGGGATTCATGTATAGGTAGAGAGGAGACACTACAATCGCAGATGAATTAAACTCTTCTTTTATTGAACTACCATATACCTTATAACTCACTTTTACTTTTTCGGGAACAGTTTTTAAAATACCGTAACTTGCAGAAGGATTAATGAGGAAAGGATACTGAGGGTATTCAACTCCAGCATGTATTTGGATGGAAGTAGAAGTAGATTTTTGAGTTAGTATAGATGGGATGCTATTCATTTCTGATAAAAGCGTTCTAAAAGTTTGAGCCTCTTTTTGGTAATCCCATTGTGGAACGTACTTAGTTTGGATTATGCTCATTAATCCGGCTATTATAGCTAAAATCAGAACCATTCCTACAACTGGTGATACTGCCTTAGATTCGGGCATGGTTATCATCTCCGAGGTATTATTATATTTCATTGGAAGAGTATTTTAAATGTTTGGTTTCTGTAGAATCATTACCGTAATTGTAATTAAAGATTGACTTAAAAAGCGTGAAAAAATTTAAAATTTTTTATTAACTTTACTTAAATTTAGAGTTTAAATTTTTCTTGCACTCTCTTAACGTCTATTGCATAACCTTCCTCGAGGTTTTCCATTTCCCAGCCAGTTATTCTCGCTACTCCAACACCCATCCATCTATCTCCAAAAAATCCTACAACATCTCCCGGTTTTATAGCTTCTTCAGCTTTAATTATACCAGCAGCAAAAATAGTACCTCTCGGCTTGAAATCCTCTATTTTTACAGCGTAATCACTATCTTTTAAAAACTCTGGAGTGTAAACATCTATCATCCCTTTTCTGTCAAATCTCGCGACCCTCTTAGATGTAATTAGTTCTATTTCTGGATATTTTCCTTTAATTTTCACTTTTTCTTTTCTGCCCTCTAAGAACTCAACGATGTCTTTTCCGAACTGGTAGGTTGAAACCATTCTAAACATGTCTTTGTATAGGTCGATTTTTTTCCCATACTCTTCAACGAACTCTTTTACTCCTTTTAAGTCTTCGATTATTTTACATTCGGTTCCGGCTTTTTCGCATGCCTTCTCTAAAACTTTTCTATAACCACCAGACACGTATCCTCCTGCAATCTCAAATCCGTCTAACAGTTTTGCAAGCCAGTCGGATACGAATTCTACTTCATCTCTGCCCCAAGAGCCCGTAACCGCAACATCGTAATTGCACGCTGGATAACACAGTTCGAACTCTCTCGGAGTTACGAGGGGGGATGAGACAATGATTTCGTTAACTCTTACCTTAACTTCTTTTAATGCGTTTTGTATCGTTGAATGCGTTTTAGAGAGCAAATAAGGCTTTTTTGCAGAACATGGAAGTACTAAAACGCCATCAGTTTTTCGAGTGTAAACCTCACTTACTCTTTTGAGGAAATAAATGACTTCTGGTCTGGAAAACGACTCCTGAGAGCAGAAAATTGCTTTGCTTTTCCTAAACCTCGGAAAGTAGTTTCTGCAATGAGAATCGAAAAGTCTCAGAACTGCCGTGTAAAAAGGACTGTGCTTAACTTCGCTTTCAACGAAATTTCTAAGCTCTCCTCTCCTTATCAAATCCCTCGTTAACTTTACTCTGCTTTCCATGATGCACAGGTTATGCTCTCTTAGCAACTTTTTGTTGGACAGAACTCTCTCTCCTTCTCTACTGCACACTTTGCAACAACAGAAGTTCTCCTTTAAACTTTCAGCTAAGATCTCTCCACTATCTGTCATGAAAACCCCGGTTTCAGCTAAAATGTCAGCTAAGGCTGTGTCGAAAACGTCTATTCCAAGGTATGCCAGTATTGGTATGTTGTAAGCTGTCGCTATGGCTGGGGCATATACTACTCTGTTCAATTTAAAGGAATCCAACAGTAGTTTTACAAATTCCTCTGGAGATGTTGGAGGTACGTTGAAGACAAAAAGCTCTCTTTCTTTTCTCAAAATTTTAAACCTTTCGGGGTCAATCGTTTTGAGTTTGAGGGAAACCCCACTGTCCAAGCTTTTTAACTTTTCGATCGGTATTATCGCTGGAGTTTTGTACCTTTTTCCTTCGAACTCTAAAACTCCAACTTTCGAATAACCGTCTCTCAACTCCACATTAAACCTCAAAACTCTCACCTTTAATCACTACGTTTTCTGGCAGATTTTTAGTTCTAAAAACGTCTATCCACCTTCCTTCCACTTTAACAACGAACTTCGTTCTCTTGTTTCTCTTTGCGTATTCTATGAAGGAGTTTACGGCTATTTCAATGGCATTTAAATCTATCTCTTCGTCGGATGGCATTTCTGCATGTCCTGCAGGGTAGCTCTCTACTAATTCGGGGAAAACGACACCGAAACACGGTCTAAGATATAAGTCACCTTTTAAACCAGATGAAAAGTTCGTTACTAAAACCGTCTCTTTTTCTGGAGTTATTTTCATAACTCTCTCCACATGCCTCGAAATTGCCGGTCTTAGCAAACTCTCAACTCCTGTATAGAAAAATCTACTTTTTATTGATGGATCATATTTTTCTAAAAGTTCTTTATATCTTCTGAGTTTCCTCCACGCTTCTAAGAGATATGGATGCGCCCTAATCCTATTTTCCACGAGCTCGAAAAGCGTTTTATTCCTAATAGCCTGTCTTACTGTTTTTATTTCTTGAAAACTCACGTATAGGTTGTGTTTTGCCAGTAACTTTGACCTCTCTTTTTTCTCCATTTTCCTCAACTCTTTTGGTGTGTACTCTGAGCAAACTGGACAGCAACATGGAAATTCGTTGATTTCTGAGAGCTTTTCCGTCCCTCTAACAGTCATATACCTGTCGTCTTTTGCGTATAGTGCATAAGCAGCGGAATCGAAGAGGTCGCAACCCAGAGCTGCTGCGAGGGAAAACATCATTGGATGACCTGCTCCAAAAAGGTGAACGGGCATCGATGGGGGTAAAGCGGACTTAACTTCGAGTATCGAGATAACGACATCTGAGAATCTGTATGTATCGAGTAAAGGAACTACAGCCCCTATCGGAAAAAGGGGCTTTACATTGTAACTTTCAGCGATTTTCCTCGCTTCTACCGCAAACTTTCTCCTCATTTCTGCGTTGTTTGAGCCTTGTATTGGAAATGATATCAAACTGTTTGAACTTTCAAATATTTCCGCAGCTTCTCTTTCTCTTTCGAGAGTTAATTTCATGTCTTCTAAAATTAGTTCAACGTCTGCATCAGGTGGTGTTGGTATATCCAAAGGTACGGCAATGTCGCTTCCTATTTCTTTCTGAAAATTCAGTATTTCAGAATTTTTAACTTCTACATCTCCGTAAACCATGAGCTGATAACTCCCGCTGTCGGTCATAACCGGAAAATCCACTCCAAGTAAACCATGCAATCCCTTTTTTAAAGCTTTTTCTCTGAGTTCTTCACTTCTATAAATTATATAGGAATTCGTTATTACTATTTCAGCTCCGTATTTTTTCATTTCTTTTGGTTCTATAAAGTCTATGTTGGGATTTATAACTGGCATCAGAGCTGGTGTTTGAACCGTTCCGTGAGGCGTGTGTAACTTGCCAACCCTCCCCATGACATCTCTGTGAGTAACTTCAAAGTGATCTTTCCTCATCCTCCCGCTGTTACTCCTCAAACTACTTTTGCTTTGTGTTCGAAGACTGCGATGAATGGCAGAAGTGAGAAAGAAATTGAAACGAAAATCGTGAAAGCATAGTAGCTGAAGCTTAAAAAGTTGCTTAGACAAACAGCAATACCTGATACTGCCGATAGCAATAACATGGCAAATCCAGTTTTACTGTAGTTCAAGGATTTTAAGATTGCAAACGTAATTAGTATCGAAAAAATGCCTATTAATTTGAGTGTTATAAGCCCAGCAATACCGTAGCTATTCACGGCTAACAAAACAACTGGATTTACTTCTCTATTTAAATTTAAAATTGTAAATATCGAATCGATTATCCCGTAGGTAAGAACAAAAATGATTGCGGTAAGAACGTTCTTCATTGTTACGTTATTTCTTGCAAAACTAAATATTCCTTTTCTTTATAATTGTAATTACTATCACAATACTAACTGTGATGACGAAAAATGTTTCAAAAGTTCGTAAATCGGTAAAAACACTTAAATATCCTCTCGAAAACCTCTCAAGAGATGAAAAAGGTTAGTATTATCGTTGGTGTTGCAGTTATAGTTTTTGGAATAGTTCTGGCAACATCTTTCAAGAGCGAGCTTTGTCCATACGTAACTGTGAGTTACGTCGTTTCTAAGGGTAGAGTTAACAACGTTCAGGTGAACGGAACTATAGTACCAAGAAGTACGAAAATTTTACCAAATAACACTTTGATGTTTAACCTTTCGGATGGAAGGACTCAAATGAGGGTTATTTATCACGGCATACTCTCCCACTACCAAGAAGGAATACCAGCCGTCGTAGTTGGGAGTTACTACGGCGGAATATTTCACGCGAGAGAAGTTTTGCTGAAATGCCCAAGCAAGTATAAAGTTATGGAAGAAAACTACTCAACTAAAAAAGTAGTTAAGGGATGAAGATGGATCCGGGGTATTTATTTCTAATACTTTCAACTCTCAGTTTTTCCTCTTCAGCTATTATGTCCTACCTCTACGTTAAAGGTAGTGTAGAATGGGGTTATGTAAAAAAAGCAAACTTACTTGCTTTTTGCTTTTCGCTTCTCTCTTTTTTAGTTCTCCTCTACTACTTTTTGGCGAGAGATTTCAACGTCAAATATGTGTTTTTTTACTCTGATACGCACTTACCTTTGATATACACTATAAGTGCAGTTTGGGCGGGGAGAGAAGGTTCCTTATTACTTTGGCTTTTATACCTATCTGTATTCATACTTCTGTCAACGAAGAAGGGGGACAGAGTTTCAGCTTTTGCGAACACTTTAATGTGCATAGTTGCTTTATTTTTCAACTTTCTACTGCTTACCTCTTCTAATCCATTCGTTAGATTAAACTTTACACCCCCTGAGGGTTGGGGATTAAATCCTTTATTAAGAACGCCTGAAATGGCCCTCCACCCTCCAGCAATATTCTTAGGTTACGCTGGAATGACAGTTCCATTCGCTTTCGCAGTTGCCGCTACTTATTACAGAGAGGAATGGATACCGAGAACGAAAAACTACCTCCTAATAGCTTGGACTTTTCTTGGGCTTGGCATATTACTTGGGGCTTGGTGGGCGTACAAAACACTTGGATGGGGTGGTTACTGGGGATGGGATCCAGTAGAAAATTCCTCTCTACTGCCATGGTTAACAGCTTCAGCTCTAATACATGGAATTTTAGTTGAGGAGAAGAAGAGAGGTATGAAAGCTGTTAACTACGCCTTAGCTGTAGTAACTTTTGACTTAGTAATACTCGCTACTTTCATAACGAGGAGCGGTATAATTAGTTCAGTTCACGCTTTTGCCAGAAATAAGGAAGCTTACGCTTATCTGCTTTTAATAGCTCTTTCTACTTTATTTGCACTTGTAGTAGCGTTGAGGAGAAGAGACGTTTTTGGAGAAGTTGAGCTAAACTTAAGGGATAGGCTGATACAAGTCAGCATTTTAATCTTCTCTCTCTCAACTGTAACGATTTTAGTTGGCACACTCACGCCCCTTTTAATAAGAGCTTCCGTAACAAGGATGTTTTACAGGCACATAGAAATACCTCTTGGTACTATCCTTGTTATCTTGCTTGGAGTATGCGTTATGGCTTATAGAAAAGACAGAGAAGTTTACAGAGGTGTTATTAAATCTGCAATTGCCGGAATTGCTTTCGGAATAATTTGCTATGCCTTAACTCATCTTTTACTCGCATCTCTTGGAGTTGGTATATTCGTGTTCTCCTTAGCTGGATTAGTTCAGGGCTACGCTAAGAGGGTAAATCTCAGAAGGGTTGGAGCGATAGCTGCACACCTCGGCTTAATCCTTCTCTTCATAGGCGTTATGGGTTCTTGGATGTACGAGTCGAGTTACACCCATATAAACATGGGCGTTGGACAGAGTGTTAAAGTTGGTGATTACATTTTAAAGCTCAACGGATTCAACGAAGTCAATGGAAACGGTAAGTTTTCAGTTATCGCTTACGTAAGTGTTTACAAAGACGGTAAGTTAGTGGGGGTAATGCATCCAAAACTCGTAATTTACAACTTAATGAGAAACGATAGGATAGTAGCTTCGGTTGACATAATCTCCTTACCACTATACGACTTGTACATCGCTATGGGAGGAGTTACGGAAACGGGAATAGCTTCTTTTGAGTTTTACATAGTCCCACTTGTATCTTTCGTCTGGATAGGTTCTATATTAATTATTCTTGGTGGTCTAATATCTGCCATGGCGGGATACGATGCTCGCAGAGAGAGTTGATTTATTCGAGTTTAGTAAGGGGGAAAGAGAGTTTTTGAAAAAGGTTTGTAAAGAAGTAGAGTCGGTAATATATTACCCTACAGTTTACGCCGGTTCGAGTGATGACGTTGAACATGGAATACTGCTCGGAAGTAAATTGATCTTCATAGATACCCACACACCTGAGGTAAACTTGGAAGGGATAAAGAGGAAATTGAGAAACGTGTCTGAGTTTAAGCTTGAAAAGCTCAGTTACGTATTTCCTGCTTGGAGATTTAAAATTCAAATGTTGGGTGAAAAAATAACTCTTGAATACTGGTGTGCCGATGCAACTAAATGCTTACCGGATGAAATAGGCGTTTACTTCATAAAAGTTCCTTTACCAAAAGAACCCATGGCAGGTTATCTTTGCGAGGAACGAAATCTTTCAGTAGCTATCTCAAGAATAGTTCCGGGAGGTTACTTTCTTGAAAGAGAATGCCCAATAGATCCAGAAAAGTTTGGTCTTTTACACTTGTTTTCGGGAGAGCTGTCCGGACTGTCTATATATTCCGCAAAGGGAAATTTATACAAGAAAATCACTTTTTCTTAAATATTTTTCTTATCTCTTCATCCCAGTTTTTTCTTAAGTATTCCTTGCCTAAGGACTTTCTGTAGTTTGCTCTAATTTGGCTTGCAATTTTTTCGAGGAGCTCATCATCTGCTGGTTCAGACGCCATATTTCAAGTTCGTCTTTTGACTTAATAAAGTTTGGTATCACGAACGTTTTTATACAACTGTACAGCGAACACCTCAGGGAGGGATAATCTTGACGGAGATAAAGCAGGGTGACTTCATCAAAATTAGTTATACGGCAAAACTTGAAGATGGAACAGTAATAGACACGACAGACGAAAAAGTGGCAAAAGAATACGGAATATACGACGAAAACGGAAGGTATGGGGATATCGTTATCGTCGTAGGAGAAGGAAACGTAGTAAAAGGACTTGACGAACAGCTCGTTGGTAAGGAAGTAGGGTTTAAGGGAGAAATTGTAGTTCCGCCTGAGAAAGCCTTTGGCGAATACGATCCGAAGAAGAGAGAAATAGTTAGCATCAGAAAGTTTCCAGAAAGGCCAAAACCCGGTCAGAGAGTAAGGCTCGGCAACAGAGTGGGAACTGTGGAAAGAATTATAGGAAGGAGAGTAATCGTGGACTTTAATCATCCGCTTGCGGGTAAAACAATAATCTTCGACATAGAAATAAAAGAAAAAGTAGAAAAATTAGAAGAAAAAATAAAGGCACTTTTCGTTATGTACACGGGCTTGGACGTGGAAGTGGAGGTGTCTGATACTACAGCAAGAGTTTTGATTCCGAAAGGAGCATCATTGAACCAGATATTCGTAATAGGTAAGTACGACGCAGTAAGTAAGGCTTTCAAGCTGCTAAACATAGATACCATAGAAATCGTCGAAAAGTTCGTAAAAGAAGAGGAAAACAAACTATTGGAGGCTGTTAAAGAAGAATAATTTTTTTAATTTTATTCTTCATCTAATTCTATTCCTACTGCCGAGAGAAACCTCCTTTTTATAGCTTCCGTTACAAGCCTTCCGAGAGCTTCTTTATCTTTAACGCTTCCAAATATCCCAAGTGGTATCTGGCCTCCCGCTGCGTGTGCGTGCCCGCCTGCACTACCAACGTCCCCAAAAGCTCTCTTTAAGACTTCTCCTATGTTTATTCTTACGTCTTTGTTTCTGGCTGATAGGTAAACAGTATCCTTTACGACTCCGAAAACTAAAACTGTGGATATTCCTTCCAATCTGAGGAGGAAGTCCGCTGCTTGGGGTAACGCATCTCTATCATTTATAAACCCCGCAAAACTTATTAGAAAGCTCGAGTAAACTTGTCTGTTCTTTATTGCAGCTCCTAAGACGTCTAAGGTTTCTGTTGATATAGCCGGCCCTTCCATTTTTTCAATAAGCTCGTGGTCAACAAAAGGGTAGAGATACGCAGAAGCTATGAAATCTGCAGTTTTTGCGTTCTTCTTAAAATCATCCGTTTCAGTTCTTATTCCAAAAAATAGAGCGGTTGCAAGAGTTCTACTTGGGATTATCTTGAGCTCTTTTAGGTATTCCGTTAGAATTGTAGCTGTTGCACCTACATCAGTTCTCAAGTCAACGTATTCAGCTTCTACTTCTTCTACTTGGTGGTGGTCTATTACTATGTTTATTTTAACGTTGCTCGGAATTGAGTTGTTAACTCCCGGCTTTGAACAATCAACTATTGCAAACTTTCTATAATCTTCGAGATTAACCTCCTCAGCCCTAATCATGGGGACTTGAAGTAGGTTTACCATTGCCTTGTTTTCTTGATGGAATATCTCTCCGTAGTAAAGTATATCTGCTTCTACCCCAAACTTCTTAGCTATCTCCTTCAAAGCCATAGCTGAGGATATAGCGTCTGGATCTGGATTGTCGTGAGTAAAAATACCGAGTTTTCCTTCTCCAACTCCTTCTATTACTTTTCTAAGTTTTTTGAGCTTTCTGAAGGATTCCATTTTGCTTAGAGCTGTTATGACGGAATTCTTCAAAGCCTCTGATGGATATACTACGAAATCAGCTCCAAGAGATTCTAACTCTTCTTTTTGTTTGTGATTTTTAGCTCTTGTAATTATGAAAACTTCCTTACTTACAGCCCTTACAACTTGAACTGCTTTTTTATTAACTTCTACGTCTGGAACTAAAAGCAGTATTGCCGACGTTTTCGAGTAATCGAACTTTTTGTAAAGCTCAGGATCTTCAGCATTTCCAACTATCGCATCGTAGTGTTCATCTCTCAAAACTTCTACTCTTTCCTCTGATATATCAACTGCAAGAACTCTTTTGTTCCTCCTAACCAACTCTTTTACAACAGCAAAACCTACCGCTCCACATCCGACTACTACGTACTCGTGATCGTAAACTTCGAGTTCAGATTCCATTGGGCTTTTTAGTACCGCTTCGTATTTAAAACATTCCGCTTGAATAGAGTTATGGAACTCAAATTACTATTGGAAAAGATAGCTGAGAAGTACGTTGAAAAGGATAAAAAGTCTGGAGAACTTTTTCTCCTCGCAGTTTTAATGGAAGAGGTTGGGGAGCTTGCCGAAGTCGTTAGAAAGGGTAATAAAGAAGAAATCGAAGAAGAACTGGCTGATGTTGCATTTGTAGTTTTTAGCATAGCTAACTTGTTTGGAGTTGATATTGAAAACAAGTTAGTGGAGAAATATCTGAAAAACGACCCATCGGATAAATGGGATCTGCGTTGGTAATTTACTAAGCTAAGCTTACCAGAAACCACCATCTAACAAGTTTTTTATTTTGTCCGAAGTGCTTGGCATGTACTTTTCCATGTACAGAATGTATCCATTTTCAAACCCCCCGTACTCGAAATTAACTCTTGCAAGTCTTTTCATGTGTTGAATAAATAGCTCCATAACTTCTTTACTCTTAAACCTTAGTTTAGTTCTCTCTTTTAATTTTCCAGTCTTTTTCACTTCTTCTATGCTTTTTATCAGTCCGTCAACTATTGCTTTGCCTACTCTTTCGTACCTTTTCCTTCTTTCCTCTACGTCATCTATCTCGTAGCTTTGGAAACCTTCTCTTACAGCCCTCGTCAAAACAAAATCTCTACCGAGCTCGCTGAAGTATCTGAATCCGTATTCAAGGTCGGAACAATTGCAGTAACTCGTAGTGTACTTTACAGCCTTCTTTTTCATATCTACATCTTTAAGTACTATTCCTTCTCTACCTTCTCTATCCAATTTCTTTACGATTTCAAACGATTCATCTACAAGTTCTTTACCACTCCATATACCAAAAACTCTTGCAATCTTGAATCCATACTCCTCTGCTATTTTGAGTTTTTCCTCAACTTTCATAGCCTCGTTCGTCTTCGAATTTCTAATGTCGAACAAGAAAAATTCCAAACCCTTTCCATAAATCTCTTTGGGAACGTGAGGTGATTCCATTCCAGCCGCTTCGCAGCAAAGCATAAATTCTGGATAATCTTTGAAAAATTCTTCGTTAATCTTTTCTCTTGCTTTTTCAGTTGTGTATGGGCAAATGTAACCCCTTCTCGTTATCGCGTATAAATTATTTCCAATTTTGAGTATTCTAATGTTATATCCGTTTATCTTCTCTTCTACAGCTACATCGCATCCTTTGAAGTGTCTATTAACACATTCTTTCAGCATTAGAGTCCTTTTTATCTTCGGAAATCCCCTAGCAACGTACGTTTTTCCAGCGAGTGCTATTAACGTCCCTTCTTCAAACTTTCCAAACTTCTTTTCGAGCGAATATGCTTCTTCGATGTCAGAAAAAAATGGATGCGGTATAAAAGCGGGCTTTAAAATACTCTTTCTGTAAAGTCTAATTGCTGCAGGTTCTGACAGAGATAAAGCTTCTGCTACAAACTTCATTTTACCTCGCACTTGTACAGAAATCTGACCATATCCCTTTCGGTTATTATACCCTCCAATTTGTTATCTCTAACAACCAATGCACAGCCAACTTTCATGTCGAGCATCCTCCTCGCAACTTCAGACATAGTAGTTTCGGGTGTAACTGTAAGTGGTGCTACATAGCCAGAACTATCTGAAGATAGAATTACTGAAGCTGGCTGGTTTAATGCTTCTTCGATGTTTCCAGTAATTAAAGACTTAAAAACTTCTCCGCTAAAATATCTAACTATCATTGGCGTATTTATCCACCCTATTAACAATCCCTCATCTATTACTGGTAACCTCCTTATCTTCCTTGAAATCATTAGCTTCATAGCATCTTTTATTTTGGTATCCGAATTTATAGTAATTACACCTTTTGTCATGTATTCAGAAACATTACCTTCCAATTTGCACTTTTTTGCTAAATACGACAGGTAATCTCTTTCAGTAACTATTCCAGTAACCCTACCCTCCTCGTCAACAATAGGAAAGCCACCTATTCCCTTTTTTAACATTAGATTTAAACCGTCTTCAATATCTTCTGTATATTCGAGAGTAAACACGTCTCTCTCCATTATCGATTTTACATCTTCATTTACGGCGGCGAGGTAGTTTCCTGAGTACTTTCCATTTATTATACCGTGTTTTTCCCCTCCACCGAAAAAGTTTACCAAGTCCGTTGCAGTAATTATTCCCTCAATCCTCCTCGTACCCGGATCAGCTATTGGCAACCTCCTAAATCTATAAGTTTTCATCGTTTTTGCAGCAGCCATAATAGTAGTTGTTGGAGGAAGCGTTACAACGTCAGTCGTTGCGATTTCCATTATACTTCCCGGTTTTTTTGATTTCATCTTATCACTCCTCAAAACTCTCAGCACAATCTTCGCAGAGTTTCATACCGTTTACTTCTATAAGCCTATCAGATAACTTTCCACACCTCTCGCACTTTCCACTCAATTCCTCTACAAATATTTCAACGCTCCTCTCTTTTATCAAGCCTAAGAGCTCTCCAATATCCATACTAATGGTGAGTATGTCTGTATCCGTTACTATACCAATAAGTCTGCCGTTCTCTATTACTGGCAGCCTTCTAACACCTTTTTTTAGCATGATCTTTGCAGCCTCTCTTACAGAAGTTTTTGGTACAATTGTTATTACTGGACTACTCATAATGTCTTTCAGCTTTACTTCTGAAGGCAGTTTGTTTTCAGCAACTACTTTGTGTAAAATATCTCTTTCAGTTACTATTCCTTTTGGCTCGCCTCTTTCAACAACGACTATGCTTCCTACTCCAAACTCTATCATCTTCTTAGCTGCAGAATGTAAGCTTTCTTCTGGCGATGCGGTGCAAACTTCTCTCGTCATTACTTCTTTCGCTGGTATGTCTGCGTGCATGGGGAACACCCACGTAATTTCTGAGTGGGAGTTTTAAAGATTTTTGTCTAAAGCAAGTAGTTGAACATTATGTAAGTTAACATTAGGAAAACATAGGAGTGTTTGAAACCACTTGACACTTTTCCACTGCTTATAACTCCTGCTATAATTCCAGAAAAGAAACTGACAAGCAAAGAAATGTAGTAAAAAATTTTTTTGAGAAATGGTATATTCATATATATCCCAAGAGCTTGAGAGCTTGCATGAAATGACGAAAACATGTTATGTATTAAAACGTAAACTACTACTAAAAACACTAAAACTGACATGTATATTATTATTACGTAAAGTAGCATACCACTTCTTATTCTTTCCCTTAACATAACTTCTGCTTCTGCGAACTGGGAAACTGTATTGAAAGCATCTTTAAAACTCGGTGAAACTTCAAGTACTTTTACTGAAATTGGAATTATTTTTGCTACTATATCACTTTTTACTCTCTCTTCAAGAGTTGTAAAGGCTTTTGCTACGCTCTCTCCCCACTCCATTTTTCCCTTTATAACTCTTAATTCTCTCGTCAACTCTCCAAAGTCAAGTCTGCTTAGGATTTTTACGCTTTCTATTATTGTGAGACCCGCCTCGTTTAAAAGAGCCAACTCTTTAAACATTTCGGGGATTTTTGATTCTATTTTTTTTATCTTCTTATTCCTTATTTCGATAATGATTATTAGCGGAAGCGCGAACGATGAGATCGAAACTGGAATGAGTATCGATTGCAAAAACTTATAAGTTAAATAAATAACAATTGATGAAAATATAGTCACATATACGACAACGACTTTTAAATCTAATGTATAAATTTCTTTTTCTAAAGGAGATTTCATGAACCTTATAAATTTCTTAAGAATCCCTTTAAATTTCTTAAACCTTAACCCCGATTTGACATCTCCAATTTTTACTTTAATTTTTTCTTCTCCAACGTAAATTCTTTCGTAACTCGCTGGAGCTACAGGCATTGAAGACTTAATTAGATATACGAAAATAGCTGTTGATATTGGCAGTACTGCGTAGAGTACATAAACGTAAGCTTTTAAAAGGTTTTCACCGGTTATTTTCATCACGACTAATATTATTAGTAAAAAAAGGGGAAAGAGTATGAAAACTGACAAGTATGTTTCGGTCATCAAGCTTAAAAATTCGAGGTAGCTCGAATAACTCAGCTCTTCTCTCTGTAAAACTTCTTTTGATTTTCCTGAAAAATAAGTGCTTAACTTTCCTCCACCTTTTAAGACGAAAATTATGTCTTCTAATAAACTTGAAAGTTTCTCGCTTGGTGTCGTCTCTTTTACGTAATCCATTGCAGATATTAAGTCTTCATCAAAAAATTCGACGAGATTTACTATGGTTTCGAATTCTCTACTCAGCTCTTTGAACATGAACTTTGCCTCTGCTATTGCTTTTACAATTTCGTAAGCAGAAATGCCTCCACTTGCCATTCCGTGCATCATGTTTATTGCGTATGGCAAATACAAGTCGATTTCACCTTTTCTTTTTGAAGAAACAATGTCTGGGTAAGAAAGAATAAGAAATCTGACAAATCCAGCAAAAAACATGGAAAAAAACAGACAAAAAAGAAGAATTATCGTAAAACCTACTCTTAGATTTCCAAAAGAATAAAGTGTTATTGCAACGTTCTCTAAGAAGCTTAGCTTCGTTCTAATAGCCACGTTGGTCAAAAATTCTAAAAACTTTAAACCTATTAATGAAGAAGCATTAAAAACTCTTCCTTTAAGTAACACAAAAAACAGCAGTTGTACAATCGATATGGATAAAAACGTAATTAGGGCGTAAAAAAAAGAGGATGCTAAGAGCTCTTGTGGAGTTATCGGTAATCTCGCCATTTCTATTGACTTGCTTATCGAATAGTATTTCCCGCTTAGAATTTTTCTTGAATAGTGTTTTATTAAAAAATTTGGTGCAAAAAAAGCTTTAAAAGCTCTCATTCTATCCCTCCGTATTTTTCAAAAGCTTTTTCTGGATTGCTGTAGTATTGCTGTACAGCTTCTACAAAAGCTTTAAACTCTCTAAGGTTGACTTTGTCGAGTAACTTGAGAAAATCAGCTCTTCTCCTCAACTCTTCTACTACCTCAAAAACTTCTTTTCCAGAAAGAGTTGCTATTTTTTCTAATTTTTTTGACTCTGATTCTTGAATGAATGAATCTGTGGAGGGATCCCACCTAAAAAGCGGATTTATTAACATTTCTTTACTCGAAGGATCTATTCCGAATACTTCACTTATCTCCATTGCTCTTCTCTTTCTTATACCTGAAGAAGCCCATAACACCTGTACTATTACTGAGTCCAAGAACTGTATCATAATTCT